>NZ_CP102290.1:0-318910 GCF_025151995.1 Ruminococcus gauvreauii
GTGGGTGTCAAAGGGTACGCGATACATTTATCCTTTTCCCCCGGAAACGGCGTTTTAATGCGTGACAATACGCCAAAATCAACCCGAACACAGGGAGGTGATCCTATCGCTGATTATATCAGGGCAGACACGCGGCTGCCCGCCTATCTGCCGTATCCCCGTTTCCTGCTGAAAATGGAGATTTCACAGACCGCCAAGCTGCTGTATTCGCTGCTGTTAGACCGTTCCACCCTCTCCCAGAAAAACAAGTGGCTGGACGACGAGGGCAGGATTTATATTATCTATCCCATCGCGGAGATAGCAGAAATACTGGATAAAGGCAGCACCACCATCAAGGGGGCGCTTAATGAACTGGACACGGCGGGGCTGTTGGAACGGGAACGGGGCGGCTTCTCCGCACCGAACCGGCTTTATGTCAAAGTACCGCCAGTGCCACAGGTACAGTTTTCAGACCAACTGATGGCCGGAAGTCCGCCCCTCATAGAGCCGGAAAACCGTCCTACTGATGGTCAGAAAACCGACCTTATGATGGTCGGAAAACCGTCCCCTAACCAAACTACTATAAACAACCTTACAGAGAGCCAAACAAAGGGAGTGAGTGGGGGGCCGTCCGCGCCCTATGGCCGATATGGAAATATTTTTCTGTCACAGACCGAATACGACGAGTTGCAGGCAGAGTACCCTGACAGGCTGGAACGGTTCATCGAGGAAATGAGCCGCTACCTTGCCGCCAACGGGAAAAGCTACCAGAACTATGCCGCCGCCCTGCGGATATGGGCGGGGAACGACAAAAAGGAAGCCCCTAAAAAGGGCATACCAGACTACTCATGCAAGGAGGGCGAGAGTTTATGAAGAATGAAATCAACGCGGTTTTGGAGAATATGACGACCACCATCCCGGAGCCGGAGGACTACACCGGCGAGGACGGTTTACTGTACTGCGGCAAGTGCCGCAAGCCGAAAGAAGCCTATTTTGCGCCGGATAAGGCCGCTATCTTCGGGCGCGACCGCCACCCGGCAGAGTGCGACTGCCAGAGAACCGCCCGCGAGGAACGGGAAGCCGCCGAAAAGCGGCGCAGACACCTTGACACCGTGGAAGAACTGAAACGCCGGGGCTTTACCGACCCCACCATGCGGGACTGGACTTTCGAGAACGACAACGGCAGGAACCCGCAGACCGGGCTTGCCCGCCGGTATGTGGAGCATTGGGAAGATATGCGGACAGACAATATCGGCTGCCTGTTCTGGGGCGGCGTAGGCACCGGCAAAAGCTACCTTGCAGGCTGTATCGCAAACGCCCTCATGGAGAAAGAAATCCCCGTCCGCATGACGAACTTTGCTCTTATCCTCAATGACCTTGCCGCCAGCTTTGAGGGGCGCAACGAGTACATTTCCCGCCTTTGTCGTTATCCGCTGCTGATCCTTGACGACTTCGGCATGGAACGCGGGACGGAATACGGGCTGGAACAGGTGTTCAATGTGATTGACAGCCGTTACCGCAGCGGCAAGCCGCTGATCGTCACGACCAACCTTACGCTGGACGACCTGCACAACCCGGAGGACACCGCCCATTCCCGGATTTATGACCGCCTGCTTTCCATGTGCGTCCCGGTACGCTTTACCGGCGACAACTTCCGGCAGGAAACCGCCAAGCGGAAAATGGAGAGCATGAAGAAACTGATTACCGACTGAAAGGAGTATTG
Source organism: Ruminococcus gauvreauii (assembly GCF_025151995.1). Taxonomy (NCBI): domain Bacteria; kingdom Bacillati; phylum Bacillota; class Clostridia; order Eubacteriales; family Oscillospiraceae; genus Ruminococcus; species Ruminococcus gauvreauii. The sequence continues at coordinate 1,703 of NZ_CP102290.1, forward strand.
CCTATGGCAGATAACAAGCAGCACGACACCCGCACCACCCGCCGCCCTGACTGTGTGACGGAAATCCGCATGGGCAATTCCGTCCTTGTCGTGTCCGGCTATTTCAAGAAAGACACCACAACCACAGCCGCCGACAAAATGGCGCGGGTACTGGAAGCGGAAGCCGCTGCTACACAGGAGCCGACTTATCCGGCGTGAACCGGGGCATGGAAAAGCGGCCATGCCAGGGAGCATGACCGCTGGAACGAAAATCGGAAGTGCTTTAGCAATTCTTAATCTCATTCTCTATAAAATAATTTGCAATTTCAAAGGCTTTTATTCTTCTCTTTGCCAATGTGATTTGTGATTTATAACGCTCGGAATTATCCTTTGATTCAAATGTTTTTACTGTTTCTCTTAGCTTGTGCAGAGTTGAATCAATTTGCCTTTTGGCCGCGGTTAATTCATCTATTGTATACTTCATGTTTTCTCCTTTAACTTCTGATTTTTTTGTTAAATCAGAGTATACCACGGAGTTATGAACTTTTCTACTGCAAATATGGGACGACAACCCATACCATAAAAATCGGAAAATTGAAAAGCTGTAAAGAAGCAAATTTAACGCTTTTGCCGCTGTACAGCCCCCGCCGTTCCGTGGTACAATGAAACCACGGAATAGTGGGGCTGGCTGTCGGAAACGGAGGATTTTATGTTAAGACAAGCCACCCAAAACCTCATTACCGCCCTTTATCCGAGATTGTCCCACGAGGATGAATTGCAAGGCGAGAGTAATTCCATATCGAACCAAAAAAGGATACTCGAAACCTACGCAAAACAGAACGGCTTTACCAATCTGCGCTGGTACACCGACGACGGTTTTTCCGGCGCGAACTTCCAGCGGCCCGGATTTCAAGCCATGCTTGCGGACATTGAAGCCGGGAAAGTGGGTACGGTCATCGTCAAGGACATGAGCCGGTTAGGGCGAAACTACTTGCAGGTAGGGTTTTACACGGAAATGCTGTTCCCTCAAAAGGGTGTGCGTTTTATCGCTGTCAACGATAATGTGGACAGTGCCAGCGAGGGCATGGACAACGATTTTACCCCGCTGCGAAATCTGTTCAATGAATGGCTGGTGAGAGATACGAGCAAGAAAATCAAGGCAGTGAAAAAGTCAAAAGGCATGAGCGGCAAGCCTGTTACCAGCAAGCCGGTTTACGGCTATGTGATGGACGAGGACGAGAATTTTATTATAGACGAGGAAGCCGCCCCGGTGGTGCAGCAGATTTACCAGCTTTGCCTTGCCGGGAACGGCCCGACCAAGATTGCCCGTATGCTGACGGAGCAGCAAATCCCCACGCCGGGGACGCTGGAATATCAGCGGACAGGCAGCACCCGCCGTTATCACCCAGGCTATGAGTGCAAATGGGCGACCAACACCGTCGTTCATATCCTCGAAAACCGAGAGTACACCGGATGTCTGGTGAACTTCAAAACGGAAAAGCCTTCTTATAAGGTCAAGCACAGCATAGAGAACCCCGTCGAGAAGCAGGCCATTTTCGAGAACCACCATGAGCCGATCATCGACAAGGAAACATGGGAACGGGTGCAGGAGTTACGCAAACAGCGCAAACGCCCGAACCGCTACGATGAAGTGGGGCTGTTCTCCGGGATTTTGTTCTGCGCCGACTGCGGCCATGTGCTGTATCAGCAGCGGTATCAGAACAAAGACCGCAAACAGGACTGCTACATCTGCGGCAGCTACAAGAAGCGCACCCGCAACTGTACGGCGCACTTTATCCGCACCGATCTGTTGACCGCTGGTGTCCTGGCAAATCTCCGGCAAGTGACCGAATACGCAGCCAAGCATGAGAGCCGGTTTGTGAAACTACTTGTCCAGCAGAACGAGATCGGCGGCAAGCGAAAGACCGCCGCAGCCATCAAGCAGCTTGAACAGGCGCAGGAACGCATTTCTGAAATCAGCCGCATTATCAAGCGGCTGTATGAGGACAATGTAAACGGCAAAATCAGCGATGAGCGTTTCATGGAACTGTCGGCTGACTACGAAGCCGAGCAAGCGGAGCTGAAAAAGAGAGCCGCCGCCCTGCAAGCCGAACTGGACAAGTCACAGGCAGCTACCGTCAACGCCGAGAAATTTATGGGCATTGTCCGCAAGCACCTTGCCTTTGAAGAACTGACCCCCACTCTCTTGCGGGAAATGATCGAGAAAATTGTGGTGCATGAGTGCAGCTATGATGAGAACGGCACCCGCAGGCAGGACATTGAGATTTATTACAGCTTTGTCGGCAAGATTGACTTGCCCGAATAACCGCCCGACCTATCCGACACAATGGCCAAGTGTCGGATAGGAACGGCAAAATTTTTTGCACTTCTATTGCTTCTTTATCACACATAAGCAAATGCTCCGGGATTCTTGCGTGTGTGTCAAAGCTGTCGATCACATTGAAGAGTTTTGCATATTCCGGTGTCTGTACGGGAAGGTCCGTCGCGCTTCCGCCACACAGGATCATAACATCGATTTTATCCTTCCATTCTGCGGCATCCGATACGCTGCAGACTGCGGCAGTTTTCGTAAGAATTGATACCTCGGCAGGGTTTCTGCGCGTAAAAACTGCTGTCAGTTCCATATCAGGGTTCTGCTTGACTGCGCACTCCACACCGCGTCCCAGATTTCCATAACCTAAAATTCCGATTCTTATACTCATAGCATTTTTCTCCTCAGTACATTTAATGTCTTTTCTATTATAATATCACATCTCATTTTCTGCAATGCCTTAAATTGAATACTTAACTGATATACAGTATTTTTACATCTCCGAGTATTCTTTTAATTTCAGAACGCAAAAATTTTTCAGCCTCCGCCCTCGCCTCCGGGCGGTAACAATACCTGCCTCTGCCCCGTCCGGTCATCAGCTGACTGTCATACAGATCCGGAGCATTGGGAAACGCCTCGCTGTTGATGGCGCGGTGTACATAGGAGTAGGTCATCATGATTATTTCCAGAAACATCTGCTTTTGCGTCTTCGCTGTCAAACCTTCACGGAGCTGTTCCAAGAGTTTTGTATACATTGCCTGCCACCCTTCCACCAGCATCACCGGTGCGATCAAAAGTCCGCAGGGATAGCCGGCTTCGCACATGCTGTTTACGGCCTCCATCCTCTTCTGCAGACTGGACGTTCCCAGTTCGATGCGGCTGATCAGCGGCTGCGGATTCACGCTCATGCGAAAAATCACTTTTCCCCGGTGGTCAAGGTCAAGCAGACTATCCACCATATGAAATTTAGTCGGAAACGTAAGACAGCCGGTTCCTTCTTCCGCAAAACGGGGAATGGTATATAAGAGATTACCGGTTATGATGTTTTCCAGTACCAGATCACTGTTGCTGCCAATCTCAAAAGTCAGACTGTTTTCACTGTTCTTTCCCTTCTTGATCAGCCGGTCCAGCATCTGCTCCCGGTTGACAAACAGGCGCAGATAGGCGCATTTGTTGTAATTGCACACCAGGTAGCAGTACAGGCACATGGCTGTGCAGCCTGAAGATGTGTATGGAACCAGATAATCCGATACTTTATGATTCTCTGTATATCTGTGTGTCTTTCTGATGCCGATGATCAGATTCCGTTTCATTTTGCCGAATTCGGCATTTTCTTTTTCCTGCATTTCCTTTATGGAATTGTGGCTTTCCACCGGTACCCACGGTAAATCAGCAAACTGTTCCTGCAGCTGCTTTCCCAGCGTATAGGATAAGCTGTCTTTTTCATAATATACTGCGTCAAATTTCATAATGTCCTTTCTGCGCTGATCATAAGACCAGATACCAATCGTATTTTATGTTTAGTATGTGCATTTTGCAGTATGAAATGTCTGTTTACCTGTCATTTTTATAGATCCTGACAAATTCAACAACCTGCCGTTCAATTGCCAGAAGTGCTTCCTCCTCCTTTTCCGGTTCCTGATCATACTGTGTCAGGAGCAGAAAGATGGGCGCATAGAAGTTGACAGCCATAGTCCCCGGATCGGCGGCTATAAATGCGCCGCGCCGCACCATCTCTGCAAACAGGTCCGTCTGATAGCGGATTGCCGCATCCATGAATATTCCCCGGTATACGGCATAAATCTCACGGTCCCGGTACTGCTCCATCGTCAGCATCCTGCGGAATCTGGAGGCAAATGGATCACGCAGATAAAACAGAAATATTTTTTTGCTCAGTTCAACCAGTTCCTCCGGTGTGATCGTCTCATAGATTTTGGCGGCTTCTGCCGGGTTCTGGTCATCCGGCAGTCCGTATTCCCTGGACATGTTTCCCATTCTCACGGACATTTCCTGTACAATCGTATCAAAAATCTCTTTTTTACTCCTGAAATGCTTATACAGTGAACTGTCTTTGATCCCCACAAGATCAGCAATATTCTTTACACTGGTCCCCTGATATCCCTGAGTGGAAAACAACGTCAGGGCTTCCTCGATGATGCGTTCTTTTGTCGTCATATCGTCACTGACCTCCCATGTAAGTCTTGATCAGCTGCTCCTGCTCAAATAGAACACAGCCGCCGTTGTGTTCGGCATCCAGCATCCCGCTGGTCTGCAGATGCATAAAGAGCGGCGACGAGAGGGCTGCCCTCAGGCCGGTATGTAGCACGCTGGTGTCTGAATAGGCGGAAAACGGACAGGGTTCTGCACCGCCGCCAGCATTGATATGGAAAAATCCCCTGCCGGCTGCCAGGCATCCGCCCGAACTCTTTTCATCCCCCGGAAACATCAGAAACATCAGTTGTGCCTGACACCTTCTAAGTTTCATCACTCTGCTCTCAAAGATTCTGCGGTCCGCATCATCAAATGCCAGAGCGGCTGTTTCTCTGTCGACCGGCACGTATTCCACGTAGATCACCGCTTTACAGCCGTTGGCATAGAGCTCTCTCACAAACTTCCCGGAAGTCACTTCGTTTATATTTTCTCTTGTCACAGTGACGGATGCACCGAACAGAACTCCGGCATGGTTTAAAGCCTCCATCGCCTCCATCAGTTTCGCATGCACGCCTGCTCCTCTCCGGGCGTCTGTGATCATGCGGCCGCCCTCGATGCTCAGCACAGGCAGCAGATTCCGGCTGGAGGAAAACAGCTTCAGATAATCATGAGTCAGCATGGTTCCATTCGTAAAAACAGGAAACAGAAGGTCCCGATGTCTTCCCGCCTCCCGAAGCACATCCATTCTGGTCAGAGGTTCTCCTCCTGCCAGCAGGATAAATCCAACACCAAGGGCTTCTGCCTGAGAAAAAATATCACCCCACTCCTGTCCCGAGAGTTCTTTCATCCCGGAGTGCGTACTGCATGTGGCGGCATAGCAGCCCTTGCAGTGCAGATTACACTGTCTCGTAATACTGGCGATAAGAAACGGAGGGATGTGCACTCCGTCATTCTCGGACTGTTCCCTTAATGCCCTGGCTTTTTTCTGCGCGGCAGCATAATGCATGATAAACAGACTTTGCTGCGGATACTTCAGAGACACTTTCAACATGTCTCTGATCATTCTGTCTACCCCATTGCTCAGATAAGATGTTAATTCAAAACCTTCCATATAGACTGACCTCCTGTTCAAACGGACAACTCGGCTAGTAAGCACTAGCATTCCTTAAAGACAGTATAGCTAGTATTTGCTAGCCTGTCAAGAAAAATAAAAAAGATTGCGCTCTCGCGCAATCTCCACGCGCGAGCGGACTGCAAAACAGAAGTTTGCCACATCCTCAATGGCAGACTTCTGTTTCTCTTATCATTACCGCTCTGTCAGTTCACGCAGATGATATTTCCTTGTATCTTTCAATACATTTTTCTGATATTGCAGACAGGTAATCACGAGATAGCATCCGTATACGAGCAGAAAGATCCCATTGGCCCCGATAAAGGAACCGAACATCATATCCCGGTAGACCGGAAAGGCAAAACCGATTCCCGCCATATAGAGTATCAGAAAGAAGAACGGCAGTCCCATCGGCAGCAAGAAGTATACGGCGGTCTGTCTCCGAATCAGTCCCCGTATCTCACGTTCTGAGGTCCCCATCCTTCTCAGCTGATCATACTGGTAGCGATATTTTCTGCTGCTGCTCAAAAGCTGTACGGACAGAATCGCGGCGCAGATGAAGATGCAGATAAATGCGGCGTAACAACAGATAAACGCGGTCATCATGTAAATAGCCTGAAGCTCATTTTTCTGTCCGGCATACGTGTAAGTGACGATAAAGCTGGCGCCATCATGGTCATTCCCTGATTCCAGAAGGTCCGTGAGTTCCTGCTGGTAATCCGTATTGTCTCTGTCCCGCACCATCGCCATATAGCACTGGGAATACGGTTCGATCTTACTGACAGCCTCGTCCGGAAGGACGAGCAGTGTATTGGTGCCAAATCCACTCCGGTTGATCATATCCTGTGCGAAATCTTCCTGATAAATCTCCCTCAGGCGGTATACCTTTCCGCCAGTCCGCAGTTCTCCAGGGTTTTCGCGGAACTTATCCGCATAGTACTCTTCGTCCGTCTGAACGAAATATTCATCGGAATTCAGTTTAAGGGGATTTCTGCCAAGCATCTCTCTCAGCTTATTGTAGTCCGACAGGAGGATACAGCGGTCTTTGTTCTGTTCTTCACCAAAGCTTTCATATCCCTCCATGACGGGCTGCTTTTTGTCCAGAGTTTCTGCGATCAATTCACTGTCGCGCAGCATATAGATATGGTAGCTGTGCTCTGAAGTCACGTCGCTGCGACGGCGGACAAATTCCCGGCAGGTTTCTGTATCCAGCTCACCGTAAATCTCCGCCACCTCCACGTCAAACGGGGAATGTCTGGCGAGGTTTCGCTGATAGGAATTCGCCATAAACGACGCCCCTCCGAGCCCCAGCAGGGTAAACAGAAGCAAAATGGAGATCACGCCCATCTGCCTGCCGTTCGTTTTCAGCCTGCCTGTCAGCTGCCGGTAAAAGAAGATATTCAGACGGTGCAGCCTGCGTTTTGGGTTTTTCCTGTACTGTTCCAGAATTCCCTCTGACAGGTCCCTGTAGAAGAGCATCAGGCCGATTCCCTGCAGAAGGACTCCCACCGCCATCAGGGCAAGATTCCCGAATCCACCCAGGGCTTCAACACGGAGCGTAAAGGCAAGGTAAAGGCTGAAAAGTCCCAGTATACCGACTGCAATGTCAAGCAACAGCCGTCCGCTCCTGCTTATGTTCCGTTTTTTCTGAGGGACTTCATTCTTTCGCTCATAAGACATCAGCTCTTTGACCTGTATTTTTTTCAGTATATTTCTCTGCCTGAGCAGTGAACAGAAAAACATCAGCAGGAAGCACACGATGGTCAGGGCGATGGCTGGAAGCTGAAATGAGAGATCCATATAATACTCCCGGTCAAACATTCTGAAAATCACCTGACTCAGGGTAAAATAAAAGAAGTTTCCGATGAGAATCCCAATGAGGAGCGCTGCCCCTCCGATCACCAGCTGCTCCGCAAGAAAGAGCCGGCTCATGGTCCTGCGTTCCATACCCATGGTCATATAACAGGCAAATTCCCTGCTGCGCTGTTCAAAGATGAACTGAGTGATATAGGCGATCAGCCATCCTAAGATCAGAACGACGATTAACGTCACACACACCAGAATACTCATCATCGGACGCATCAGCTGGCTGAAGGAGACAATAGCATCCGAAAACAGCAGTGCGTTATAGGCAAAGATCAGCGTGATGCTCAGTGTCAGTGTCAATACGTAGATCGCGTAGTCCCCAATGCTGCGTTTTACATTCCGCAGTGCTAATTTAACGTACATGAGAAACATCACCGCCTAACATAGACATTACGTCAAGGATTTCCTGAAAGAATATTTTTCTGCTTCTGCCGCCCCTTCGCATCTCGGTATAGATCTGCCCGTCGCGCAGAAATAAAATGCGCCCGCAGTGGCTGGCTGTAAAAGCATCGTGTGTGACCATCAGGATCGTGATGCCGAGCCTGCCATTCAGAGTTTCCATCGCATCCAGCAGCTGGGCACTCGACGCCGAGTCGAGCGCACCGGTGGGTTCGTCTGCCAGCAGAAGGTCCGGTTCATTCACAAGCGCCCTCGCGCAGGCACACCGCTGCTTCTGTCCGCCGGAGACTTCATACGGAAATTTGTGCAGTTCATGCTGAATGCCGAGCTTTTCGGCAATCGCGGTTACACGCGGAGGGATCTCGGCACCCGGCACCCGGCGGATTGTGAGCGCCAGTTCGATATTTTCACCCAGAGTCAGAGTGTCCAGCAGGTTGTATTCCTGGAAGACAAATCCCAGGCTTTCACTGCGGAAACGAGAGATTTCCTGATCCGTCAGTTCTGTGATCTCCCTGTCCCTGAGATGGATTTTTCCGGCGGAGGGTTCATCCAATGTCGAGATGCACTGAAGAAGTGTCGTCTTTCCGGAACCGCTTGCCCCCATGATTCCCACGAACTCTCCCGACTCAACGGTAAAGCTCACATCGTCCAGTGCCTTTGTCACGTTGGATGCTTCACCATAATATTTGGAGATATGCTCGATTTTCAATAATTGATTCATTTTCATCACCTCAGGTACAGTATACCAGCACTGCTTTTCACAACATATCAAATATTCTTTCGAAATTCTTTCATTTACGAAAGAATTGATGCTGATCCGCCGGAATCTGAAGCGGTAAGATCAGGCAGACCTCCGTATAAATGTTTTCAGCAGTGTCAACCCGAATCCTGATTCCCATCCGGTCCGCAGTTTTTTTGCACAGATACAATCCCATTCCCGTCGAATGTCTGTTTTTTCGTCCGTTTTTACCCGTAAAACCTTTTTCAAAGAGACGCGGCAGGTCCTCGTCTGCGATTCCGCAGCCGTTGTCCCTGATATAAAAATGAAGGAAGTCTCCATGAACCAGATAATGGAAACACAGTTCGGGTTCCGGCTTGTCAAGGTACGTGACCGCATTGTATACGATCTGATTCAGCAGAAACAACAGTGCTTTTTCATCCCCGTATACGTCCGGTGCCGCATCCGGCAGATGAAGACGCACGTGATTTTGTATCAGCAGCTGTTTGTTCATGGACAGGCACTGATTCAGTATTGCAGAAATATTGACCCTGCGTATGAGCAAATCCGAACTCCGGCTCTCATTTCTCCCGTAGTACAGCACCTGTTCCAGCAAATGATTCATATTTTCAAGCTCCAGCAGGACGGCCCTGCCGTCCGGTGTTTTCGACCGTTCTGAGATCAGCCTGATGGATGAGATCGGCTGCTTCATATCATGCACATACGTTTCCAGCCATTCCCTGTATTCCCGGCTGTTCCTACGGCTTGTCTCAACCTGCTCCAGCATGGACCTGGTACATTCTTTCAGCAGACAGTAATACGCGGCGTCCTCATAACCGTCGGATGCTTTCCACACCTGCGTAAACAGGTATTTCTCATCCAGATTCTGTATCAGGAGTGCCAGCCTGCGAAAATATGTTTTACGGCGCAGGTAGTGGACAGCGTGATAGAGTAGAAAAAACGCCAGACAGGTGAAAAATAATGGGGAAATCTGCGGCCATGAAAGCTTCAGCGCCCGAAGATAAAAGCAGGCTGCTCCCAGTCCCAGAAGCTGTATGAGCGCCGTGATGGAGTGTTCCCGTATATACAGCCATCCGTTCATAGCTGATACCCCTGTCCGTAACGGGTTTTGATCAGGTCATTTCCGCCGATCTCCTTTAGTTTTCCCCGGAGTCTCGTCATATGGACACTCAGGGTATTATCATCGATAAAAACCTGATTATCCCAGAGCTCTTCGATCAGGTCCACACGTGGAATGATTTCCTGCGGACGTGAGAAAAGACAGGCCAGCAGCAGCGTCTCCTGACGCGTCAGAATCACTTCCTGATTCCCACGGCACAGCTTTCCTCTGGAGGGCATCAGGCAGTACTCCTCCCAGACGATCTTGGTCTCCGGTACGGTATTGGGGCCGCTGCGCCGAAGGAGTGCTGCGATCCTGGCGAGCAGAATCGGCATATTGTAAGGTTTTCTAACGAAATCATCTCCGCCCATCGTCATGCCGTACAGTTCATCCATATCCGTATCTCTGCTGGTCAGAAAGATAATCGGTATCCCGGAAAAACTCCGTATGTTCCTGCAGATCTCATAGCCATCTCTTCCGGGAAGTGTGACGTCCAGCAAAACAAGGCGGAAATCACCTGCCTTCAAAATCTGTTCCGTCTGGTCGAAATCATCGACCAGTGTCACTTCATAACCATGATGCTGCAGATCATAAGTCAGTTCCCGGCGAAGGGCCTTGTCGTCTTCAATGAGTAATATCTTTGTCACATTGATTCTCCTTAAACGAGTAATTCTGTCATCTTTATTAGTATAACATAAATGAAGGACGCGGCAAAATTCAATTTTGCTGCGCCCTTACGGCCATGTGTTTCCATCAGAATTTATGAGGACTGTTTTCTTTTTTTGCGGAGTAATATTATGATTCCTCCCGCACCCGCAAGCGCCAATGCAAGAGAAAGCTCCGGAGATGATTCGTCTGCGGTTTTTACCGGTTTGCTTTTGCTTTTAGTCGTTTTTCTGACTGCCGGAGTCACTGTCCTCTTCGGTCTCGGGGTTACCGTCGGCCTAGGGGTTGGGCTCGGATCCGGGGTTGGTGTCACTTCCTCTGCTGCCTTTGTTACTGTAAATGTCTGTGATACGCTGACATCTTTATAAAGCAGATTCCCTGCCATAACTGCTGAGATCTCCGTGTTTCCGATCCCCTGAATGGTCACATTTCCCTCTTCATCAATCACGGCTGCATCCGCATTGGAGCTTGCGTACGCGACCTCGCCCCCGGTTGTCCCCCCTGATACACTGATCCTGAATCCACTGTCACCCAATACGGCAGATTCCTTCATGCCGCTCAAAGTCAGCGGGGCCTGTTCCATCTTCTCGTAATTCATGCGGGCCGCTGATATATCGGTGCCTGTGACAGAGCCGTCCTGGCTGAGATAGTTTGCAAGCGCATCCTCACACGCGCTGTATTCATGCAGATTCTCCTTTTCTGCCAGTGACGGGTAATTGACCGCGTCTGTTACCAGATAGCTGTTAGCGGCAACGGTGTAGACATTTGAATCGGAAAGAGCGGCATCCCCCACTTTGATATCCGTGATCTTCGGCTCGTCATTCTCGAAGGTATAGTTTACCGTCATGCCGCCGACCTGAAGCGCCTGACCGCTGTTGTCGGGCCATCCGTCATAGTCACCTGCGATGTCTGCGTTCATGTTGGCAAACTGAATCTTCAGTGAAGTTTCCAGAAGTCCGCGGACTTCTGCGCCGGTCAGCTCTCTTGTGACGATATAATTCCCATACGGGAAAACGTCCAGAACCTCACCGTAAGTCACCTCACCCTCGTCAATACCGGCCCGTATGCCTCCTGCATTCTCGATGGCGATGTCTGCTCCCGTCTCCAGCAGATACGCGCTGGTGACGGCGCGTCCCATCGTGGTCTCACCGATCCGCACATGCTCCCAGACACCGTCAAGCGCTTCCGGTGCACTTCCGACACGTTTGTTTTTCGTCGCTTCCTGATCTGCCAGGATTCTGTCCAGCACCCCCTGTACCGCGGCGTCAGCGCTGTATGTACTGCCTGCATCGGCTGCGGAGACGGCATTCGGCGTCATCGCAAGATCTGTCATCGTTCCGTTATCATCCAGGGTACAGGCGATGGAAATATTATATACCGTATTCAGGTGGCATCCGGCTTCCGTGGTCAGAACGCTTCCGTTCTGAGACCAGGAATCAAATGTCATATGCTCATGCCCGTCAAGCCACAGGTCCACTCCGGATACGGTATTGGAAATCCCGTCATCTGCCGCAGGCTGGATGCAGTGTGCGATCCCTATCACGATCTGGCATCCCTGGCTTCTCAGGTCTGCTGCCGCCTGACTCGAATACGCCGTCATATCCGTAAATGTAAGTCCTTCCACATTCGCCGGTGCCGTGGCATGATACAAACGCGGATCGATCACGCCGAACACACCGATTTTCAGTGTTTTTCCATCCTTTGTCACTTCCTTGATCAGATATTCACTGTCAAAAAACTGACTGCCGTCCTCATTCACGACATTCCCGGCGAGGATGGAAAATGACTTGGCTCCGTTGTTTGCATCTGCGATGTCTTCCAGCGTTTTCAGCTGTTCTTTCCCATAATTCCAGTCATGATTACCGGAAGTCATTGCATCGTATCCGCAGGCGCCCAGAAGTTCGGCGGCAGTCGTCCCGTCTGCCATCGTTGCAATCGACTGGCCGTGGAAGGCGTCACCGGAATCCAGTACGAGCGCCCCGTCCGCTCCTGCTGTTGTCTGGTCGATGAGTGATTTCAGTTTCGGCATTCCGAGAGCGGTTGTCTGTCCGGACTTGTCCGTTGATTCCGTTAAGTACGCATGGATATCACTGGTTTGAACCACTTCTATCCGAAAAGAAGTGTCAGTGCCTGAGTCTGCCGGTTCGGCCCAAACCGGCGTCATGGATACAGACATCAGCATGAACGCTGTCGCTGCTAATGTAAGATAGTTTCTGAGTGTTTTCATATGTCTCTCCTGTTCCTGTCATTAATATCTGCATCATAAAATTTTACTTGTTTTATGATACAAAGTCAATGTAAGTCTCCCAAGATGTTGAAAACGTGCATAAGATGGTTAGTTTCTTTACAGAATTGAGGGAAGCAGTATTCTTTACATCCATACTGATTCCCTCATGTTTTGTTTATTTTGCCTGTGCAATGACGATATTGCCATCGTCACACCTGATCTTCACTTTATGTTCTGCGCCGTTATTGGACTTGAATCGTGCTTCGTCATCGCTGTTGGACATTTCCGGATAGCCCTGAACTTCAATGCGTCCATATTCTGTCTCCAGGTCAAGGTCGTAAGCATCCAGCTTCTCAGACATGCCGAGTATCACATCTCCGTATTCATTATTAATATCCAGATTTGCGGCATGGCCCTTCGACACCTTGAAATCACCGTCATCCAGCCGCGCTTCCAGAGACCTGACTGTCATGTTCTCAATCTCGCATTCGCCGTAGTCGTTGCTGATCAGTGCGGTATCTGTATTCAGATTTTGAATTCTTAGTCTCCCGTCATCCATGTTGATACTGAGCTCTTTGCCTTTAAAGCTCCCAATGGAAACCTGACCATAGTCGTCGGTGATATCCATGGATTCGGCACTGATATCACCGGTACTGATCATGCCGTCGTCACTCACGAGTTTTACCGTTGAAAAATGTTTGTCCGCGGGTACGTACAATTTCACGTAATAATTGTAGTCGTTTCTGCTGAAGCCGCTGAATGTGAAAAAGTTTAATCCGCCTATAAAAAAACCGCCTGCTGAACTTTCTTTGAACCGCAGCTTTCCATTTTTCACTTCGAGTGCCGGTTCCGGGTCCGCCCCGTCGAGCTGATACTCTATATAGTAGCCGTCAGAAGGCTCGATCTTTATATCCGCATAGTTTAGATCGATGTCAATGCTGGAGAATTCATCCAGTTTCATCTTTTTCTGTATATGCGGAGCATCAGAAAGATTACTGTACTGAGAATGTATACCGGTTCTGTCAATATAAAATCCCGGGCGTCCCCCCAGCATCATACCTGCGGCCAGCAGCACGATGCCGATTCCGATACAGCCAAATGATATCAGCCAGATTCTGTTTTTACTCTTCATGGTCAGATCCCCTCCTTGCGATTCTTCCAAATAATCTCGTCATCAGATTCAAGAACCATCTGCACAGCCAGAAGCAGCCTTTAATGATCCAGATTCCAATACCGACGGCAATCAGGCTCAGGCCGATATTCGCCAGGCCGTTGACTGGTGATGTGAACAGCAGCCAGATGCTCCCGATCAAGAGAGGGACAGCGGACGCGGCAAGCGCCACTGCCGTGATAAAAATGGCAAAAATGACACTGAGAACGACCAGTACAATGGCCAGTAACACGGCTCCCGCTGCCAATGCCAGAGGAAGCCCGATCGGTGCGGCGAATACAGCCAGGATCCCAACCCAGACTGCAGACATACCGCGTTTGACACTGACATTTGGCTTCGCGGCGTTTTCCATCGCCAGATCCCGGATGATCTGGTCTGCCGCTATCTCCGGTGATCCCAGATCTTCGATCGCCTGCTGTTCATGTTCCGGGCCGGCCTCCTCGAAATATTCTTCAAAATATTCAATTGCCCTGTCATAATCTTCCTTGGGAAGCCTGCGGAGAAGATGACGCATTTGTTTCATATATTCATCCCTGTTCACTTTCTGACCCTCCTTCTATAATTTTATCTACTTCATTCTTATAAAGCGTCCATTCATGTAAAAGATTTTGATATTTTTCTTTCCCATTTTCTGTGATACGGTAATACTTGCGGTTACGTCCCTGAAATTGTTCATCGTAGGCGGTCAGGCAATTATCTTCCTGAAGTCTCCGCAGTATGGGGTATAGCGTTGAATCCTTCGTATTTGAGACTCGTTTTACGATCTGAGTGATCTGGTATCCGTAAGCGTCTTCTTTGTCCACTACGGCAAGGACAAGCAGATCAAACATGGGCGCGTTCAGAGGAAAAATCATATGCTATCTCCTTTCATATATTTTTTATATTCATATTATACGCCATATAATATACAGTGTCAATACATATGTTTTCAAACAAAAAGAAACAGCCAGAATTGTCAATTCATTTCTGACTGTTTCTCTCATGCGCATGATAAGGTTTGTTACACGATTTTAGTCGTCCATTTGGAGCAGTCCCATACTTCCTGCACGATATCCTGGTAAAACTCCGGTTCATGACAGATTAAAAGCAATGTTCCCCTGTATTCATTCAGGGCGCGCTTCAGTTCTTCTTTTGCGTCAGCGTCGAGATGGTTCGTCGGCTCATCCAGCATCAGCACATTAGTCTCCCTGTTCAGGATTTTGCAGAGACGGACTTTTGCCTGTTCGCCTCCGCTTAAGACACGCACCTGACTTTCGATATGTTTTGTGGTCAGACCGCATTTCGCCAGAGCAGCCCGCACTTCATACTGGGTATAGGATGGAAATTCTTCCCACAGTTCCTCGATGCAGGTGGACTTGTTGTCCGGTGCACTCTCCTGCTCAAAGTAACCGACGGCGAGATTTTCTCCCAGTGTGCAGGAGCCGGCGACAGGCTTTACCAGTCCCAGTATACTCCTGATCAGCGTGGTTTTACCGATTCCGTTTGCACCTGTCAGTGCGATCTTACTTCCGCGTTCCAGCGCAATGTTCAGCGGTTTTGATAAAGGTTCCCCGTAACCGATGATGAAATCCTTGGTCTCAAATATATATTTCCCGGGTGTACGCCCCATACGGAAATGAAATTCCGGTTTCGGACGTTCCGCCGCCAGCTCGATTACCTCCATTTTATCCAGTTTTTTCTGCCGTGACATCGCCATATTTCTTGTGGAAACGCGCGCTTTATTCCTCGCCACGAAATCTTTCAGCTGGCTGATCTCCTGCTGCTGTCTTTTATAAGCTGCCTCCAGCTGGGCTTTCTTCACCTCATATACCTTCTGAAATTCTTCATAACTTCCGACGTAGCGGGTTAGTTCCTGATTCTCCACGTGATATATGATGTTGATCACTTCACTTAAGAACGGCAGGTCATGTGATATCAGAACAAAAGCGTTCTCATATTCCGTCAGATAACGCTTCAGCCAGGCGATATGTTCCTCGTCCAGATAATTGGTCGGCTCATCCAGGAGCAAAATATCCGGTTTCTCCAGCAGCAGCTTTCCAAGCAGCACACGCGTTCTCTGACCGCCGCTCAGATCGGTGACGTCCTTGTCCAGTCCAATTTCCTGCAGTCCAAAAGCCCTGGCTATCTCTTCTACTTTCGCATCGATCACGTAAAAATCATGCATTGTCAGCATATCCTGAATCGTTCCAAGCTCATCCATCAGTACGGTCATTGTCTCTTCATCGGCAGTCCCCAGCTGATCACAGATCTCATTCATCTTCTCTTCCATCTCGAAAAGATATGTAAAAGCTGTTTTCAGGACATCCCTTATCGTCATCCCCTGCGCCAGCACCGCATGCTGGTCGAGATAACCCACACGGACATTTTTCGCCCATTCAACCTTCCCTTCATCCGGCATCAGCTTACCGGTCACAATATTCAAAAACGTGGATTTGCCTTCTCCGTTGGCGCCGATCAGGCCAATATGCTCTCCTTTTAACAGCCGAAATGAGACATCCTGAAAAATCGCACGGTCTCCAAAGCCGTGGGTGAGATGCTCTACGTTCAATATACTCATAAGATAAGCTCCTTTTTCCTTTTGTCACAGTAAATATTATTTTACATGGAATTCCTGCGACATACAAGAGGAATTTGAGATTGTTATACCGTTCTAAAGTAAAGACACAGACGGATTAAAAACTCCGTCTGTGTCTTTGAATATCAGTATGTAAAAAGCTGCGTCCAGTAATTTGTTCCCGCAGAATTCTGGTAGTATCCCACTCCTATTTTTGTGAATTTTGCGTTCAGGATATTGGCTCTGTGGCCATCGCTGTTCATCCAGCCGTTCATTACCTCCTCGGGGGTGCGCTGTCCCCAGGCTATGTTTTCGCCCGCGCCGCGGAAAGAAATCCCCATGTCTGTCAGGACCGAGCTGAATGTTCTTCCATCCGGCCGGGTATGAGAGAAAGAAGTTTCTGTTTCTTTTGCTCTCACCAGTGCTGCCGATGCGATATTTTCATCGATCGCAAGAGCATTCAGTCCTGCTTTTGCTCTCTCTGCGTTCACGAGATCGACAACCTGTTCTGCGAAGGTTCGTTCTCCCGTCTCCGGTGTATCCGTATCATTTCCCGGTGTATCGCCGTCTGTTCCCGGCACATCGGTATCCGGTGCCTCCGCGTCCGGCGTATCTGTTCCCGGTACATCGGTATCCGGTTCATCTGTCTCCGGCTTATCTGTATCAGGGGTCTCTTCAGGTGTGTCCGTATCCGGCGCATTATTTTCAGGCGGCGTAATTTCAGGACAATCCTGCCAGTTCAAATGAATATCACAGAATCTGCCTTTCAGATCCTCCAGAATCTTATTCAGTTCTTCCTGGCTGCCCGCCTGTTCCACGATTACGGCATAACCATTTGCCCTCAGCTGTTCCTCTACACTGCCCAAATCTGCCGCGTGCACCGGGACCGCCATACTACCCACAGCTCCGACCGTCATGGCCGCCGCCAATAATGAATATTTCTTCATGATACCTCCTATCGTTAAAATGTTACAAATAAATGATTTAATAATTACATTTATGTTACAAACAGGATGATATCATAGATAAAACAAAATAACTACAAGTAATTATTGGCAATGAATATCCTACTCATCGATCATCTTCCGGAACTGCAGGTAAGATGCCAGAAAATATATGGTATGGATCATCAGAAATGCTGCAAGCACTATAAGATAAACTTTTACAATCCAGACAACCGATATTCCAGTTGCATAGACCGCCCCTGTTCCCACAATCGCATAGAAAGAAATAAGCGCGGGAAGGATTGCCGGCATCATAAAAAACAGCAGAGCCTGAATAAATACCATTTTTTCTTTCTTATCCGTATCCAAACCCAGCTGTTCCATGGTACAGTACCTTCTTCTGTATTTGGCAATGTCACTGAGCTGTTGAACAGACAGAACAGTAGCAGCCGCAATAACCAATACAAAGGCAATATAAAATATTGGAAAAGAAAGCATAACATTTCCTTTTCTCTGATCAAGCACTGCGTATTCCTGGATATCAACCGACAGTTCTGTGGATGAGACCGAGGAAAAGGAGAGATCTTCTGAAAATACCACGCCCATTTCATCCGAAAGAATTTTTTTGAGATCATCACTAAACCGGTCGTCGATTTCGCTGACACATTTGAAACAGTCCTCAGGCTCCAGCAGACAGGCTGCCTCGTCAGGCAGGACGATCAGATACGTCATGCCGTTAAACCAGTACTGTGAGAAATCCTCATCATATACAGCCTTGCAGCTGTATGTTCGCGCCTCCAGTTCAACCGGTTCCTGCTGTCTGATAAAGTGTGTTTTAAAATCATCAGAGACGATATTCCGGCATTGGATCATAAGCTCGTCATCTTCCAGGTCTTCCGTTTCCAGACCCTTCATTTTCCGCAGCTCATTGTAATCACTAAGCTTCATCACATAATCTTTCTTATACAGCCGGTCCGAGTTCAGCTGACGATTTGTGATCACACGGTATAACTTCGTCTCTGTTGTCTCATAGAGCTGATATGACCAGATACCAGCTACTTTCTGTGTGTCCCGGATCGCCGCTTCCACCTGATCGATCACTTCTTTTTTCTCCGACTCCGCCTGAATGTCAAAGGAAATCGTATCCAGTACATTCCTCTCACTCATATCCTTCAGGAGCACTCCCTCAGACATACAGATGATGGCAAGGGTAAATAATATGGCTATCACAGAAAGCGTCGTGCTGGTGGTGTTGATCTTGGATGTCAGCATCCTTGCAAGAAACATCCGCTGTCCCTGATATTTCCACTCTTTGCTGTGAGTAAGCAGCCATGCAAAAAAAGCGCCTGCGCAGTGATAAAAGCTGAAGATTCCGAGTCCAAACGAAATCAGCGCAATGAGCACTGCTGTCATGGCATCCATCCTTTCAAGTCCAAACCCGAAATAAATGACAACTGCACCTGTCAGCAGACACAGCATGGAACAGAGAAACAGAATACGGTTTTTCCACGGTGCTTTTAAGATCGTTTCTTCATTCGTCTGATCCGCATAAAGCAGGCTGCGAATCTCTACTTTTTTCAGCTTTCTCCGGCTTCGAAACGCTGCAAATAACAATATGATCAGGTAGCATATAACCGTAAGCAGCAGTGCTCTGACAGAAAACGTAAGTCTGAAGCTGAAGTCCAGTTCAAAAATATGCATGATCAGTGACTGTATCAGCTGATACAGGATCCCTCCGGCAAAAACGCCTGCTGCCAGAGACATTGCACCAATGAAGAAATTCTCTTTCAGAAACATCCCTGACACCTGTCCGGTCTCCATGCCCATCAGGAAGTACATGCCGAATTCTCTGCTCCTCTTTTCCAGCATAAACCGCATCATATAATTGACAAGCCAGCCCACAATCAGTATCACAACCGCATCCAGAAGGTACAAAAGCACCATGAAAGTGCTGCTCATCCCACCAAAGATATCCAGATTTTCAGACGTCACGGTCGCATTGATAGTGTAGAGAATCGCCACGGAAATGATCATGGTAATGATGTAGATCATATAATCTCTGGCCTGCCTCTTTGCGTTCCTGAGAGATAAGGTTCGGATCATTTTATCTGTCATCAAATCCATCACCTCCCAGAACAGCCAGTACATCCAGAATCAACTGATAGAATTCTCTGCGCTCTTTTTTTCCTCTCCGGATCTCATTGTAGATCCTGCCGTCCTTCATGAAAAGAATCCGGCTGCAGTAGCTGGCAGACATGGGATCGTGTGTGACCATTAAAATGGTCGCACCCATATCATGATTCAGGCGCTCCATTAAGTTCAGCAGCTGTCTGGAAGAGTGTGAATCCAGTGCGCCGGTCGGTTCGTCGGCCAGAATCAGTTTGGGATTTGCAGCCATCGCACGCGCGCATGCCGCCCGCTGCTTCTGCCCCCCTGACACCTGATTCGGAAACTTCCCCAGAATATCAGTAATTCCAAGCTTTGATGCGATATCCTGCACCGTACAGTCCACCTCCTGCGGACTCCTGCCCTGCATTACCGGTCCCAGTGCTATGTTTTCCTCGATCGTCAGGGTGTCCAGAAGATTGAAGTCCTGGAACACAAACCCCAGGTTTTCCCTGCGGAACCGCGCAATTTCTTTCCTGCTGATATCCGAGACCTCTTTTTCTTCCAGATATACGTGTCCGGCACTCACCTTGTCTATTGTGGCAATACAGTTCAGAAGTGTCGTCTTTCCTGAACCGCTTGGTCCCATAACGCCGATAAAATCACCTTTCTGTACCTCGAAGCTTACATCTTCCAGTGCTCTTGTAACGTTATTCTTATTGCCGTAGATCTTTACAATATCTTCTACTTTTAACAAACTGCCCATAATAACTGTCCTCCTTATCGCTGGCTATATTCTATCATGGGCCTTAACCGGAAGGTATGCAGGTAACTTATAGGAACCTTAAGATTTCTTAAGATTGGCAGTTTTCACATATGAAATCAAGAAACACCCTGGTCCAATTTCCGGGTGAGGAGGTGATGCGTATTCCTATGCCGAGATGCCCGCAGAGTTTTTTACAGATATACAGTCCCATGCCCGTCGACTTTTTATAATTCCGTCCGTTCGTTCCGGTAAAACCTTTATCAAATACCCGTTCAATCTCCTCCTGCGGGATACCGGCTCCATTGTCTTCCACCACCATCGAAAGTACCGCATCACTGCCATCCAGACCTCTTTCCGTGTATATTTTCACCTGCGGGTGCCCGGCTCTGCAGTACTGATAGCAGTTCCACAGAATCTGACTCAGGATAAACCCAACCCATTTTTCATCCGTATATACCGTCTGATCTGAAATATCGACGGAAACCATAATTCCCGCTCTGATCCATGCTGTCCGGCACTGTGCCAGACAATTTTTAACGATTGCTGCAAGATGTGTCTCACGGATCAGGTAATCCTTCTCCACTCCGTCCATGCGCGCGTAATAGAGTACCATCTCGACACCATTGTTCATCTTTTCAAATTCTGTAAGTATCTTTCTGGACATCTCTTCTTTGTGGTTTTCACAGGTGAGGCGTACTGCCGTGAGCGGAACCTTCAGTTCATGCACCCACTGCTCAATGTACTCTCTGTATTCCCTCTTTTCTCTTTGTACCTGTTCTACCTTCTCCAGCATGGATTTTGATACCACCTGCATGATATCATAATACTGGCGTTCTTCTTCCGTATAGGGGCATTTTAGAATCTCGGGAAAGAGATACTTTTCCTGAATCCCATTTAAAACTTCCCACAACTCGCTGTAACGCCTCTTTCTGGTGAGACACCGGGTGACAAGGCAGAACACGGAGATACTCCCCCATACGATAAGGATCAGCAATATGGAGCCAAAAGGAACGGATATTACCATCAGATACAGTGTTAAAAAAAACATACCTGCCATATTTAACAGTATCATGGGAGTATGGTCTCTTAGATAGCGGAAGATATTCATATCTGATAACCCATCCCTCTCCTGGTCTCGATCATCTGTCCGGCTCCGATATCTTTCAGCTTATTGCGCACCCTTGTAACATGGACGCTCAGTGTATTGTCATCAATATAGAGCTCATTCTCCCACAGATATTCGATCAGATCAACCCGCGGTACAATGTCACCCGGGTGCGAAAACAAATAATACAGAATTTTCAGTTCATTCCTGGTCAGCGTTGTTTCCTTTCCAGCATAACTGATTTTACCGGAAAGCAATTCCAGTGTGACATCCCTGTATACGATCCTGGACTGCTCAGGTTCCTCGTTATGATATACTCTTGCCAGCAGATTTTTAATTCTTGTCATAAGAATGGGAACGTGATACGGCTTGACGATATAATCATCTCCACCGGTCATCAGACTCTTCAGCTCATCCATTGCCGTATTTCTGGCAGTTACAAAGATGATTGGTACTTTAGAAAACTTTCGTATTTCGCGGCAGATTTCATATCCATCCATGAAAGGCAGCTGGATATCCAGGAGGATCAGGTCAGGCTTGCCGGTGTGCACCTGTGCCGGCACATGCTCCAGATCCTCAGGTAAAGTCACTTCATATCCGGCTGCCAGCAAGACCATCTCCAGTTCCTCGCGGATTTCCTGTTCATCCTCGATGATCATGATACTTCTTTTCATCTGTTCATCCTCTTAATTAAACAAATTTAGTAATTCATCCGTTACTTATGGTACGGTTCCCCATTGATGATCCGGTAGCTCCTGTATATCTGTTCCAGCAGTATCACGCGCATCAGCTGATGCGGAAACGTCATACGGGAAAAGCTGAGTTTATAATCGGCGCGGCGCAGGACTTCACTGCCTAACCCCAGTGAGCCGCCGATGACAAAAACGATATGGCTGATTCCTCCGACACCCAGCTGTTCGATCCTGCCCGCCAACTGTACAGAGTCCGGCATCTCGCCCTCGATTGCCAGTGCAATCACATAATCGGTATCCCGGATATGTTTTAAGAGTCTCATTCCCTCCATGTTCTTGATCTGTTCTTCCAGTTTTTCACCCGCCTTATCCGGGGTCTTCTCATCAGGCACTTCCTTTATCTCCAGTTTTACATATTTTCCAAGTCTTTTTACAAATTCGGCAATCGCCTGGATATAGAATTTTTCTTTCACTTTTCCTACGGTGAGACATGTAATCTTCATAATAAAACTCCAATAAAAGATAATGGAATGTCACATCAAAACGGTGCAACATTCCATTATTCACACTACTGTTCTTCTTTGCATCTGCTGCAGAAAGACCCTTCCGTCAGCTGAGAAATCGCTTCCATTTTCTGATTTACCATCTCCCACATACAGTAGGGCAGGTGATCCTGATGACCGCGGTGTAATGTCACACACTCAAAGCAGTTTCCATGATGCGGACAGGCCTCAGGACATGAACAGTGATCTCCGTTATCACGTACCTGTTTCAGAAATTCCTGTTTCAGACGCCAGGATTCATCCTCATTTCCCGCCCTGGATGCCTGGATTTCCTGTTTCATTAAATCATTTCCGTCGATTTTCATCCTCAGTCCTCCGAATCTTCTTTCTTAAAACAGTTTGGAATGCCGCCGTAAACATCTCTGTGATGTGCAACACAGGCACAGCACTTTCCATGGTTTACACAGCTTTCATTCGGGCAGCTGCAAGGTCTGTCGTTACTGCATTTTTCATCATTTGCCATAATGATACCTCCTTTTTATTTCGCTGAAAGGTATTCGTGGATTCCTCTGGCTCCCGCACGTCCTGCACCCATCGCCAGGATGACTGTCGCAGCTCCCGTCACGGCATCGCCGCCGGCATACACACC
Source organism: Ruminococcus gauvreauii (assembly GCF_025151995.1). Classification (NCBI taxonomy): domain Bacteria; kingdom Bacillati; phylum Bacillota; class Clostridia; order Eubacteriales; family Oscillospiraceae; genus Ruminococcus; species Ruminococcus gauvreauii. The sequence goes on from NZ_CP102290.1 coordinate 24,762, forward strand.
ATCTTTTGAAGTTTTTCCGAATTCCTCATCAGCAATAATACATTTTCTTCTGTTGACATCCAGACCGTAGGTCGTGGAGGAGATCAGCGGATTCGGTGATGTTCCGAGGGACATGATGACAGTATCCACTTCGATTTCAAACTCGGATCCCGGAATTTCGACCGGACGTCTTCTCCCTGATTCATCAGGCTCTCCGAGTTCCATGCGGATACATCTGATCCCGCGAACCCAGTCGTTATCATCGACAAGGATCTCTGTCGGATTCGTCAGTAGATCGAACTGAACCCCCTCTTCCTTTGCATGGTGTACTTCTTCCACACGCGCCGGGAGTTCCGCCTCACTTCTTCTGTAAATAATATGTACTTCAGCACCAAGACGAAGCGCGGTTCTGGCAGCATCCATCGCCACGTTGCCGCCGCCTACTACGGCCACCTTCTTTCCTGCCATGATCGGTGTCTTATAATCGTCACGGAAGGCTTTCATCAGATTATTTCTTGTCAGATATTCATTCGCTGAAAATACACCGTTTGCATTTTCGCCGGGGATTCCCATGAACATAGGGAGTCCTGCTCCCGAACCGATAAATACCGCCTCGAAGCCCTCTTCGTGGAGGAGTTCATCGATGGTCGTTGATTTTCCGATGATCACATTCGTCTCAAGCTTAACACCCAGAGACATAACATTTGCAACTTCCTCAGCGACAACCTTGTCTTTCGGAAGACGGAATTCCGGAATTCCGTACACCAGTACGCCTCCCGCTTTGTGGAGTGCTTCGAAGATTGTCACGTCATAACCCAGTTTTGCCAGATCGCCGGCGCACGTAAGTCCGGCTGGTCCGGAACCGATCACAGCCACTTTATGTCCATTTTTCTCGGCCGGGGCGTTCGGTTTGATTCCGTTTTCCTTCGCCCAGTCCGCTACAAAACGTTCCAGTTTACCGATGGAAACAGGCTCGCCTTTGACGCCTCGGATACACTTTCCTTCACACTGGCTTTCCTGAGGGCATACACGTCCGCAGACCGCCGGAAGCGCGCTGGACTTGCTGATAATCTGATATGCTTCTGCAATATTTCCCTCTTTCACCTGAGAGATGAAAGCCGGAATATCAATGGAGACAGGACATCCTGTGATACATTTTGCATTTTTACAGTTGATGCAGCGCACCGCTTCCTCCATCGCTTCATCCTGATTATATCCATAGCATACTTCTTCAAAGTTGGTTGCTCTGACTTTTGGATCCTGTTCTCTTACCGGAACTTTCTTTAATACATCTGCCATTATTCTTCACCTCCGCAATGTCCGCATCCGCCGTGATGGGTATCTCCCTCTTTCTCTTTCAGATAAGCACGGCCTTCTTCTGTCTTATACAGCTGCTGTCTTTTCATCGCTTCATCAAAATTCACCAGATGACCGTCGAATTCCGGGCCGTCAACACAGGCAAATTTCACTTCATCTCCCACGGTAAGCCGGCAGGCTCCGCACATGCCGGTTCCGTCTACCATGATAGGATTCATGCTGACGATCGTATGAAGCCCAAGTTCCCTTGTCAACAGACAGACAAACTTCATCATGATCATCGGTCCGATCGCAACGACCACATCATACGTTTTGCCTTCGTTCTGCACGAGATCTTTGATCACTTCCGTAACCATACCTTTTCTCTTATAAGAACCGTCATCCGTTGTTATGTACAGATTGCTGACTTCTTCCATCTCTTTTTCAAGGATAACAAGGTCCTTTGTCTTGGCTCCGACAATCGCATCTGCTGTTATTCCACGCTCGTGCAGCCATTTCACCTGAGGATAAACCGGAGCTGTTCCGACACCGCCAGCCACAAACAGGATTTTTTTATTCTTCAGTGACTCGATATCCTCTTCTATAAATTCTGAAGGTCTGCCAAGAGGGCCCACAAAATCTGCGAATGCATCACCGGTCTTCAATTTTGACATCTGAAGAGTGGACGCTCCAACGATCTGGAATACGATGGTGACGGTTCCTTCTTCGATGTCATAATCGCAGATCGTGAGTGGAATACGTTCTCCTTCCTCATCAATCTTTACGATGATGAACTGACCCGGATGACAGTGTTTTGCAACACGCGGTGCTTCAACATTCATAAGAAAAATGTTGTCCGTAAGTTGTTTTGCTTCTCGAATCTTGTACATAACTTCCTCCTCTTAATCTTTTTGATATTTTCATACGACTTCCACTATGTCCCCCATGCAGAATGTCATTTGTATGTGTATGGAATTTTCTATTTTACAATGTATGTGGCACTGCCGGGGTAGCTTTCCTTTCCGTTCTGATTCACGATGATCGCATAAAATGTATATTCTCCCTGAGGCATCGCTACAGGTCCGGTATATTTTGTGCTTCCGGTCGTCGGCTTTTCGTCAAAGGAATAATACGCTGTACACCCATCGGGAACAGCAATCTCAATCTGTAAACCTGCCGAGCTCTGGTATTCCCCCGACGCCGGTGAGATCACGGGTACTTCCGGCATAGGTATCGCGATTTCATAAGTACTGCTCTTTATATCTCCCGGGATATCCCGTTCATTGACGGCAACTGCTCTGATCGTTGTCGTCCCCTCAGTCAGCGGAATGCCGACCTTATAAGGATCACTGTCTTCCGTCGGTATCGTCCCGTCCGTCGTATAATAAATAATGCATTTCTGAGTACCCTCTGTGTACAGTTCAACGGTCAGCAGCTCCTCATAATCTCCTGCGACAGGAGTAAACAAGACTTCCACCGGCAGATACTCAGAGAACATATCCCTGATGCCTGCGTCGCTGATGTTTTCCACAAGGTGTCTGATCGAATCCGTATCACCGTCTTCTTCATAAATCTGAATCAGTAAAGAATATGCATCCTCACTGTCAGGATTTTCCCCGATCACAGCCTGCAAAAACTCTGCACACTTTTCTTTTTGACCGGAATCATACAGGATCCGGGCTTTCAGAAGCTTTGCATCTGTGCGATCAGTATCCAGCGTGACTGCACGGTTAATATAGACCATGGCCTCTCCATAATCCTGATCCCGCCACATCTCCTCCGCCATTTTATATTGATAATCAAATGACTGGTACTGCTGCTGCCTTGTATATTCCTGATATAATAAGATTCCGACAGCTGCCGCTATAACAGCCAGAAAAAACACAAGAACAAACGGCCATTTTTTCTTTTTACGCTTTTCCGGTTTCTTCTCCGGTTCCTTCTGTACCGGCTGCATCCGCGGATAAGTCATCTCTTTAGATGCACGCTGCTGACTCACCTGTTCATTGGAACGGTATGAACCAATCGCATGATATTCAGGCACCCATTGTATTTCTTCTCCGCAGTTGAGGCAGAAAACCCTTCCCTTTTCTACCGGGGCACCGCAATATGAACATCTCATTTTTTCCTCCCTTGCCGCACTCGCTGCGGCTTTACTCTTTAATCATAAGGCAATTACAGGGATTCTTCAATATAATTTTCGAATTCTTCCATACTCATCAGTATTTTTCTGGGTTTCGTGCCTTCCTCAGGCCCTACGACCCCCGCGTCGCTCAGCTGGTCCATGACTCTGGCAGCACGGTTGAATCCGATTTTAAACATCCGCTGGAGCATTCCGATCGATGCCTTGTCCTTATCGATGATAAAACGTCCTGCCTGCACAAAGTACTCATCGCGGTCACTCGCAGTATCCATCGGGGACGCCTCAGAAGTGCTGTGATGATTGATCTTATCCTCTACTTCTGAATCATATTCCGACACACCATGCGTCTTCGCAAGGAATTCCACCACATCTGCGACTTCTTTGTCCGAAACGAAGGATCCCTGTACGCGGGCAGGCTTCTGATATCCCTGCGGGTAAAACAGCATATCTCCCTTACCGAGCAGTTTTTCTGCTCCGTTCATATCCAGTATTGTTCTCGAATCGACTCCCGACGAAACCGAAAATGCAATGCGGGACGGCATATTTGCTTTGATCAGACCGGTAATGACATTCACGGACGGACGCTGCGTCGCAATGATCAGGTGGATGCCCGCAGCTCTTGCCAGCTGTGCCAGACGGCAGATGGCATCCTCCACTTCTCCCGGTGCAACCATCATGAGATCGGCAAGTTCGTCCACGATAATCACTACCTGCGGCATCTTCTTTGGCTTGGTTTCATCATCGATCCCGGATATCCTGCTGACCTTCGCATTATATCCTTTCAGATCCCGTACATTGTATTCTGCAAATTTATTATATCGTTCCGTCATTTCTGCAACAGCCCAGTTCAGAGCACCCGCCGCCTTTTTCGGTTCCGTCACAACCGGAATATACAGATGCGGAATGCCGTTATAGACACTCAGTTCCACAACTTTCGGATCAATCATGATCAGTTTGACATCGTCCGGATCCGCCTTATACAGAATGCTCATGATCAGCGTATTGATACACACCGATTTACCGGATCCTGTCGCTCCCGCGATCAGAAGATGCGGCATCTTGGCAATATCCGAGATCACAGGCTGGCCTGCGATGTCTTTTCCCACCGCAAATGCGATAGAAGAAGGATGTTCCTGAAATGCATCAGATTCCAGCAGCTCCCGCAGCAGCACGGCGCTGTTTGTCTTGTTGGGTACTTCGATTCCCACGGCAGCCTTGCCCGGAATCGGAGCCTCAATCCGGATATCGGCAGCAGCCAGATTCAGCTTGATATCGTCTGCCAGATTCACAATCCGGCTTACCTTGACTCCCTGATCCGGCTGAAGCTCATAGCGCGTTACCGTCGGTCCGCAGCTGATATCGCTGATCGTGACGTTGACGCCGAAATTTTTAAGGGTCTGCTGAAGCTTCAGCGCAGTTGCCTTTAAAGACTGCGGCGTATTGCCGTTTTTACCTCCGCTGCCCTTGGAGAGCAGGGAAATCGGAGGAAACTGATACTCTTCCGTTACACGTTTCTCAGCATTTTCTTCTGAAAGCTCGCCTTTGATCTCCATCACGCTTTCCTGCACTTCTTGTCTGGACGCGCGTTTTTTCTTCTGCGGCTCCTGTTTTTCCTCAAAATCCGGGATCTTTGCCTCCTCCGGATGGAATACCGGAGCTAAAGGCTGAACCTCCTCAGCAGGAGTCTCTTTTTGCAGTGTCAGCTCATCAAGGAAACTGAAGGTTTTAATCTCTTTCGGCGTATCTGTTGATTCCTGTTGGGCACCAGAGTCTTCCTTTAAATTGAAATCCACTTCCACTTCCTTCCGTTTCACACGTTTCGCTTCCCGCTGCGGTTTGTTATCCTTATACTCCTGATGCGCCTTTGAAACATTCTGATATGCTCTGGAACTGTACTTGCGAAGGGAAGAGACCACCGGCTTCTGAGTCATGATGATCGCCGATATCACAAGTCCCGCAACAATGATCACATACGCACCGATCTCACCGAAAGCGAGACCAAACAGCCATGCCTCAAAAGCCCCGGTGATGCCCCCGCCAATCTTTTCTTTCGCACACAGCTTAAAACTCTCAATCAGAGTATGCCCGCCGTCTCCTACCGTCAGGAGATGAAGAAACCCGCACAGAAAAACAATGCATCCGATCAGTCCCGACATCTTTCGGAATATCAGAGAATTCTTTTGATTCGAAATATAGAATGCCGTTCCTGCAAACAGCAATGCAGGAAATACATACGCCATCAGGCCGAATATCCCGAAAAAGAAAGAGCTGACCGCATTGCCGACGACTCCCCCGATTCCAAAATTACTGATGAACAGTACAATAGAAACTGCCAGAACAACTAAAACGATGACATCCTGATAAACAGGGCTGCTGTTTTTTGCTCCGGCACGTTTGGCCGTCGTTCTTTTGTTCGTCTGCCGGGTGTTTTTTCGGACAGATTTTTTTTTCTGTGTTGCTGCCATAACCTCTTGCTCCCCTTTTATAAAATAATCTGGTATCATAAAACATAATTACATATAATTGCAGTCGTTCCGATCAAAAAACAGTAAAGTGCAAAAAAGCGGAACTGACTTTTCCTGATTAAATGCAGCATTATCTTAATACAGAAAAAACCGACAACTGCTGCGGTCACAACGCCGGCCAGTCCATAAAAAAAGGATGCCGCATGAAATGAAATCCCGGAAAGTTCCCTGAGCTCCCATACGGCTGCACCAATGACGGCCGGAACAGCCATGATAAATGAATACTTTATCGAAAATTTCCTATGGAATCCGCAGAGCAGGCAGGCCACAATCGTAACTCCGGAGCGTGAGATGCCCGGAAACACTGCAATCCCCTGGCAGACTCCGATGAGAAGCGCGCATCCATAACCGACCTCACGCGGCAGCTTTTTCCCGTCTTTATTATAATCGACAACGAGCAGCAGCACGCTCGTGATATAAAGCCCTATCCCGGCGGCAAGCAGAGACTCGGCAGCCTGGACCGCCAGCTGATTCATCAGTACACCGATGATAATTGTGGGAATCGTGGATACCAGAATCATAATGATAAATTTACGGTAATTATTATGTACGATCTTCTGATATCTGCGCTCCTCACTGCCGCTGAGATTCTGAATATATATTTTTCCGTTTCCTGCCAGATCCCGGATCATTCGGATCAGTTCAATAAACAGACGCCTGATATCCGCCCAAAACGCAACAAAAACTGCTGTCAGAGTTCCGACATGCAGCATTACATCAAATAATATTCCCGTATCCGTCTGCATATGCAGCACGTGTTTCATGAGGGACAGGTGTCCGGAACTGCTGACCGGCAGAAACTCCGTACATCCCTGTATGATCCCCATTAGTATTGCCTGTAATAAACTCATCCTCTTTAACCACCCTTATTGTCATACACTTCCGTATTATACCATAGGTTTTTTCGATATACAAACGATGTTTTCGGAGTCTTTGCCGTTTTTATCCACACTAAGCTTCCCTCAAAAAACTGCGGTAACACTTCACTGCCTCATAGATGTCCGCTTTGCTTGCAACTTCCCACGGTGCATGCATACAGAGTACCGCTACCCCGCAGTCGATCACGTTCATTCCATAGTTCGCCATGATATAGGCAATCGTCCCTCCGCCTCCGGCATCAACCCTGCCGAGTTCGGCGGTCTGGTAACAGACGCCGTTTTTATCCAGGATCGCACGCAGAGCGGCTATGAACTCCGGGTTTGCATCGTTGCTGCCGCTCTTTCCGCGGCTTCCCGTATACTTGTTGAGCACAATGCCGTGTGAGAAGAAAGCGGAATTTTTATCCTCAAATACATCTGCATACATGGGATCGTACGCAGCGCTTACATCTGAGGACATCATGCTGGAATTCTCAAGTGCGCGTCTGAGCCTTAAATCAGAATATCCCTCCGTACATGCCATCAGTTCAGCCACGGCGTTCTCAAAAAAGCGTGACTGCATACCGGTGGCGCCGACACTGCCGATTTCTTCTTTATCCGCCAGAATGCAGCAGCATGTCCTGTCCGTCTTTTCCAGCTGCATCATCGCCATAAAAGAGGTGAATGCACACACCCGGTCATCCTGACCGTAACCCATGATCATACTGCGGTCAAGTCCGCAGTCTCTGGCGGCTCCGGCCGGCACGATCTCCAGTTCAGCGGACATAAAATCTTCTTCTTCGATATCATACGCCTCTTTCAGGATAGCGAGCACGCCAAGCTTTACACTCTCCTTTTCTTCTATGTCCGCCGGCATATTGCCGATCAGCAGGTCCATCTGCTCCCCGTCGATAAACGTGCCGGCGTTTTGTTTCATCTGCTTGGATGAGAGATGTACGAGGAGATCCGACATGACGAACACGGGATCTGTCTCTTTTTCTCCGATTGATATAGTTACAACGGTGCCGTCCTTCTTCACAACGACACCATGAATGGCCAGCGGGAGCGCCAGCCACTGGTACTTTTTAATGCCGCCGTAGTAATGGGCGTCCAGATACGCAAACTCTGACTTTTCATAGAGAGGAATCTGTTTTACATCGAGGCGCGGAGAGTCGATATGCGCACCCAGGATATTCATTCCATGCTCCAGACACTCCTCACCTACCTGAAAGAACATTACGGTTTTTCCCATTTTTTCAATGTACACCCGATCCTGAGGTTTTAGCTTTTCCCCGTTATCGATGATAGCCCTCAGATCGCGATAGCCGTATGATTCTGCTTCTTTTATCATAAGGCTGACACACTCCCGCTCAGTCTTCCCGATGGTCAGATAATTCTTGTACTTTTCGCATATTTGATTCAGTTCCTGTTTCTGTTCTTTATGATATTTCGTCCATATACTTTTTTTATCCACTGTTATCGCTCCTGTCTTCTTACTATTACACCAGGTAATAGTATAACACAATTTTCCACCCCAGTCACTTTATCCGCTGCTGATGTTTCATGATTTCATCAGTCACGGTTTTTGACAGCAGTAAGACACAGATCAGGTTCGGGACTGCCATCAGTGCATTCATAATGTCTGAAAAGTCCCACACCACATCCAGCGCGCAGGTAGCCCCCAGAAACACCGCCAGCGCATACAAAAACCGATAGACAATACAGTACTTCGGCTTTTTTACAAGAAACTCGAAGGCCTTTTCTCCCTGGTATTCCCAGGCGATGATCGTCGCAAATGCAAACAGTGCGATGCCGATACTGACCAGATAACCGCCCCAGTTTCCAAAAGTTGTAGAAAAAGCCGCTATGGTCAGTGCGGAGCCGGTCACCAGTTCTCCGGAACCGTCGGTCATCCCCAGCACGCCGGACGCTGCAAGTGCAAGACCTGTCACCAGGCAGATCACGATCGTATCAAAAAACACCCCCGTCATACTGATATATCCCTGCCTCACCGGATCATCGGTATTAGCGGCCGCCGCACTTATCCCTGCTGCGCCAAGACCGGCCTCGTTGGAAAATACGCCCCTGGATACTCCCCAGCGCAGTGCCTGCTGTGCTGATACGACCAGCGTGCCCCCCATTCCGCCGGCAGCAGCCCTCGGAGAAAACGCCATCGTGACGATCGCTGCAATACCGCCCGGAAGGTTTTCCAGGTTCATAATGATAACGGCCAGCGCCCCCGCCATATAGAATACCGCCATACACGGCACAAGAATCTGCGTCACGCGGGAAATGGACTTGATACCTCCCAGAATAGCGAAAATGGCAAACAGAGTTGCCGCCAGCCCCGTCAGCCCCTCCGATATGCCAAAGGTTTCTTTCATCGCCGCTGCGATCGAGTTGGACTGCGTCATATTTCCAATGCCGAAAGATGCAAACACGGCAAACACAGCAAACAGTGTGCCAAAGAGCTGCCCCATCTTTCTGTTTGGAAATGCCTGCCGCATCGTATACATCGGACCGCCCGATATTTCCCCCTGCTCATTGACGACCCGGTACTTGACCGACAACATGCTCTCAGCAAATTTCGTGGAAAAACCGGTCAGTGCAGAAAGCATCATCCATAGCAGCGCACCCGGCCCGCCTAACACCATTGCAGTCGCCACGCCAACGATGTTGCCTGTTCCGATCGTTGCTGCAAGCTCCGTCATCAATGAGGAGAAAGACGAGATATCTCCGTCACCGTCCTCCTTCATTCTGGAATCCCGTCCAAGTACGCACTTCAGTGCGTATCCCAGATTTCGTACAGGCAAAAATCTCATTTTTACCATCAGCCAGATTCCCGTCCCCAGAATAAAGATGATCATCGCAGGTCCCCATACGATATCATCAATCCTTCTCAACACTTCCGCAGCTTTTTCCATTTCGACCTCAAAGCATCGTTGTTCCTCTTACTATATACAGAACGGACTTCCTTTATTACTGCAATGATACAGCAGAGATGGAAAAAAGTGCCCTAAGTCAGGCACTTTCTGAAATCAGCTGTCAAGCATTCTGTTTTTCCTGTTCGATCAGTTCCCGGAGCTTGGCAAGAGCCTTGCTGATCCCTCCGACCTCATCGATCAGACCCTCGCGGACGGCTTCTTTTCCATCGAGCATGGTTCCGACATCTTTCACCAGCATTCCGGTATCCAGCATCAGCTCTTCCAGGCGCTGCTGGGAGATATTGGAATGCCCGGACACAAACTCGGTGATCCGGTCCTGAGTCTTTTCAATATTGCGGTAGGACTGTGCCACCCCGATGAACATGCCGTTGGAGCGTACCGGATGAATCACCATGGTCGCGCTCGGTACAATAAACGAATAATCCGAAGAAACCGCCAGCGGCACACCGATCGAATGGCCCCCTCCCAGTACAAGAGAGACGGTCGGTTTGCCAAGAGATGCGATCATCTCTGCGATGGCAAGGCCGGCTTCCACATCGCCTCCCACTGTGTTTAAGAGAACCAGCATTCCCTCAATACGGTCGTTGTCCTCAACCATCGCAAGACGCGGAAGGATATGTTCATATTTTGTCGTTTTAGAACGCTCCGGAAGTGCTTCGTGCCCCTCGATCTCTCCGATAATAGTGAGCAGCTGTATACTCGATTCCAGTTCTGCCATATTACCGGTCTTTGTTGTATTTTCCATGTGCAGGTACTCCTTTTTTTGAGTTAGTATGTGCGCATGGAAGAATTTTATGCCTTACTCGTCCCAGTTGTGATATACATACTGTACATCATCGTCATCCTCCAGAAGATCCAGGGTTTTCTGAAGATTTTTGACTGCAGTTTCGTCGTCAAGTGCAACCCAGGTCTGTGGAATCATGGTCACTTCTGCAGACGCCATCGAAACACCGTCGTTTTCCAGTGCTTCGCGCACTGCTGAAAAGTCATCGGGATCCGTTAAAACCTCATAGCTGTCCTCTTCCTCTGAAAAGTCTTCCGCACCTGCATCAAGCGCGATCATCATCAGATCATCCGCATCCATCTCACACTCCTCTTTGGAAATAATGATCTGGCCTTTTTTATCAAACATAAAAGATACGCATCCGGGTGTTCCGATATTTCCGTTTCCCTTCGTAAATGCGCTTCTCACATTTGCCGCAGTCCGGTTTTTGTTGTCTGTCAGCGCGTCAACGATAATGGCAATGCCGTTCGGTCCGTAACCCTCATAGGTAATATACTCGTAGTTGGAGGCATTCGCATCCCCCGCTGCCTTTTTGATTCCGCGGTCAATGGTGTCATTCGGCATGTTGTTGGCCTTTGCCTTTGCGATCACGTCCCGCAGCTTGCTGTTGTTGGCCGGATCCGGTCCGCCTTCTTTGACAGCTACCACGATCTCACGGCCGATAATGGTAAAAATCTTTCCTTTTTTCGCATCGTTTTTTTCTTTCTTGTGTTTTATGTTTGCGAATTTTGAATGTCCAGACATGTGTCCTCTCCCTCTTCCTGCTTTCCTTTAGTTACTCGTAATTTCTGTATGATATTGTCTTCTACTACCAGAATCTGAAAGCGATAACCAAGCGCTTCCACCTCCTTGTCCTCCTCTGTCGGAATATGACCGAGCAGTGAGGTCAGATATCCGTTCAGTGTTTCAAAATCCTGATCGTCAAAATCCAGTCCCAGAACTTCCCCTACCTGTTCCAGCGGAGTCAGCCCGTCCATCAGCATACTGTCATCAAACTGCGGCTGAATAAAATCATCGCTGTCATCGTACTCGTCCAGGATGTTTCCGACGATCTCCTCAAGGATATCTTCCATCGTCACGATACCGGAGGTCTGTCCGTACTCATCGATGACGATCGTCATGTGTACCTTTTTTGCCTGCATGGCTTTAAAAATTGAGTCAATATTCCGTGTCTCCGGAATGAACCCCACGTATCTGACAAGATTTTTAATCTCACAGACAGGGGCATCCTGCTGATTATGTTCGATCATCTGAATGGCCGCATCTTTCATGTGAATGATGCCGATGATATTATCGATCGTCTCATAATATACAGGATAACGCGTATTGCTGTTTTCCAGCATAAATGCCATCGCCTCACCGAGTGTTGTCGATGCTTCGATCGCATTGACGTTCTTCCTGTGTGTCATGATATCTCGTGCCGTTTTATCACCGAATGCCATGATATTCTGAATCATCTCGGCTTCGCTTTCCAGGATAACACCCTGTTCATGCGCTTCATCGACAAGATCGATGATCTCATCTTCCGTGACATCATCCTGGTAATGGTAAGGATCGATGCCGAACAGGCGCACGAGTCCGTTTGCAGCCCTGTTTAAAAAGAACGTAACCGGTGTCATAACCATAATGATCAGGCGAACGGCGCCGACAAGTTTAACGGCACAGCTCTCAGCATGATAAGATCCTATTTTCTGCGGTGCAAGATATCCGACAGAAATGGAAAGAATCAGCAGTATCAGTACGATGAGAATCCCGGATATCACCCAGCCCGGAGTACTTGTTATGTATGGCGTAACAATTCCATGAAAATAGCCGGAAAACCTTCGGACAACAGAAAGCCCGGCAGCCATGCCGAACAGCATTGTAACGACCTGTGCCGTACTGTTCAGCAAAAACGGCTCTTCTATCAGCCGCAGCATATATGCGTACTTCCCATTTCCGCTCTCCGCCTCTTTTTCAGCGTTACTTTCACTGATATTCAAAAGTGCAGCGCGAAAAGTATTCATCACAACACTAATGACCGTAAAAATAAGAAAAATTAGAACCCCAGGTAAAGGGCTGCTGCCATCGTCCATGTATTACTCCTTTATATTCACTCATCTTTTGTCATTAAAAATATACCATCATCCATCCAATTCGTCAATATGGACTCCCTTTATGTAGAAAGTTCAAGACTAATACAAAGTGCCTTATTGACTTGTCTTAACAGATCTGAATCCAGATGGCATACTTTATCTTTTAACCGTTGTTTATCGATCGTACGAAGCTGTTCCAGTAAAATAACGGAATCTTTGACAATCGCATACGATGACGCATCAATTTCAATGTGCGTAGGCAGTTTTGCCTTGTTCATCTTGGACGTGATCGCCGCACAGATCACTGTTGGACTGTGCTTGTTTCCTATATCATTCTGTATAATCAGCACAGGACGAATACCGCCCTGCTCACTTCCCACTACCGGTCTTAAGTCCGCATAAAAGATATCACCGCGTTTAATAACCACACCATTCACACTCCGATTCCTATGTTCTAGCCATAGTATTTCCATATTTATCTGGTGTTATTCAATTTTTCCATCTTTCACATAGACGCGCGGCACCCGTTTGTTGATACAGCATGCGAATTCATAATTGAACCGGCCGGAGAGTTCCCCCAGCAGTTCCATCGTGATCCGTTCCGAACCGTCTTGTCCGATCAGTGTTACTTTATCAAGTTCCCGCACGCCCTCTATCTGTGTAACGTCGACCATAAACTGATCCATACAGACTCGGCCGATGATCGGTGCACGCCTGCCGCGAATCAGTACATACCCCTTGTTGGAGAGTGTTCTGGCATAACCGTCCGCATATCCAACCGGTATCGTCGCAACCTTTGTTTTCTTTTCTGTAATATATGTACCGCCGTAACTGACTGCCACTCCTGCGTCCAGTGTCTTGAGATAAGAGATATGGCTGATCAGGCTCATGGCGGGCGTCAGATGTACCGGTTCCCTGCAGACCTCGTTCGACGGATAGAGCCCATAAATACTGATGCCGGCCCGTACCAGATCCAGATTTGCCTCCGGAAACTGCATGATGCCCGCACTGTTGCTGCAGTGTCTCAGTCCGACATCAATTCCCGCGTTTTCGAGCATGGTCTGAAATTTCAGGTAACGCTCCAGCTGCAGGCGGGCAGGTTCCAGCGAAACTTCATCAGCCCTTGCAAAGTGTGTAAACATACCTTCAACACTGATCCAGGGAAGTCTGTAGATGTCTTGTATCTGCCGGACACTCTCCTCCGTATCAGAAAAGCCGATGCGGCTCATTCCCGTATCCAGTGCTATGTGTACATGGACCTTTTTCTTCTCTTCTCCACCGGCATCTGAAAGCGCCTTTGCCATGGAGAGCGTAAAGACGGTTGGTCTCAGGTCATACCTCACAACCGTCCCATAATCTTCTTCAAACACAAATCCCAGGATCATAACCGGCTTCCTGATCCCGTGTTCACGCAGCTGGACAGCTTCTTCCGTTGTCGCAACTGCAAATCCCCAGAGATAATCGTAATGTTCCACAAGCCTGGCGATCCTCACAGCACCGTGGCCGTAACCGTCCGCCTTGATGACAGCCACCATCCTGGTCCCTTCTTCGATATTTGCCCTCATCTGCCTGAAGTTCTCTTCTATCGCATCCAGGTCAATCCTGGCAGCGATTCTGCTGACTGATTTCATACTTTCCCTTCTTCCGTATCGTTACTGTCATTTCTTATACAGCCCGGAATCTCTTCCAGAAGCTTACCGGCCATGACCGAAGCTTCTCCCACCTTCCGGGCTGCTGCATCCCCCGCACAGCCGTGCAGCCAGACCCCGAGGGCTGCCGCCTCCCTCGCCGGCATGCCGGTCCCCAAAAGTCCCAGGATCACTCCCGTCAGGACATCTCCGCTTCCGGCTGTTGCCATTCCGCTGTTCCCCGTTGTATTGATGAATATCATGCCTTCGGGATCGGCGATGACCGTCCGCGCATCTTTCTGTACGCATACCACATGATAATTTCCGGCAAACTCAGCTGCCGTCTTCAGACGGTCCTTCTGGATACTGGAAACATCCATTCCGGTCAGCCTGCCCATTTCCCCCAGATGAGGCGTTACGATGCAGGGACATTTCAGTTCCCTGAGCCTGTCCGTATCTCTTGACAGCAGATTCAGCCCGTCTGCATCGATAACGAGCGGAACCTGACAGACGGCAAGCACACGGTCCAGAAGTTCTTCCGCTGTCCGTGAGGTTCCGAGACCGGGACCGATTCCAATCACATCCGCCCAGCCAATCGCCTCTTCCAGCCCTGACAGGTTCGGGTCGGTATCATCATATACGGACAGCATAGCCTCGGGAAACTGCTGCTGCAGTATCACACGGTTTTCCCGGACCGTATGGATCTTGACCATTCCGGCTCCCGTCAAAAACCCGGCCATTCCGCTGAGATAAGATGCTCCGCACATGTTTACCGATCCCGCGATCAGCAGGATCTTTCCAAAGGTGCCTTTGTTTCCGCCGGGATTGCGGCGTTTTATCCATGCGCGTTCCCTTTCATCCAGCTGGCGGATATCCGGCTGACAGACAACATTATCTGCTTCATAGATTCCGATATCACAGACTTCCAGCCTGCCGATAAAATCCGCTCCTGGATACATCAAAAGGCCCGGTTTTGCAAATGCAAAGGTCACCGTCACATCCGCACGCACGGCTTCCCCCAGTATTTCTGCAGTATTTCCATGTATGCCGGACGGGATATCCACAGCCAGCACTTTTGCACGCGACGAGTTGACTTTTTGAAACAGCTCGCAGTACTGGGAAGAAAGCTCCCGCGACAAACCGATTCCGAAAACGGAATCTACTATAGTAGTATATTCAGCCGGGTCCGGGTTGTTTACAAAGGTTGTACCATAATTTTCTGCAATTTCTTTCTGTGTTTTATTTTCTTCGCTGCGATGCGCGTCATTTCCTGTCAGGCATATAGTCACGTCATACCCCGCCAGATGCAGGATGCGTCCGATGGCGATCCCGTCACCGCCGTTATTTCCGGTTCCGCACAGTACCAAAACACGTTCCAGCGGAAATTCCCGTTTCAGCACATCGACACAGGCAAGCGCCGCCCGCTCCATAAGAACCAGTGACGGTATTCCCATCTTTCTGATCGTGTATTCATCTGCTTCTTTCATCTGCTGTGTGGTTACAACACGTCTCATCATACTCCTCCCAAAAAGCAAAATAATGTTGTACCCGATCCGCCTTCTCGCATCCGCAGGTACAACATCCTCTACATTTTTTTCTGCTTATTTTCCGCATGTGTCAGGTTATAGGAAAGCCTCATCAGGCTTTCTGACAGATGTACATTTTCTACGATAATATCTGAAGGGAGGACCAGATTCAAATCGATATGTGCAAAATTCCAGATCGCTTTGATGCCATTGGCAACCAGAAGTTCTGCGACCTCCCGTGCACTGTCTTTCGGAATCGTGAGTGTTGCGATCTCTACTGTGTATTCCTCCAGAAACTTAGGAAGTTCATCCAGCATCTGTATGCCGATCCCGCGTACCATGCTTCCCTTCAGATTCGGATTGATATCAAAAATGCCGATAATCTTAAAACCCCGCTTCTCAAATTTTACGTAATTGGCAAGAGCCTGGCCCAAATGACCGGCACCGATGATAATCATGGAATGTACGTGGTCGAGTCCCAAAATTCTGCCAATCTCATTATAGAGAAACCTCACATTATAACCATATCCCTGTTGGCCAAAACCGCCGAAGTTGTTCAGATCCTGACGAATCTGCGAAGCTGTTACCTTCATCTGTTTACTCAAATCGTTGGACGAGATGCGTTCCACACCATTCTCCAGCAGTTCGCCCAGATAACGGTAATATCTTGGTAACCTCGTGATGACCGCTTTGGAAATTCCCTTTCCGTCCACAACCAGATCCTCCTGTCTTAAACCTCATTTTATTATATCTTTTTGTTATAAGTTTGTCAAACAGAACGCTGTTTTTCTTGTATTTTTTTCATACTTTTCATATAATGATGTTGGAGTCAGCAGATTTTAAGATAAGGAGATACAATTACGAATGATATTATCATGCCATAATATAGAAAAATCTTTTGGAACAAACGTTATTTTACATGACGCTTCCTTTCACATTGAAGATCATGAGAAAACTGCTCTCGTCGGTGCAAACGGTACCGGAAAATCCACCATGCTGAAGATCATTGCAGGTGAAATTTCAAAAGACGGCGGCGAGGTGATCCTGGCAAAAAACAAGACGCTGGGATATCTCGCACAGCATCAGGATATGAACAGCAGCGCTTCCATTTACGATGAAGTACTGGAAATCAAACGCCCCGTTCTTCAGATGGAGGAAACCATGCGGCAGATGGAATCAGCCATGAAGACCCTTGAGGGGCAGGAGCTTGAGCGCCTGATGGAGAGCTATCACCGGGTTTGCGAGGCCTTCGAACTTGAAAATGGTTATGCCTGCAGAAGTGAGGTTACAGGTGTGCTGAAAGGTCTCGGTTTCGAGGATGAAGACTTTTCCAAAACCATAAGTACGCTGTCCGGCGGTCAGAAGACGCGTGTCGCACTCGGGAAACTGCTGTTGCAGAAACCCGACGTGCTTCTGCTGGATGAACCTACGAATCATCTCGACATTGACTCCATTGCATGGCTGGAATCATTTTTGCAGCATTATCCCGGAGCGGTCCTGATCGTCTCACATGACCGCTATTTTATTGACCGCATTGTGACAAAGGTCTTCGAACTGGAACAATCCGTCCTGACAACGTATACCGGCAATTATTCTGATTACGCAAAAAAGCGTACACAGGTGCGTGAGGCAAAAATCAAAGCGTATCTGAACCAGCAGCAGGAAATACGTCACCAGGAGGAAGTGATCGCCAAACTGAAATCTTTCAACCGCGAAAAATCCGTCAAGCGTGCGGAGAGCCGGGAGAAAATGCTGGAAAAAATAGAAGTGCTGGAAAAACCCCGGGAGGTCAACGATGAGATGCGTCTGATCCTGGAACCGTGCATTCAAAGCGGAAACGACGTGCTGTCCGTCGAATCGCTATCCAAATCGTATCCCGGCCTGCGCCTGTTCCATGACCTTTCTTTCGAAGTCAAACGCGGTGAACGGATAGCGGTCATCGGTGCAAACGGCACCGGAAAAACCACGATCCTGAAAATATTAAATCAGCTGGTGGAACCGGATGCCGGGCGCTTCACGCTGGGAAGCAACGTTCATATCGGTTACTACGACCAGGAACATCATGTGCTTGACATGGAAAAGACCATATTTCAGGAAATCTCCGATGCATTTCCTGACCTGACCGGGACGCGGATACGCAACGTGCTCGCTGCATTTTTATTTACCGGAGACGACGTCTTTCAGCAGATCAAGACCTTAAGCGGCGGGGAGCGGGGCCGTGTCTCGCTCGCAAAACTGATGCTGTCCAATGCGAATTTCCTGATTCTGGATGAGCCTACAAACCACCTGGACATCACATCAAAGGAAATTCTCGAGCAGGCGCTGAACCAGTATACCGGAACCGTATTGTATGTGTCACACGACCGTTATTTTATCAATCAGACGGCGACACGCATTCTGGATCTCGTAAACGAAACGTTCGTCAATTATATCGGAAATTACGATTATTATCTTGAGAAAAAGGACGAACTCACCCTTCGCTGTACAGCGGGCAAATCAACGGAAGAAACACCGGCGGAAACGTCTGAGACAAAGGTCTCCTGGCAGCAGCAGAAAGAAGAACAGGCCCGCAGGCGGAAACGTGAAAATGAACTGAAGAGAGTGGAATCGGAAATTACTGCTCTGGAAAAACGCAGCAGTGAAATTGATGAGAAACTTATTTTGCCGGACGTGGCAACGGATCCTGCGAAGTGCATCGAACTGTCATCAGAGCAGGCGGACATTTCACTCAGGCTGGAGGATCTGTATGAACAGTGGGAAATGCTTGCGGAATAAATCGTGAAAAAAGGGGCGGTTGATATCAAATCAGCCGCCTCCTGCAATTGCTGTTTACTTTTCAAGCTCTTTGCGGATCTCCAGTATAAAATCTCTGCTGTTGAGCACCGTCGGATCCTGTATGGATGTGATAAGGGCAAGATCTTTTGTCATCTTACCATTTTCGATCGTTGTGAGTGTGGCCTTTTCCAGTCTGTCCGCAAACCCGCACAGTTCAGAAATGCCATCCATCTCCCCTCTCTTTCTGAGAGCACCGGTCCATGCAAAGATCGTTGCCACAGAGTTTGTTGAGGTTTCTTCTCCGTTTAAATGTTTGTAGTAATGGCGCTGAACGGTTCCGTGCGCCGCCTCATATTCAAAATATCCGTGAGGTGAGACGAGGACAGATGTCATCATGGCAAGCGAACCGAAGGCGGAGGATACCATATCACTCATCACATCACCATCGTAATTCTTGCACGCCCAGATAAATCCGCCTTCTGCTTTCATCACGCGTGCAACGGCATCGTCGATCAGTGTGTAGAAATACTCAATGCCTGCTGCTTCGAATTTCTCCTTATATTCACGATCGTAGATCTCCTGGAAAATGTCTTTGAACGTATGATCGTATTTCTTGGAAATCGTGTCTTTCGTCGCAAACCAGAGATCCTGTTTGATGTCCAGGGCGTAGTTGAAACAGCTCTTTGCAAAGCTTTCGATGGAATTGTCTAAGTTATGCATTCCCTGAGCGATGCCCGGCCCTGCAAAATTATGAACAAGTTCTCTGGTCTCGGATCCGTCCTCGGCAGTATATACCAGTTCTACTTTTCCGGGTCCCGGTACGATCATTTCCGTATTCTTGTAGACATCCCCATATGCATGCCTTGCGAGCGTAATCGGTTTTTTCCAGTTTTTCACGCAGGGTTCAATACCTTTGACAACGATCGGTGCGCGGAATACAGTCCCGTCCAGCATTGCACGGATTGTTCCGTTCGGGCTTTTATACATTTCCTTTAAATCATATTCTGTCATTCTTGCTGCATTGGGTGTGATCGTGGCGCACTTGACTGCAACTCCGTATTTCTTCGTTGCATTTGCAGAGTCCACAGTCACCTGGTCATCTGTATCGTTTCTATGTTTCAGACCCAGATCGTAATATTCTGTCTTCAGATCGATGAACGGCAGCAGCAGTTCTTCCTTGATCATCTGCCAGAGAATCCGCGTCATCTCATCTCCGTCCATCTCCACCAGCGGGGTCGTCATCTTGATTTTTTCCATAGTATCCTCCTGTATCCATGCCTGATTGTACAATTCTTTACACGCTCTCTATTGTATGCAAATGTCGGATAATTGTCAATAGTTCATAAATTTCTCAAAATCAAATTCTCCCCACCCCTGCTGATTGTGTGAGAACCCAAGATCTCTGGCACAGTCCCGCAGCATCATCTTGACTTCCACATTTGTGAGCAGCGGATCTCTTTCCAGTGCGAGTGCTATCGCCCCTGAAATATACGGTGTGGACATGGAAGTGCCGCTTTTTCTCACGTACTCCGTACCGGATGGCGCTGCGGAGCACGACAGTATCTCATGACCCCTGCAGACGATATCCGGTTTGCAGACACATTCTGCTGTCGGCCCTATGCCGGAAAGCAGATGATGCGCATCGAGCATATCGCTTGATCCTACGGTGATTACTTTTTTACTGCTTCCGGGTGCCGTGATGCTTCCCGGTCTTGGTCCGCCGTTTCCTGCCGCTGCCACAACAACAATTCCCAGATCCCAGATTGCCTCAACGGAACGTATCAGTTCATCGTGCTGCCGCTGATTCTGTGTGATTGATCCGACGGATATATTGACAATGCGGATATGGAATCTGTCATGATATCTTCT
Source organism: Ruminococcus gauvreauii (assembly GCF_025151995.1). Lineage (NCBI taxonomy): Bacteria > Bacillati > Bacillota > Clostridia > Eubacteriales > Oscillospiraceae > Ruminococcus > Ruminococcus gauvreauii. The sequence continues at coordinate 45,164 of NZ_CP102290.1, forward strand.
GATCCAGTCGAGTGCGCGCAGTGTATTCTGCTGCATTCCATTTCCCGCCTTGTCAAGCACTTTTAAGCCTATCAGATGACATCCCGGAGCCATGCCGTGCCATTTTCCGCCGCAGGCTCTTCCGCTTCCTGCTATAATACCGGACACATGTGTGCCGTGACCGTTATCATCATAGGGCTCCGGCTTCTTCTGTACGAAATCCTGAAAATACAAGATTCTGTTATCGAAATCAGTATGGGGAAAGATTCCGGTGTCCAACACAGCTACACCGATGCCTTTCCCCGTATACTTATTAACTTTCATACATAGACCTTCTTGCTTATTTAATATTAGCAGCTGTTCAGGACGGCGCATCTTTCTGCACCAATTTCCCCGCCGTCCTGAACTGTTACTAATATTAACGTATTCAACAGGGGCACATCCTGCCCCGTTTCCTGCAGCGCGGATAAAACTTTCTGATTGACCGTATATGTTCCTGCATAGGATAGTAAAAAAACAGGACTACACATAATGCCAAATTCTTTACAGGAAGCAATTGTCTCCAACGATTATTATGATTACATTATCCCTTCCATATTTGATCTCTCGACTCTGTCTGATATCCTTCCGGAGATCAGGCTGCTTGAAATGGATAGTGCATATTCTCTTCTCAATGTTCCCGCTCCCAGGAACACAGCACTTTTTGAGTATACAAGGTACAATACCATTCCGAATCTTTTTATGCTGCAGGACACCACCAGCCTGGAGATCTCAGGAATCACACAGGTACAGAATCTTACCAACCTGAATCTTACAGGATCGGGGGTACTGATCGGTTTCATTGATACCGGAATTGATTATACCAACCGGGTATTCCGTGATGCTGCCGGAAATACAAGAATCGAGGCCATCTGGGATCAGAGCCTGCAGGGCGGGGCTACCCCCCGGCATTTCCCATACGGCACGGAATATCGCCGGGAAGAGATCAATCAGGCCCTTCAGGCTGATAATCCTCTTGATGTCGTGCCCTCCACTGACACAAATGGACATGGCACATTTCTGGCAAGTGTCACGGCGGGTTCTGCACTTCCGGAGGAAAACTTTATCGGTGCAGCGCCCGAATCCATGATTGCAATGGTAAAGCTGAAGGAAGCTAAAGATTATCTGAAAGAATTCTTTTATTACTCCGGGACGGACCCGGTTTTCCAGGAAACGGATATTATCATGGCTTATTCCTATCTGAGAAATCTTGCCATGGAACTTCAGATCCCGCTGGTGGTATGTATCGGACTCGGAAGCAATCAGGGCGACCATGCCGGCGGGATGCCGCTGTCTGTTGTATTGTCCGGAACGAGCACGCTGATCACGAATGCTGTTGTGGCGGCATGTGGTAATGAGGCGGGACGCGCTCACCACTACTACGGAGAACTTCCGGAAAGCGTCTCCTATGAGACCGTAGAGATTCTGGTCCCTGAAGGATCCCCTGGATTTTTCCTCGAAACATGGGTGCGCTCTCCCGATGCATTCTCTGTAGGCTTCGTCTCCCCCACCGGTGAAGTTGTCTCACGGATACCATTTGGGCTGAACAATACGGTAAATGCAGGTTTTATTTTAGATCCCACCACGATCGAAGTGCACTATGAAACGATCCAGGCTGTCACAGGCAGTCAGCTTATCTTCATGCGTTTTCGCCGCCCATCCCCGGGAATCTGGCGGGTCAGAGTCTACGGGCCCCGTGTTCTCTTCGGCTCCTTTCACATGTGGCTTCCGGTTTATGGATTCACAGAACCGGATATCGTGTTCCTCAAGCCGGATGCCTATACCACTCTTACGGCGCCATCCGATGCGTCCAATATCATTGCAACAGGAACGTATGACGCATACAGCAACAGCCTGTACCTGAATTCGGGCCGCGGAAATACGACTTTGGATGTACAAAAACCTGATTTCTGCGCACCGGGAGTCGGTCTGACCGGAATGAATGCACGCGGCAATCTGACAACACGCACCGGTTCCTGCCTTGCAGCGGGCCTGACGGCCGGAAGTGCCGCACTTGTCATGGAGTGGGGACTGAAACGCAGTCCTTTTCTGCTGTTCAACTCTGCTGAAATCAGAGATTTTCTGATCCGGGGTACTGTACGGGACCCAGGAATCGTATATCCCAACCGCGAATGGGGCTACGGAAAACTGAATGTTTATCGTTCGTTTACATCTTTTTTCGAAACCTGAACTTTTTTTGTAGCAACACGGAACCGATTTACATATGATGGAGTGTAAACAAAATTTGGAGGAACTTTACATGAGTGATTTAGCTGCTACAAACTGTGGATGTGGATGTGATTCCGGATGTGATTCCGGTAATTCTTGTTTCGGAGGCGGCGGATGTAATTCCATTATCTGGATCATCCTGCTTCTCTGCTGCTGTGGCAATGGCGACAGCTGTGGCTGCGGCGGTGGCTGCGGCGGCGGATTCGGCGGTGACAACTGCTGTCTGCTGATTATCCTTCTGCTCTTCTGCTGCGGCGGATGCGGCTCCATCTGCGGATAATGATCATACCAAAAGGCGCCGGGGATTATCTCCCCGGCGCCTTTCTTTCTGTATCTCTTCGTTTCTTTCTGAATCCGCCATTTTTCATATCGCGCATCCTGTCTTTTTTATGTTCCACGCATTCCATATCTATTTCATAAAGAGCATTCCCTTCAACAATCAGTTTTTTCTTTTTTTCGTCCATGACAAATCCTGAACCTCCATATCATTTTCTAATATCATATGTCAAAATTCCTGAACCTGTCATATAGTAGATAATAAAATCATAAGATTTAAAAAAATAAAAGGTTGTGCCATGAAAGAAAAAAGCACCCCGCAAATGACAACACTCGACCAGATGGTCAACGACGACAGTCTTCAGATGATGAAAGCCGCCATTCCCTATGTGTCCCCAAATGGCAGAAAAACACTCTCTCTTTTGACAAAATTTATGGAATTGAGAAAAACAATGTCGATGTTTAATCAGCCTCACATGGATATGTCGATCATGTCATCCGAAGAGACTACAGTTTCTCCGGAAGAGATGCTGCGTGATATTCAGCAGTACACCAGCGGATCTCTGCACGATTCCATTGATGGTATGCTTAATGCGTTTCAGACTGCCCAGATGTTTATGATGCTTCAGAATATGGAGGAGGAGGAATAGGATATGGATCAGGATTGGATGAAACACCCGAATCTCGCATCAATGGATATGGCAAAACTACAGATGCTTCAGTCCCTGGCCTCTCAGGGTGAAGGAAAAAGCAAACAGGATATGATGCCCTTTTTAATGATGGCCATGCAGCAGTCCAAAAAGAGCGGTATGACATTTTCTCCGGAAGAGATGGATATGATCGTGGAGGTTCTGAAAAGCGGTAAATCAAAAAAAGAAGCCGCACAGATTGAAAAAATGCTGACACTGCTGAAAACCATAAAAAAATAGGGACTTTCGTCCCTTTTTTCTTATGGTGCTGTTTATGAATAACTTTGCAGGATACAGTCGCGGAGCAAAGTCAGCGCATAGACAACTGCCTGTTCCCTGATTTTCGATCGGTTTCCATTAAAATGATACTCTCTGACAGTTATATGTCCGTCTACACAGCAGCCGATATAGACCAGTCCCACCGGTTTATCTGAAGTTCCGCCGCCAGGCCCTGCAATTCCGGTAATCCCTACGCATACGTCGGAACCTGTTGTAAAGCATCCGCCTTTTGCCATTTCCTTTGCCGTCTTCTCACTGACTGCCCCGTACATTTTCAGCGTTGACTTCTTAACCATGAGGTATTTGCGCTTCGCTTTATTGGAATACGTGACAAATCCCTGCTTAAACACATCAGAAGCACCGGATACGTTGACAATGCGCGCAGACAGTGCACCGCCGGTACAGGACTCCGCGCAGGTAAGGGTCATGTTCTTGTCTCTCAGCAAATCTACGACGGCCTCCTCCAGCGACTTCTTCTCTTCCGTTGCATAGATATTCTTGCCGAACCGCAGTTTCAGTTCACGCAGCACAGGTTTGATCAGTTTTTTTGCCTCTCCGTTTGACTTTGCTTTTGCTGTGATCCTCAGGTGGACTTCACCTGTTTTAGCATAAGGAGCAATGGTTGGATTGCTCTGTCCGTCGATCAGGTCCTCGATCATGGTCTCCACCATACTCTCGCCGATCCCGCAGATTTTCACCATCTGTGATACGATGACTTCCGGCTGCTTCTCCTGCAGATAAGGATAAACCTGGCGCTCAAACATCGGCTTCAGCTCATTCGGCGGTCCCGGCAGCAGGATTACGGTCTTTTCTCCCTCTTCTATGATAAGTCCAGGAGCCGTTCCGTTTTCGTTGTCCAGCACAACAGCGCCTTTTGGGATCATCGCCTGGCACCAGTTGTTCTCTGTGATCTTCACTTCCGGCCGTTTAATGCTCAGATTATCGAAATATTGCTGGATCCGATCTCTCGTATGAGGATCCTCAACGAGTTCTTTTCCCATGACGCGCGCCGCAATATCCTTTGTGATATCATCCTTCGTCGGTCCGAGACCCCCTGACAGAATCACGATGTCTGAACGTTCAACCGCTGTTTGTATTGTCTGCAGCATGCGCTCGGGATTATCGCCGACCGATGTTTCATAGTAAACCGTAAGTCCAAGTTTTGCGCACATTTCCGATAAATATGCGGCGTTGGTATTTACAATATTGCCGAGCAGTATTTCTGTTCCGACTGTAACCAGTTCTGCAACCATTTGTATCCCTCCTAAATCAGCTCTGCATGGTTAATACGCTTCTATTTTTCAACAGATAATCGATCAGGGAAACAACGGTCAGAGCCAGAGACAGATAGATAAAAATCTGTTCCAGTGTGCCGAATACGCTTCCCAGATCAGCGATCAAAAGAATGATCATCACCATCTGAGAGATCGTCTTTGCTTTTCCCCAGTAGCTGGCCGCAATGACGATGCCGTTGTCCGATGCGATCAGACGAAAACCGCTGATGATAAATTCTCTTGCTATAATAATGATAACCACCCAGGACGGTATTTTATCCAGCTCGATCAAACAAATTAATGCCGAGCAGACTAAAAGCTTGTCAGCGAGCGGATCCATAAACTTCCCGAAATTTGTAACCAGGTTGTCTCTTCTTGCCAGATAGCCATCGAGTGCATCAGTCAGGCTGGCGACAATAAAGAGCGCCAGGGAAATCCATTTGGTATGTGGTCCCGCTATCGGCACCAGCATAAAAACAACAAAAAACGGTATCATAATAACACGAAGCAATGTCAGCTTATTCGGTGTATTCATCGGCTATTTCTCCAATCAAATCATATTCAAGCGACCCGGTCACGGTCACCTGTACAAAATCCCCCGTCATCAGCGGCGTCTGTGTATTGACGAATATGTATCCGTCGATCCCCGGTGCGTCGGCATATGTCCTGCCCACATACGCATCCTCATCCGCCACTTTCCCTTCGATAAACACGAACAGTTTCTGTCCGACCCGCTCTTCACCGAGCTCCAGTGACACATCCTGCTGCAGTTCCATCAATTCCGCCTGACGTTCCTCCTTGACCTCCTCCGCAATCTGATCTGCCATGGAGGCGGCTGGTGTATCTTCTTCCGGAGAGTAAGTAAAGACACCAAGGCGGTCGAATGCCATATCGGCAACAAACTGTTTCAATTCCTCATGATCTTCCTTTGTCTCTCCCGGAAAGCCGGTGATCAGTGTGGTCCGAAGCACCATGTCGGGTATCTGTTCCCGGATTTCTGTGATAATTTTTTCCAGATCCTGCTTTGAAGTTCTGCGTCCCATCCGTTTCAGTATCTGGTCGCTGCAGTGCTGAATCGGAATATCCATATAATGGCAGATCTTCGGTTCCTCCCTGATCGTCCGGATCAGCTCAGGATAGATCTCTTCCGGGTAGCAGTACATGAGACGGATCCAAACCAGGCCGTCAATGCGGCAGAGCTCCCGCAGCAGCCGGTGCAGCGACTTTTCTCCGTAAAGATCTTTGCCGTAGAGCGTTGTCTCCTGGGCAATCACGATCAGTTCCTTAACCCCGGCCTCCGCCAGATACCGCGCCTGTGTGAGAAGTTTCTCCATCGGCACGCTCCGGTAGCCTCCGCGTATCCTGGGTATGATACAGTAAGTACAGTGTTTTTCACAACCCTCCGCTATTTTCAGATATTCATATGCGCCGCCTGTTGTGATGAGACGCCCCGCATCCACATCAGGAAGACGGTCGATATCCTGAAACGATGTATAGGCATTCCCCCGTAGCACTTCATCCAGAGCATCCGCTATCTCATCATAGCTGGCGGTTCCGAGTACGGCATCCACTTCCGGGATCTCCTGCCGAATTTCTTCCTGATAGCGCTGTGCAAGGCATCCCGTCACAACCAGCGCCTTTGCCCTTCCTTCCGTACGGTACTTCGCCATATCCAGTATCGTCTGGATGCTCTCTTCCCTGGCATCGTGAATGAAACAGCAGGTATTTACAACAATGATGTCTGCAGCCGTCTCATCGTCTGTGACGGTATATCCCCTGTTCTCCAATAACCCCAGCATCTCCTCGGAATCTACAAGGTTTTTATCACAGCCAAGCGAGATAAATAAAATTTGCATGATTTTGCTCCTTTTAGAATTTTGTATCTTTTGAAGAAAGCTGCTACAACAGTCAGCGACTGCGTAACAGCTTGCTCTTACGGTTCTTAAAATTCTTCTGTTCCGTCGCCCTCTTCTGCTTCGAAATCCTCCGGAAGAATCTTCACTTTCCCGTCATACATCTCTTCCACTGCAATCGACAGCGGTTTCTTGCCTCCAGCTCTGACAAACGGTTCTGCACCGCTGATGATCTGTCTTGCCCGTTTACTGGTAGCCAGGACGATCGAATAACGGCTGTTTACCAGCGGTGCCTCATCAGCGTCGATATCCTTGTTGATCACCTGCATTAATTCCGAATATGATGGATGGATCATAATTTTCAGTCTCCTTTCACTATACCTCTTTCAATTGTTCCCTGATATGTTCGATAAATTCTCTGTTCTGAGAAGTTTTCGTATGTGCGCATTGAATCACCTGATGCATCTCATCGACACAGGATTCCTCCTGATTTGTCTCATTGACCAGTACGTGGTCGTAAAATTCCATAAACTTTACTTCCTCTTTCGCCTGTGCCATGCGCGCATCGATGATCTCGCCGGACTCCGTTCCCCGTCCCTGCAGTCTCCTTTTCAGCTCCTGTACGCTGGGCGGCGTCACAAAGATCAGCAGTGTCTCCGGCATCTTTTCCTTGACTTTCAGTGCCCCCTGCATCTCAATCTCCAGGATCACGTCTCTCCCGGAATCAAGCTGCTCCTGGACATATTTCTTTGGAGTACCATAATAATTATCTACGTAACGGGCATATTCAATAAATGCATCCTCCTGAATCATTTCTTTAAACTCTTCCTGCGTTTTAAAAAAATATTCCCTTCCGTCACATTCTCCCGCTCTCGGAGATCTTGTTGTCGCCGACACTGAGAGTGCATAATTATCGTATTTTTCCATCAGACGGTTCATCAAAGTTCCTTTTCCTGAGCCGGAAAATCCGGACACCACCACTAAAATTCCCTTATGGTTCATAGCTATCCCCTTTTTCGTCCGCTGTGCGTCCCGTATTCACACGCTTGCTGATCGTCTCCGCCTGCAAGGCAGAGAGGACCACAAAATTTTCTTCCGTGATCACTACAGCTTTCGTACGCCGTCCCTGGGTTGCATCGATAATATTGCCGTTCTCTTTGGCGTGCTGTACCATGCGTTTGACGGGAGCCGCATCCGGGCTCACAACAGCGACTATTTTCTCTGCGTTGATGACGTTGCCAAATCCGATATTAATCAGTCTAGTCAAAATGATTCCTCACTTATTCAATGTTCTGAATCTGTTCCCGCACCTTTTCAATCTCTGTCTTAAGGTCTATCGCGATATTGGAAGTCTCCAGATCATTTGCTTTGGACAGGATCGTATTGGCTTCCCGGTTCATCTCCTGTGCGATAAAATCCAGCTTTCTTCCGATGCCGTCTCCGTCCGACAATACGTGTCTCATGTTGTCAATGTGACTCTTCAGTCTGACGGTTTCCTCGTCTGTACAGATCTTGTCTGCAAACAGTATAACTTCCGCGGCAATTCTGGACTCCTCGATCTGATTGTCTTCCAGCAGCTCACCGAGTTTCTTTTCCAGCTTTTCGCGGTATTCCTTCATGATTTCCGGGGAACGGACCTCGATTGCGGCAACCTTCTCCTGCATTCCTTCCAGTTTCTCAAGCAGGTCGTTCTTAAGATCTGCTCCCTCTTTTTCCCTGGAAGAGGAGAATGCTTTTGCGGCATTTCTGAGTGCCTGTTCCAGAATTCCCCAGAGTTCTTCCTCATCAGCCGGCTGTTCTTCCATGGTAAAAACCTCCGGATAACGCGACAGACCGGAAACCGTGATATCATTTTCGATTGAAAAATCACGTTCCATCTCCTGCAGGTAATCCAGATACTGTCTGGCGATATCTCTGTTGTATTTCAAAGAGATCCGGCTCTGAGTATAGTTTTCATACGTGATAAAAACATCCACTTTTCCGCGCTGCATATATTCCTTTAATACGCTGCGGACGGCGGATTCAAACAAGCTTAACTTCTTCGGTATCTTAAAATTAAAATCCAGATACCGATGGTTAACCGATTTCATCTCAACCGTAAACCTGTATTGTTCGTCCTGCACCTCAGAACGCCCAAACCCTGTCATACTTTTCATCATGTTAATACTCTTCTCATTTCTTTCAATGATTGCATGAAAAGTGCCTCGCACTTAAACATACAAATTTATTATAATTCATTACAAAACCCTAGTCAAATCATTTTTTTCTGCTATAATAAATTCATAAAAGGAGAAGAATATGGCATTTGACGGTATTACAATAGCAAACATCACATCGGAACTGAATCAGACCATCACCGGAGGAAAAATCAATAAGATCGCACAGCCTGAAAATGATGAGCTTCTGATCACAGTTAAAAACAATAAAGAACAGCATCATCTGTTTATTTCTGCAAACGCTTCCCTGCCGCTGATCTATCTCACAAAAAATAAAAAGCCGAGCCCTCTGACCGCTCCGAACTTCTGTATGCTCCTTCGCAAGCATATCGGCAGTGCCAGGATCCTTGGCATTACCCAGCCGGGTCTGGAACGTATTATTCAGATTAAGCTTGAACATCTGAATGAACTGGGAGACCTCTGCAGGAAATATCTGATCATAGAAATTATGGGAAAGCACAGCAACATCATTTTCTGCAATGAAGACTTTTGTATCATTGACAGTATTAAACACGTTTCCGCACACATGAGTTCTGTCCGCGAAGTTCTTCCCGGACGGGATTATTTTATTCCGGAGACACGCGAAAAATATAATCCTTTTTGCGTAACTCAGGATGAATTTATGAATCACGTGCTGACAAGACCGTTACCGGTCGGGAAGGCGCTGTACAGTTCTCTTACCGGGATCAGCCCGCTCATCGGTGAGGAGTTATGCAGCCGGGCTTCCATAGACGGCGGCGCATCCACAGATTCACTGGACGGACTCGAAAAGACACACCTGTATCATACATTTCTTCGAATGATGGAGGATGTAAGCGGCGCTGCATTTACACCGAATATTATTTATAAAGATAAAGAACCGGTGGAATTCTCCAGTCTTACGCTTTCGCTGTATCAGAATTTCCAGTCCGTTACATATGAATCGGTCAGTGCAATGCTGGAAGCTTACTATGCAGCGCGAAATATCGTGACCCGTATCCGGCAGAAGTCGTCTGAACTCAGGCGGATCGTGCAAACCTCACTGGAGCGCAGCGTAAAAAAATATCAGCTGCAGCAAAAACAGCTGAAAGACACGGAAAAGAAGGAAAAATACCGTGTGTACGGTGAACTGATCAACGCTTACGGATACAATCTGGAACCAAAGGCAAAGTCATTTGAAGCAATGAACTACTATACCAATGAAATGATTACCGTCCCACTGGATCCGCAGCTGGAGCCATCTGAAAATGCAAAGAAATACTTTGAGCGGTATAACAAGCTGAAGCGGACTTCGGATGCGCTCGATTCGCTTCTCGCCGAGACGAGATCGGAGATCGAACATCTGGAATCTATTTCAGTTGCGCTCGACATCGCCCGTGCAGAGGAAGATCTCGTTCAGATCAAAGAGGAACTGGTGGAATTCGGATATATCAAACGAAAACATGACGGCGGGAAAAAGGTCAGGATAACCACGAAACCGTATCACTATGTTTCAAGTGACGGATATCATATTTACGTTGGTAAGAATAATTTTCAAAACGATGAATTGACTTTTAAGTTTGCAAACGGAAATGACTGGTGGTTCCACGCAAAAGGCCAGCCGGGATCGCACGTGATCATAAAAGGGGACGGCAGCGAACTTCCGGATACCACCTTCGAGGAAGCGGGGCGCCTCGCAGCCTATTATTCGAAAGGCCGCAGCGCTCCGAAAGTGGAAATCGATTATACTCAGCGGAAAAATCTGAAAAAGCCGAAAGGCGCGAAACCCGGATTCGTCATCTATCCTACGAACTATTCACTGCTGATCGAACCGGACATCTCCGGGATAAAGTCCGCTGAGGGGAACAAATGATAAGACAGATTCATGGACAGATAGGAGCTTTATGAAAAAATTAGTGAAAAAAGCGAAGGAGGAACCTCTGATCGAAGAAGTCAGTCGGACGATCACCCGGTTTTCTCCGGATATTCATACCGGCCTGACCCTGGAACAGGTGGAAGAACACATCCGTCAGGGGTGTGTCAACACACCGGTTGATCCTCCTTCTAAAAGTGTAAAAGAAATCATACTGGGCAACCTGCTGACGTATTTCAACCTCGTGTTCGCTGTCATCGCAGTACTTTTAATTCTGGTCGGCTCTTTCCGCGACCTGACGTTTCTTCCTGTGATCATCGCAAACACCTTAATCGGCATCATTCAGGAAATCCGTTCGAAAAATGTTCTGGATAAACTGACGGTGCTGAACGCACCCAAGGCCGCCGTCATCCGCGGCGGAGAAGAACAGACCATACCGGCTGACGGCCTCGTATTAGATGACATTGTCCTGTTCTCGGCCGGCAATCAGATACCCGCGGATGCACGTGTCATGAGCGGTGAGGTACAGGTTAATGAGTCTCTGATAACCGGTGAATCGGACGAGATCACCAAGAAAAAAGACGATTCCCTCCTCTCCGGAAGCTTCGTCGTATCCGGCAGATGCCTTGCCAGGCTTGAAAAAGTCGGTGCGGATTCATACGTATCCAAGCTGACGACCGAAGCGAAAGCGGCGAAGGAAGGAGAACAGTCTGAGATGATCCGTTCCCTGAATAACCTCGTACTTACTGTCGGTATCATTATCATACCGATCGGCGCCGTGCTGGTCGTTCAGCAGCTGCTGTTTGCGAAAGCCTCTCTGCAGTCCAGCATCACCTCCATGGTAGCCGCCGTCATCGGTATGATACCGGAGGGATTATATCTCCTTGCCAGCATTGCCCTGGTCGTGAGCGTCATGCGGCTGGCCGGGAAAAAAGTACTTGTCCACGACATGAAGTGTATCGAGACGCTCGCCCGTGTCAATGTGCTCTGTGTCGATAAGACAGGGACAATCACCGAAAACACCATGGAAGTCAACGACGTGATCCCGCTGGATGGATACAGGGAACATGAAGACGGCCCTCTCGAACTGATGCTCGGTGACTTCGTGTATGCGATGTCAAAAGACAATATCACCATGGCCGCAATGAAGGAGCGTTTCCGCGATGTCACCGGAAAAATAGCGGCGTCCACAACATCCTTTTCTTCCGCGTACAAATACAGCAGCGCAGTATTCGGAAGTGATTCCTATGTCATCGGCGCACCGGAATTCATCCTGCGTTCACAGTACGATGAATACCGGGAAGAGATCGAGTCACACAGCAGTGAAGGATACCGGGTACTGATTTTCGCCCGCTATCACGGAACTGCCGACGGGAAAGAACTCACTTCCCCTGTGACCCCTCTGTGCCTGGTGCTCCTGTCCAATCCGATCCGTAAGGAAGCCAAGTCTACCTTTGAATATTTTGCCGCACAGGGCGTCGATATCAAAGTTATCTCCGGCGACAACCCGGTCACAGTATCCAAAGTGGCAATGCAGGCCGGCATACAGAACGCGGATCAATACGTAGATGCACAGACACTGCTGACGGAAGACGATGTCAGTCAGGCTATGCAGAAGTATACGGTGTTCGGAAGAGTCACGCCAAACCAGAAGCGGCAGTTTGTCAAGGCCTTGAAAAGCCAGGGGAAAACCGTCGCTATGACGGGGGATGGCGTCAATGACGTACTCGCGCTGAAAGATGCAGACTGCAGTGTTGCCATGGCCTCCGGAAGTGATGCCGCCGCACAGGCTTCACAGCTCGTCCTGCTGGACTCAAATTTTGCCTGTATGCCGTCGGTTGTACTGGAGGGCAGACGTGTTGTGAATAATATCCAGCGTTCTGCCAGCCTGTTTCTGGTCAAGAATATTTTCTCTTTCCTGATGGCAATGTTCTCGATCGCATTTATGATCAATTATCCGCTGGAACCGTCACAGATATCTCTGATCAGTATGTTCACGATCGGTATCCCCGGTTTTCTTCTTGCACTGGAACCAAACGAAAAAATCATTGAAGGCCATTTTATCACAAACGTCCTGTTAAAGGCGCTGCCGGCGGGGCTTACTGACTTCTTTATTGTGAGTGCGCTCGTTGTATTCGGTCTGGTGTTCGGGGTGGATTCGACGGACATATCCACCGCCTCCACGCTCCTGCTCGCGGCTGTCGGACTTATGATCCTTTACCGCATCAGCAAACCGATGAACAGAATGCGCTGGACCGTATTTACCGGAGTGACCGTTGGTATGCTGATCTGCATTTTCTTTGTCAATAACCTTTTTGCTATCAGTATGGTATCCCTGAAATGCGGTATGCTTCTCGGTGTATTCGCTCTGGCGACAGAACCTGTTCTTCGCTATACGAGCAGCATCATAGAAACACTCGAGAAGTTCTTCAGTACTATGCGTCAGAAGAAACGGCTTAAAAGAGAAAACACAAAAAGAGCAAAAGACAAATAAAATTCGGAAATCTTTTAAATAATGCATCAGAGTACTAGACTTATTCAGGGAGAAGAGAAACAAATGAAAAATGAAAAGACAAATACCTTTAACAGCCGCATCGGGTTTATTCTGGCATCGGTGGGGTCTGCGATCGGCATGGGCAATATCTGGATGTTCCCATACCGGCTCGGCCAGAATGGAGGCGCCGCCTTTCTGATTCCATATTTTCTGTTCGTCGCGTTGTTCGGATATGTCGGATTGTCCGGAGAGTTTGCACTCGGCCGCCTCACGGGTACAGGGCCTGTCGGCTCCTATGATTATGCGATGAAAAGCCGTGGGAAACGCGGGGGAAAGATCCTGGGAGCCATACCGCTGCTCGGATCCTTCGGCATCGCCATCGGATATTCCGTCATCGTCGGTTGGGTTCTCCGTTCCATTTTCGGTTCAGCAACAAATGCGATCAATACCTCCGGCTCAGAAGCATATTTTGCTCAGGCGACAGGAACCCTTGGCAGCGTGCCGTGGCATCTGATCGTCATTCTTCTGACGGCGTTCATTCTGATGCGGGGTGTCACCAGGGGAATCGAGAAAATTAACAAGATCATGATGCCTGCTTTTTTTGTCCTGTTTTTTATCATCGCCGTACGAGTTGCGTTCTTATCCGGCTCCTCGGAAGGGTATCAATATCTGTTTATTCCAGACTGGAGCGCACTGCTGAAGGTGAATACCTGGGTCATGGCAATGGGGCAGGCGTTCTTCTCTCTGTCGATAACAGGATCCGGCATGATCATCTATGGAAGCTATCTGAGCAAATCAGAAAATATTATCCACTCCTCCCTGATGACTGCGGTGTTGGACACATGTTCCGCACTGCTTGCAGGCCTTGCGATCATCCCGGCGGTCTTTGCATTCGGCATGGACCCGACCTCCGGACCGCCGCTGATGTTCATCACGCTGCCGAAGGTTTTCGCACAGATACCTTTCGGAAGCGTGATCGCTGTCCTGTTCTTCGTCTCCTGTCTGTTTGCAGGGATCACCTCCCTGATGAACATGTTTGAGGTGTGCGCGGAGGCTGTACAGAAACTGCTCCGTGTAAAGCGAAACGTATCCGTAGCCATCGTATCGGCAATCATCTTCGGTATCGGTCTGTTCATTGAAGCGGAGAGCCGGCTGGGAAGCTGGATGGATGCCATAACGATCTATGTTGTACCGTTCGGCGCACTTCTGGGAGCGGTGATGATCTACTGGGTTCTGGGAAAACGGGAAATACACACGGAACTGAATCTGGGTGCGGCAAAACCCGTCGGGAAATTTTTTGAGTTTGTTTCAAAATACATTTACGTAATACTTGCGGTTGTCGTCTTTATTCTCGGTATCCTTTATGGCGGCATCGGCTGAAAAGTTTAGATTTATTTTCGCGTCACAGCCAAATAATGTATGCTATAATAAGCGTAATTACCAGACGACAAATCATATTCATGAAGCAGAAAGAAGGAATGAAGATGAAAATCGGAATTATCAGATGCATGCAGACAGAGGATTATTGTCCTGGTACAACGGACTTTAAGATGATCCGGGAACGCAAGGGCGCCTTTGAAGGGGTCACGGAAGAGATTACTGTCATCGGCTTTATCAACTGCGGCGGATGTCCTGCGAAAAAAGCCGTTCTGAGAGCCCGGGAACTCGTCAGAAGGGGAGCAGATACGATCGTTTTTGCCTCGTGCATTCAGAAGGGAACCCCGATCGGCTACCCGTGTCCCTTTGCAAAAAAGATGAAGGATCTGATACAAAAAGATCTGGGTGAGGATATCCGGTTCATCGATTACACACATTGACGAAAAAGCAGAAGCCTTTTGTTTCTCAACAAGTGGCTTCTGCTTTTTAATTTTCTATGTATCGGTATAACATTCCTGGCACGTCGATTAATTAAAACCTAGTCACTTCAGCTTTTACCAGCCTGACGGGAATTTTCCGGTACTGCTGACCTTCCGGATATCCCAACATCAGTGAACCGTACGCACTGCTGCCGTCGGAAATGCCCAGCAGGTTCCGGCATTTTGGTATTGCATTCACAAACCGTGTCAGATAACCGCCCCAGCAAGTGCCGACTCCTTCCGCCTGCAGGATCAATTCTGCCGACGCAAGCGCAATGGCGGTATCCTGCCATGGATTAAGCGCATCGTCTTTGCAGACTCCGATCAGCAGCACCGCGTTCTCTCCCATGACAGGATTGTTATGATTTTCATATTCTGACAGGATCTCCATGGATACCTGATTCTCTTTGCAGTGCAGCAGAATCAATTCCATCAGTTCCGTCTTCACGGCCTCCGTCTCTATAAGGATCCATCTGTCAGGGTGCTGATTCTTGGCACTCGGCGCGATCATTGCGGCGTCCAGCGCTTTTTTTATCAATTCCCGGGGTACCTGTTTTTTCTGGAATCTTCTGTAGGAACGCCTCTGGAAAATCAGTTGTTCTACTGCTGCACTGCACTGTTCCGGCAATGGACGTACTTTCTCAGAGACTGCAGATTCTCCATCATAAGTGATTGCCTCTTTCGGGCAGACTGCCGCACAGTGCATGCAGGCGACACAAGGTTTTCCGGTATGTACGGCTTTCCCGCCATCACCGCGCTTCAGCACGGTAAATGGACAGACCTGTATGCACTGTCCGCAGCCGATGCATTTTCTTTGATCAATTGTTATCATATCTGTATCTCCTTATATACTCTGATTGTATTTTAACACCGATCTGCATTCTCGTCATCATTTATCATCATTTACATCTATTTCCAGGCGATTACCCTGAATTTTTTGCCCTGATACCCGTATTTCCAAAATTCCATTCGGGAAGGGCTGTTTCGATATCGATCATTGGTAATCCTGATCTTTTTATAACCAGCCCCGCGAAGCAATTCCAGATCCGCATCCGGACGTTCCGACATCACCATCGGCAATCTGGTAAAAACGCCCTCCTCTTCTCCGTGTGCTGCTTTCCGCGGAATCTTCCTCTCCGTCACGGTTATCAGACATTGTGACAGAACTTTCCATGCTGTGATCTTAAGAGAATTTTGACCGCGGCGGTAATTTCCATCATAAATGATGATCCTGCCTTCCGGTCTTAAAACCTCTCGCCATCTCTCAAAAGCTTTCTGAGGATCATATAATGTCCAGACAACGTCTCTGGATATAATGACATCATAACTTGCCTTTCTCTCCTCCGGCAATTTGACTGCATCTTCCACCTGAACATCCGCATCCAGCCCTTCTGCAGCAAAATTACCCGCTGCGCAGCGCACCATACCCCCAGAACCATCGATCGCTTTTACACGATGACCAAGACGTGACATAATAATTGTCAGAAATCCAGGTCCGCATCCTACATCCAAAATATCCCTGGGTTCATTTCCCAGTACTTGTCTCAGCTCTTCCATCCAGTAGGCTACTTCCTTTTTATCTGCAAGCTGTTCTTTGATCATCTCATCATAGCCGCCGGAGTCCTGCGACCATGCTTCCTCTAATTCTTTAAACATCGTCATCCTCCGTTTACTGAATATCTACCTCTCCCCAGATGATACCTTCATAAGAAGTAGGGGCCTCGGTAACTCCTGTCAGGCGTTTATTATATACGTACTCTTTGTTTGGATAATACAGCGGAATACACACTGCCTGATCATTCATCCTCGTAAAGATGGCGTCATATAATGTTGTCCTCTCATCTTCGTCAATGGTGACTAATACTTTCTCAATGTTCTCGTTGATCTGTTCATCATACCAGGAAACAGAGGGATTTCCTTCGGATTGATAGAACAGACTGGAAAGGAAACCATGAGGATTCCAGGAATCTTCATAAGTACGATAAATGATCATATCGTAATCTCTTGTCGACCAGATTGCATCATAATAGGATGCCGACTCCATCTGAACCAGCTCAACCTCGATTCCAACCTTTGCATATTCAGACTGCAGATATTCGCAAATTGTCTTCCAGTTTGCAAATTCCTCTGTCTGGAATACCAGTCGGAATGACAGTTTTTCTCCGTCTTTCTCCACGATGCCGTCTCCGTTTGTATCTTCGTACCCTGCATCTTTTAAAAGTTCCGCCGCTTTTTCTGTATCATATGCATAACCAGGACTGTTCTTTTCTGTCACATATGGTGTATTCGGGGTAAAAAGACCGGTTGCGGCTGTGCCCGCTCCATCCAGCAGGTCATTTACAAGCCCTTCCTGATTGGTGGCATAATTCAATGCCTGGCGAACTCTCTGATCCTGAAGCGCTTTATTTTCATAATTGAGAATCAGATAAAAACTCTGTGTACCATTGGCCTTTAGTATTTCCAGATTCTCATCATTTTCTATTACTGATTTATTTTCCACCGGTGTATCACCGATCGTAATATCCGCTTCACCGCTCTGCATGGCCATGGTTCTTGCCTGTCCGTCTTCTACCAGTTTCAGGATGACTTTATCTACTTTCGGTGCTTCTCCGTAATAATAGGGGTTGGGAACCAGTACCACTTCCTGGTTGGTTTTATAGTTCTCAACCATCCACTGCCCGGCTCCGATCATCTCTTTAAAATCTCCTTCTTCATCTACTGCATTTTCACTCAGCATACGATAAGGACGTGGGTACGTAAATTCGATCAGACAGGGATATGCTACTTTGTCAAAAATAAAAGTAACGGTATAGTCATCAATTTTTTTTACATCCAGCAGCGTTGCAGAAAATACCTGCTGTTCCGTCCAGCGGGAATAATTAAACAGTACACTGTCTGCATTAAAATCTGTACCGTCAGAATATTTTGCATCTTCTCTCAAATGAAAGGTGTATTCTTTTCCGTCCTCGCTGATCTCCCATGATTTAGCCAGCGCCGGCTCAATTTCGCCGCCGGATCCATATTTGACCAGCGGTTCATAGACCATTTCCAGCAGTCGGAAATCTTCGTCACAGCTTGAGATCGTATCAGCATCCTCCGGTGTTATATCACTGGAAATCAGGGCTGTTACCACCTTTTCTTCTGCCGATGTCGTTTCACCGTCCTCCTGTGCCGCCTCTATGCTGCCGGATTCCTGGGAAGTACTCATATCACCTCCTGAACTGCATCCTGTAAGGAACAGTACCGAGCTTATAACTGCTGTCACAAATAGTCTGCTTGCTTTTTTTCTCATCGTTTTGTCTCTCCTTTTTTATGTATGATAACAGTGACAGGCGACATCATGTCCTTTTGCCGCTTCCCTGAGTAAGGGCTGAACTTCTTTGCACACTTCTTTACGATAGGGGCACCTGTTTTGGAAACTGCAGCCTTTTACATCATTTTGTACAGCTGCCGGCCGTGCACCATTTGGAATTCCAATCTTTCTTTCTCTTGGATCTGTTGCCGGAATCGACTGGAACAACAGCTTCGTATATGGGTGAAGTGCCGTTTTTTCGATCTGTTCCGTCTGAGCGATCTGCTCCACAATTTTCCCCTGATACATGATAGCTACAGCATCACATACATAGGGGACATTGGACAGATCATGCGTAATCAAAAGATAAGTAATACCGAATTCCTGACCCATATCCCGCAACAAAGTTAAGATTTGTTTTCGTATGGAAAAGTCCAGACTTGAGACTGGTTCGTCACAGATTACCATTTTCGGATGGAGCACGAGTGCCCTCGCAATATTGGCTCTCTGACATTGTCCACCGCTGATCTGGCTGGCATAGCTGTTTCTAAAGGACGGATCCAGACCGACTTTTTCCAGTACTTCCTCTATAGCTTCGCTGTACTCTGCCTTTGACAGCGAGACGTAGTTTTTCAACACTTCATAAATACTCTCGCCAATCGTATACCCCGGGTCAAATACTCCGCTGCTGCTTTGGAATATCATCTGCATATCCCTGCGCAGTCTGCGGATTTCTTTTTCCTTCAGATTTTGAATTTCTTTTCCCATAAAAGAAATTGTTCCTGAAGATACCTTTTCAAGTCCTACTGCCAATTTTCCAAAAGTTGTTTTTCCGCTTCCGCTTTCACCAATCAGTGCCAGTGATTTTCCTTTGATAAGCTTGAGCGAGACACCGTCGACGGCTCTGATTGAATCTGTTTTGCCGTAAATTTTTTTCACTTCGTCAGCCGACAATATAGTTTTCATGTTTTGTCTCCTTTATAGGATTGCATTCAGCAGCTGTTTTGTATAATGATGTTTTGGATGGTGAAATACAGTATCCACATCGGCATCTTCTACAATTTCACCATCCTGCATGATATAAACATAATCTGCAATCTCCGCAACAACTCCAAGATCATGGGTAATAAATAAAACGCCCACGTTCTCTTTTTTGCTCATCTGGTATATTTCCGAAAGAATCTGTCTCTGAACCGTCACATCCAGAGCTGTTGTCGGTTCATCTGCAATCAAAAATGTAGGATGAAGTGCCATGGCGATGGCAATCATCACACGCTGACACATCCCTCCGCTTAACTCAAAAGGGTATTTATTCATCAACTGCTCTGGATTTTGCAGGTCCACTGCCTCCAGGTACGATACCGATTTTTCAAAAGCTTCTTTCCTGTTTATCTTATAGTGGCACAAAAGCCCTTCTGACATCTGATTTCCCACAGTATACAATGGACTTAACGAGGCAAGCGGATCCTGGAAAATCATACCCATCAGGGTGCCGTTTAGCTTCTGGCGCTGTTTTTGGGAAAGATCTTTGAAAAGGATATCACCGGTCCGTATATCGCCCTTTACAACCTTGCCATTGGCAGGCAGCAAATCCATAATGGCAAGGGAGGTGACTGATTTTCCACTTCCGCTCTCCCCCACCAGTGCTGTGATCTTCCCTCTTTGTACTTCCAGACTGACTCCGTTTAATGCGCGAACCACACCTTCTGAGGTGTAAAATTCAACATGCAGATCAGTGACGGTTAGCCGATCATTTTGCTGACATTCCATTTTTCATCCCATCTCCTAACAAATTAAAGGCCATTACTACAATTACAATCACAATTCCCGGGTACATCATCAGGCGGGGATATGTCTGAATAAAACTTTGACTGTCACTTAGCATGATCCCCCACTCCGGTACAGGCGGCTGTACGCCCAGCCCGATAAAGGAAAACCCGGCGATCGCCAGGATAATCGAACCAATTTCAATCGTCGCCAGCGCGATGATTGAGGGCGAAATATTTTTTAATACATGTTTAAAAATAATCTGTCCGTGGCTGCATCCCCCTGCTTTTAATGCCAGCATATAATTCTGTTCTTTGACTTGCATCGTCAAAGCCCTCGTAAGCCTTGCATAGGCAGCCCAGTATACACAGGACATGGCGATTACCAGATTTCTTCCGCTGGCGCCCAGAGTGCCGGCAATCGCAAGTGCAACGATAAAGCTGGGCATCGCCATAAAGATATCTATGATCCGCATCATAAACAGATCCAGTTTTCCGCCCACATATCCGGAAATAAGACCAACAGGCACTCCGATCAGCAGCGTCAACAGCAGCACAATACCGCTGTACAGCAGAGAATATCTGCTTCCCCATATCAGCCGGGAAAGGATACAGCGTCCCAGCTGATCCGTTCCCAGCAGGTAGCTGCGGCTGGGCCCTTCCAGTTTATGGGCAACATCCACCAGTAAGGGATTATTAGGTGCGAGGACAGGTGCAAAGACAGCGACAACGATAAATAGCAGAACAATGATCAGCCCAACCTTGGTTTTGCCCTGCCGAAATATCTGTTTCCATCTGGTATTGGATAACCCTTGATTTTCCAGCTCTTTTGCTCGTTTTTTCATAACAACCTCCTATTCCAGCTGAATTCTGGCATCAATCGCTGAATACAGGATATCGATCAGAAGATTGAGCACCACCACAAAACAGGTGATGACCAGAATAAAACACTGAAGCACCGGCAGATCTTTTGTATAGACAGCTTCAAGCGCCAGCTTTCCAATTCCCTGGATAGAATAGATCGATTCTATCACTGCTGATCCGCACAGAAGACTGACACACATGCTGCTCATCTGTGTAATTACAGGCAGGATTGCGTTCTTCAGTCCATGCTTCATTACAATTTTAAAACCTGATAACCCTTTGGCGCGGCAAGCACGGATATAATCTTTTTTTAATACATCACTCAAATTTGTTCTCATCAGACGAATTACCACACCAAAGTAGCCGATGTCCAGCGTGACCGCTGCCAAAATAGGAACATCCGTCCCGCCGATGATTGGAATCAGCTTTAATTTCACTCCAAAAAGGTAAAGCAGCATCAGCCCCAGCCAGAAAGACGGCATGGAGACACTGAAAAAGGAAAACACCTGCAATAGTTTGTCGATCCAGGAATGTTCCCACACTGCCGATATAATTCCAAGCGGAATTGCTGCCAGCAACAGGAGCAGAAACGCTGTCACTGCCAGTTTCAGTGTAGCCGGAAACCGTTTTGCCAGTTCTTCCACCGCAGACTTCTGGGTCTGATAGGAAGTCCCAAAATCCCCGTGCAGCACATTTCCCAGCCACCTAACATATTGTCTGCAGATTGGCTGGTCCAGACCATTTTCATGGCGTACCTGTTCAATCTCAGTCTGGGTGGGGTGACCATAGATCTGTTCTGCCAGGACCCTTGCCGCATCACCTGATGACAGTGTACTCAATCCAAACACCAATATGGACATCACCAGTACAATCGGCAACAGTATCAACAATCTTTTCACCACATATTTCAGCACATTATTCACCACCCTTACCGCTGCGGCTGATCTGAGCTGAAATCAGCTCCCTGAATAACCCCTGCACTTGGGCCAGCTCCTTATAGGTACCCGTCTGAACCACGTGACCGCTTTTTAGAACTACAATTTTATCTGCCGACCGGATCGTGGAAAGACGATGGGCTACAATAATAGTGGTCTTTCTGGAGCTTGATATTCTGATGGACTCCTGAATCTCTTTCTCATTTTCTGTATCCAAATTGGACACTGCCTCATCCAGGATCAGTATGGGCGAACTTTTTAACAAAGCCCTTGCTATGGCAATCCTTTGCCGCTGGCCGCCTGACAGCTTCAATCCGCTCTCACCGGCTATCGTATCGTATCCTTTGGGCAGCTCCATGATGAACTCATGGGCAAGTGCCATCCTGGCAGCCTGCTCTACCTCATCATCCGTAGCCTCCGGTTTCCCGAGCCGGATGTTTTCACGAATTGTATCCCGAAACAGATACACATCCTGAAGCACAACGGATGTCAGCTCCCTTAAATTCTTAAGAGTCATATCCCGCAGATCACAGCCTCCGATTTTTATGGAACCTTCTTCTACATCCCAGTAACGAAGAAGCAGATTCATACACGTACTTTTTCCCGCTCCGGAAGCTCCCACAAGGGCAACCGTCTCACCCGGGTTGACGGTAAAACTGACATGTTCCACCGCATTTTCAAGATCTTCCTGATAGCGAAACGACACGCGATCGTATGTCACAATTGGTGACAGCCCGTCAGTATCTACTTCTTTGCCGCAGTCCTTCACTTGGGGTTCAGCTTCCAATACACGGTAGACACGATCCGCTGCTGCGAAGATCAGCCCAAAGTTTCTCGCCGTATTACACACTTCCACAACGGGTCCCAGAACCATACCGGAAAGTATTACCACCACCGGATACCAGGCAAAACCAATCTTTCCATTCAGCACCAGTCCTGCCGCTACAGCCGTTATGCACAGCATGGAGACTCCCAGGACTCCCTGAAGCAGGGCACCCTCTGTTCCCAGACGTTTGCCGTAGACAAGCTGACTTGCATAAAATCGGCTCATATAGGCTTCATTTTTCTTCTGATAAGCTTTCAGGTAATTCAAAGAAAGAATCTCCTTCATACCCTGAACACCTTCCATGGTAACCGCATTGGCATCTCCCAGCTGTTCTCTTACCTGTCTCCCCTGGGTATCCGCCTTCTTTTTCATCCAGACCGGAATCCAAACAAGGATGATCAAAAAGAAGATCAGCAGCAGCGGCAGTACTGGATAAAGAAAGCCCAGGCAGACCATCAGCACCAGCGGCGCAATCACCGCCACCAGAATGCTTCCGAATGAATGGGCAAAAAACCACTCCAGCAATTCCACATCACTCATCAACGTGGAGGCGAGCTGTCCAGAACGCATATTCAGTAAAATCGCAGGCGAGACCCGTTCAATAGCATTAAACAATCTGATCCTGAAATCTGCCAGAACCTTAAAAGCCACATCATGGGCCAGCCACATCTCTATAAAATAGAAGAAAACCCTTGCCGCGACGATAGCAGCGAGCAGGGCCGCCATCGCCGGCATACGTTCCAGCAGCTTTCCTTCAATCGCAAGCCCTGTCAGGTACGCACAGACTGCCGACACTGCAACGATAGATAGCTGGTGTCCCACACCGCTTGCGACAGCTCCCGCAATTCTGGCTCTGTATGGTTTCAACCTTTTGGAAAGTCGTAATACATTTTGAATTCTTGTTTTTTCCATTTGTTGTTCCTTTTTACTTTTCTGCATATTTCTGTGCCTTTATGAGTCCCTGATAGGTACTGTTATGTTCCAGTAACTCCTGGTGAGTTCCCCATCCTGCCAGTTTTCCATGATCCAGCACATAGATCCTGTCTGCATGCTCAATGGTAGAAAGCCTGTGAGCAATTACAATGGTCGTCTTATGTTTCATACACCGATTCAGGGCTTCCTGTATCAATGACTCATGAATCATATCAACACTGGACGTAGCCTCATCCAAAATCAGGATTGGTGCGTCTTTGAGAATTGCCCGGGCTATGGAAACCCGCTGACGTTCTCCGCCGGAAAGCGTAGCGCCTCTCTCTCCCACAATCGTGTCATATCCGTCAGGAAGTTCCATGATGAATTCGTGGGCATTCGCCGTTTTTGCCGCTTTTATCATCGCCTCATCGGAGGCTTCTGGATTTGCCATCTTGATATTTTCTCTGATCGTTCCATAAAACAGATAGGATTCCTGGAACACCACCGCAATTTTGCTGCGCAGAAACTCGATGGAAAAATCCCGAAGATCCATTCCGTCCAGAATAATACTGCCGGAGGAAACATCATAAAAACGAAGCAGAAGGTTCACAATTGTAGACTTTCCGGAACCCGATTTTCCCACAATGGCTGTAATCTTTCCTGAGTCAAACTGCAAATCAATATTCTCCAGTACATCTGCGGAACTCTTATCGTAATGAAAGAATACCTGATTCATGGAAATCTCCGGGAGCTTCCCGGTGAGCTGATTCGGACCTTTTCCATCCTTCAATGCGACCGGTTCATCCAGCACCGCAAACAGCTCTTCTGCAACGGAGAGTCCCAGATAACTGCTGTGCCAGTATGTATTCATATCATTCAGGGGCTTCATACATTCACCTGCCAGGAACAGAATGATCAGGAGACTTCCATAGGATAGCTTTCCCTGAGCCATGTGATACGCTGCAATGGCGATGCTGGCTGCCGTTCCGATGGCCGTACACGTAACGATCACTGCTGAGTCAGACAGGGAAATTCCCAGATTTTTCATGGATTCTCCTGCAAATCCCCAGGCACGCTCCGCCAGCTTCTTTCCTTCCCGTTTGCTGACTCCCATGGATTTCAGCGTATTCATACCCTGCATGCTGTCGATATACTGAGCATTCAGATCTGCATAATCCTGCCAGTATTCAATCATAACTTTAGATACTGCCGGCATGAATAAATGGGGAACTACGATGGCTAAAATCGCCATAATCAAAACAAGAAGCCCTACTGCCCAGTCCAGTGTCCACAGATAAACCGTAGAAAACAGCGTTGTCACAAATACCACAACCGTCTGCGGCAGGTACTGGACCAGAAACGCCTCAAAAGACTCGACCCCGTCTGTGATCAGTGACTGCAGGTTTCCCGTCCGTTTGTCGTTTCTATAGGACGGTCCCAGCTGCATCAGTTTTACCAGCATCGTATTCCTGATGACCGCCTTTACCTTGGCCGCCATCTTTTTCGCGTATCCTTCCTGATATCGTACCAGAAATGACCGGAACAATAATGCCAGCAGGCATATTGCCAGATATCCCAGCACAGCCGACAGCTGCTTTTTATCAAATACAGCTGTGACGCCCTTTGCAAGGCAAAATGCCTGTATAAAACTGCACGCAACCATGGATAGTCCCAATATGACCTTGACTGCAACATCTCCCGGTATCTTTTTTAGAAATTCAATCAGTCTTATGTATTTTCCCATAATCGTCCGTTATTTTTCTGCGCCCACCATAAAGGCCGGTGTCAGTTTATTGAGTTCCTTTCCTTTTTCATCCCAGACTTTATCGATGATATTCGGCTCCGCAAATACTCTTGCAAATCCCAGTGACATCAGATATTCCAGATCCCACAACGGGCGAACCTTATCACTCATGAAGAGCTGACGGCTCAGTTCATCTCCTTTCTGTGGATTTGCATGAGCATGTACGTTCCGTCCGTATTTTTCATTAATTCTGGCTTCATTGTCCCGGTATCGTTTTCCAAGTTCCTCGTCGTACAGATAAAGATACCAGCACGCATCAAATACCAGCAGCCTGCCTCCCGGCTTCAGCACCCGTTTCCACTCCCTGTACGCTTTCTGAGGATCCCCCAGGGTCCATGTTATATTTCTGCTGATCACCATATCAAAGGTATTATCCGGAAACTGCAGGTCCTGACAGTCCATCGTCTGCAGTACTGCGTGCTGTCCCCGGGCTTTTACGTTTTCCTCTGCACAGGAAATCATATTTTCGGTAATATCGATTCCCGTCACCTCATGTCCCTCTTCCCCCAGAATGACCGGAAAAAATCCCGGACCGCATCCCGCATCCAGAATTTTCAGAGAGCCGCTGCGTGGTACATAATCCCGAATCAGTGCCTTCCACGCCTCGCACTGCGGTCCGTCCAGTTCCTCCTGAATTCCACGGCTGTAGACCTTCGCCTCACCCTCCCAATAATCTTTGATCTCGCTGTTCAGTTCCATGTTGTCCTCCTTTTCATCTGGTTGTCTGTGCTTTAAATAAAAAAAAACGGCCCACTACGGCCGTAAACACACAAATAACATATGCTCCTTATACACCGTAAGAATCATAACTACTTCTGTGCAAGCAGTTCTCCTGACTTAAGATCATCACATTCTCCCACCTTCCCGGGTAAATACCCAGTGGCACTTTGAAAGAATGCTCCCTAACACAGTGACGGGATCGTACCGGATTCTGACCGGTTTCTCTATTAATCCTTTCGGAACTTGCACAGTTTAACTATAAAATTGTATTAAATTTGCTCTTTTATGAGAATATCACCTTTTTTATCTGAAGTCTACAATTTTTTTCGCTTAAATTCATTCCATTTTGTTATATCAATTACAGCATTGCATAACACCCGTACGCGTTTTCATCACCCGGATTCTTATGTTGTACTGCGGTGCTTCGTATCCGTCTGCACTCTCGTCAATCGCTCTCCCTCTGCATTAAATACATGTATCTTCTCCTGCTTCAGACGAACATATATCTCATGTCCAATTTGACCGGGGAAATCAGCATTCGTCATTACCGTAAGATTCGGTATGCCGGACGCAGTAAGAAAAACAGCCACCTCACGCCCTGTATTCTCCAACAGGTCGATTTCCATCCGGATGGCGCCAGGTTCTTTCTTTGAAGCAAGCTCAATGTGTTCCGGACGGATACCAGCCTTAAGCGGTTCTTGTAATTGCTCCCCAGGCAAACCACTTATGTCTATAGGAATACGGGCTTCACCCAGAGTCAGAAAATGCTGTGCATGATATGACACAATCCTGGTATCCCATATATTCATATTGGGAGAGCCTATAAATCCGGCAACGAAAAGGTTAGCCGGATTTTGATAAATCTCCTGCGGCGTCCCAAACTGCTGTAAAACGCCGCAATTCATTACAGCAATACGTGTCCCCATTGTCATAGCTTCGATCTGGTCATGTGTAACATATATTGTTGTTACACCCAATTCCCGCTGAAGCGTTATAATCTCCCGGCGCATCTCTGTGCGGAGTTTTGCATCCAGATTTGCCAGCGGTTCATCCATCAAAAAAAGCTTAGGCCTTCTCACCAATGACCGCGCAAGAGCCACACGCTGACGCTGTCCCCCTGAGAGTGCACCGGGCTTCCGTTCCAACAGAGTGTCCAGTTCCAGCTTTTTTGCCACCTCAGCTACCCGTGCCGCTGCCTCCTGCTTTTTGGTATGGTGCATTTTGAGGGGGAACGCAATATTATTCTTTACCTTCATATTCGGATAGAGGGCATAATTCTGAAATACCATTGCAATGTCACGGTTCTTAGGCGGTACTTTATTAACTACCCTGCCATCCATCATGATCTCGCCGCTGCTGATGCCCTCAAGTCCCGCAATCATACGAAGCAGTGTAGTCTTTCCACAGCCGGAAGGCCCCACGAAAACAATAAATTCACCCTGTTCTATTTCCATATCCATATTGATAACGGCGTGTACATTGCCTGGATACCACTTATTTACTTTGTGTATTTGCAGGCCGCCTGCCCGAACTTCATTTTCCATAAACAGCTCCTTTTATATTTTAGTCCTTCATTCCAGAAGATATAATGCCTTGTTCAAGATATTTCTGCCCGAACATAAATATCAGAAGCGGCGGCATAAGTGTAATCAGTGATGCGATCAGCGATACTCCCGCATTGTCCGCGGTGATATTCGCCATATACAGAGACAACGGCCAAAGTGTCTGATCCTTTAAGAATGCCTGAGGTGCCTCCATTGCGTTCCAGTACTCCAGAAATCCCAACACAACTGCGGAGAGGATACCCGGTGCGCCGAGAGGTATACCCAATCTCAAAAATGTCTGGATAGGAGAAGCACCATCCACAGCTGCTGCCTCAGTAACCGCCCCCGGTATCGTCATAAAGAATCGGGTCATGATGAATACCGGAAGGGTTGATGCGGCGCCTGGCAGAATAATGGCCCATGCGGTATCAATAAGGCCTAACTTATTCAAAACCAGATAACTGGAAACCATAGTCACTTGAAAAGGCATCAGCATAAGGACAATATATAAGGTGTAAAACACTTTTTTTCCGCGAAAGTCAAAACGTGCAAATGCCCATGCCGCAGGAGCGCCCAAAACAATATGGCCCAATATAATGGGAAAGACCTGTTTACAGGAATTCCAGAATACATTAAAAAATTGAGGTGTATCAAACAACAGCTCCGCATAAGCCTGGAAGGTCGGGTAGCGTGCAAAAATCGGCCATGCAGCGAAGCCATCACCACTTTCTAAAACCGGGGCAAGGTTCCCGGACAACTCCCCGGGTCCCATAAGTGTACCGGATGAAAGCATCCACAGCGGTACCCATACAAAAGCTGCGATCATAAAAAGAATGAGACAGATAAAAATTTTTTTCAAGAGCCGTCACCTCCACTCATGATCTTCTGCAGCAGCATAATCAAAGTAAATACGATAAGTGCCATCATCACGGCCCCGGCGCACATTTTATCCACGTCCAAGCTGCTGTACCAGTTATTAAACAAATGCTGAAGCATATAAATGCTATTATCGGGATAGCTGCCTGCAATGAGATAAGCTTCCCTGAATACCTTGAACGAATTGAGCAGGGACAGCACCGTGACTGTGAACAACGTCGGCAGCAGATTGGGCATCGTGATCTTTATAAGCCGTTTTATGCTGCCCGCACCGTCTATCTGTGCGGCCTCATACAGTGCCGGATTGATAGCACTGATCCCTGATAGCCATAGCACCATGTCATACCCAAAGTTTTTCCATATATACGCAAACGTTAAAACTGCAAATGCAGCTTTACTGCCAATCCAGTCAATCGAAGTTACATCCAGTAAAGACAGGATTCCATTGATTAATCCGTTTCTATGGAAAATCACCCTCCACAGCAGAACAATTGAGGCCACAGGTATTGCCATTGGCATTAAAAACGTTGTTTTGAAAATCCCATGCTTTTCCTGAAATGTAGTAAGCATCAATGCAACAACTAACGATATGATAAGCAATAGTGGTATGCAAACGAATATAAACTTTGCAGTATTGGCCGCTGCCAATTGGAATGCACTGTTACCCAGCACAGATATGTAGTTTTGGACTCCAACAAACTGATTGCTTACAGCGGAGAAAAAAGAACGCCGCAGTGCGTCCACAAGCGGAATGAGTACCATTACACTCACGGCAAACAAACTCGGTGTCAAAAACAGCCACGGTACGATACGTTCTTTTAACGGTGCCTTGTATTCATGTTCGTTTTGTTGTTTTTTCCTGTATAAGTATTTGGGCTTCCTCGCCGCTTTCGGCAAAGGTATATTCTTTTTTCGGCAGAGAAGAGTTTTTATCAACAGAGAACCTCCTTTCATGGGATACAAAGCCAGGCTTTCCTTCTTGCCAATGGAGCATGAAGTCGATGCAAAGCCACAGACAGGGCATGAAATACATAACCTTGCCAATCGAAATATTGTTGTATGACACTATTTTTACAGATATCAGACAAAGTGACAGTGTATAGATCACGCAGCTCAGAACCAGGCCCGAATACGAGCGTATTGATGTCATCCTGGCCGCTATTACCACAAGGACAGAAGCAAATAAAGAAAACAACAGCAGTAAAAACGCTGCATTCCAAAGCTCCTTATCCCGGAAGGTCGGGGCTGCCGACATCCATGCAGCAAGATTTCCCCAGTGATCCAAAAATAAATTTTTCCAAAATTTAAAGTCAGACCACCTTGAAGGGATAAAGATTGAAGGGATATCCGGAAAATCAATACAGATCACTAATCCGGCCAAGGCGATCAAGGCAAGCGGCAGATAGGAAATCATCCACACCGGATAGTGCCGAAGCTTTCCTCCCCGCTTAATCAACCTTATAACAATACCAAACGCCAAAACCATAGCCGGAAGCCGGTAAATCATGCCAAACACCCACCCCATCAGCGGTAAATCGAGAATGGTACCTCCTGTGAAGTCCGAAGCCGTAAGATAACGCTCTGCCATCTCCCGCGTTCCGCCATCAGAAAATATTAACTGCATATTTGACAGTGTATCACTGGATTCCTCCTCTGCCTGCCGGAATACCCTTGATGTATCATCATCGAATACACCACGAACATATAATACCTCCCCCTCAATCTTAATCTGCATACCGAGCACATTCGTGCTTCCCCATAATGAAAAAGCCAATTCTGAGCTGATGGCGCAGCCCGCTGTATCAGACTGCGAGGGTAAAGAACCAACGAGTACGGTTTTTGACGTGATATCTTCACAGGCTCCAAAAACAACAACCACATCCGCAGTCGTACTCCCCATATCTGCATCCATGATCTCCTGTGCGGAATATACCTGCCACAGCGTGACCTCCGGCTGCTTTGCAAGGCCATCCTGCTTTGCATATTTTTGCTGCCTGACAAGGGCAGACGGACTGACACCACCAGTTTCCCATCGTACGCTGACACTTGAGCATAAGCCAATAGCCGCAATAAAGAATGAGCAGGCCATACACCAAACGAAAGCTGCCAGTATTCCCGTTACTGTGAGAGCCCGGTAATTCATAGAATTGTTAGCCTTCAATGCGAACTCTGTCTCCTTCCGAAATAGTCTTATTTGAGCTCGTGATCACCTTATCCGAGTAGGTCAGAGCATTTTCTGTACTTTCAATGCTCATCATCTGCCCGTCCCTGTCCTTGACGATGATATCAACCCGTGAAGTAACCCACTCGATTCCCATCACAGTATTTTGTTTACGGATTACGAGAACATGGTCACCGCGAGAGTCTCTTCTCAGTGCGGTCAACGGCAGGCAGTTCTGATATGTCTCACTTTTTTTGTTCAAAGAAAGCTGTGCAGACATGCCGGGGGTATATTTACCGTCGGGGAGGGTAACCGTCACCGGAACCATGTTATCCTCATCAGCTGTTCCCATGGCTGCTATCTTCACATCCAGCTTCTGAGTGCTGCCGTCAAGTCTATAGCTAAGTTCCCCAGTATCATTTACCGAAAAGTTCTCGGCATTCTCTTTATCCAGGCTCCCTTTAAAAGCAAAACCCACGCCATTGTTGGACAGTGTAACTACTTCAACATCCGCTTCCGTTTTTGAACCCTTTTCCAAAGTTTTCAAAACCGTACCGGAAACCGGAGCCATAACATGACCACCATTGTCTATGATTTCTTTCAGTGTGTCACGTAACTTTTCCTTTTCTGACAACTCTGCCTTATAGGTGACACTCTCAATTTCTGCCTCAGTCTGCGATTTAGCCTTGTTTTCCTGAGCCTTTTTCAATGCTCGCCGCGCCGCTTCAATGTTTTTTTCGGCAGCGTAGAGTTCCTCATCCTTTGAGTCTTCAAACTCTCGCTGGGCACTTATTAGCGCGCTCTCTGCAGCTTCAATAGCAGCCTGAGCATCCATAACCGCAGCCTCATCTGAAAAATCTGTACGGTTTTCTGCCGCAGAAAGTTCCTCATCGGCCTCAGAAAGTGCGTTGTCCCAGCGCGTCTTGATAGCTTCAAGGTTTTGAACGGCGCTATCGTAGGCAGGCGTTCCCTCCTCAACCTCTGAAAGCACTTGCTGTGCCGCGCGAACCGCATCATCCCCAGATTCTTGAACATTCTTCCGATTATCCTCCGCTTCCTTAATGTATGCCTGCCTTGTAGCTGTGATGGCCCTGTCTTTATTTTCGATTGCATTGGCAAGCGCCGATTCGAGGTCTGCAAAATCATTCCTCTCAAGCTTTGCAACTAAACGCTCATACGCCTGCTGTGCATCATCAAGCGCCTGCTGTGCATCAAGAACACTGTCGCTGCTTCCTTTCCCGGAAAGGCTTATCTTCTGGTTAAGGATATAGATCTCATCCTCGAGGCCCTTAATCTTATCTTTTATGGAAGATACATCAAACGCAAGCAGCGCCTCGCCTTCGCTCACCTGCTTTCCCCTTTCTGCATTAACCTTGATAACCCTGAGGCCCTCCGGCAGGGGGATGGATATACCATCCTCTGCGTCAATGGTTCCATCAATTTCAGCTTTGTTCGTCAATGTTCCACTTGTCATTGTCGATACCTGAACACTGGCAATTGTGGCAGAATCAGACACACGGGAAACGATCGTTAAGACAAAAATCAGTACAAAAAATGTGACTATAAGACGTATTGCTATACGCTGTACACGGTTACTCAACAGAGGCTTATGCTTTAAACCAGAGGCAAACATATCTTTTTCCTGTGTGATAATATCGTTGATCTTTTCCTTGATATGTAAGAGCTTCATTGTGTGGTCTCCTGTATAGTTAATAATTAAACTCTATCATAATTATTTTATCCGCCAGATAAGTGCTATCTGCCTGCTGGGTTCCAAAAAGCAACACAAAATCATCGTCCTTTAGTTCGCTTTTATCACCATCGTCAAGAGAATACTTCCTGCCCTGAGAATCAACCAGCGCTCTTTGAAATATAGTTTCATCCGTAAAAGTAACACTTACACTGCCGCTGTCTGCTTCACCATCAGTAGTAGAAGCAAAGTTTGCATCTATCGTACATGTTGTTTCGGTACAGCCACTGACTGCTCCACTGAAGTCGGCTGAAGTAAACATATCATTTGCATCCGTAAATGTGTTTTCAACAGTTATTTCCTCTTTTTCACTGCCAGCGTCATCTTGGGGATCATTTTTTGCAACAGATCCCTGATCGGCTGGTACCGCATCTGACTGCGTATCGTTGATTTGGTTATTGGAAGTTTTAGGTTCCGTTTCTGCACCTGTGCATCCTGAGAATAAAAGCATCCCTGCACAAATGATTCCATACAGGCTTACCATTCGTTTTTTCATAATTCTTAATTCCTTTCTGTTTTAATCATAACTACATCTGTTCCTTTATATAAAGGCTGGCACGGCTCTGGATCTTTTCAGCAGCCTCCTGTACGCTTATCGTTCCGGCAAAAAATTCTGAGGCTTCTTCTAATATGATGTCCTCCAGGCTCTGGCTTTCATTTACTGCATAGGACACACTGCTTAAGAGCGTCCTCATAAGCTCTGCATCCTCCTGTGTTATCTTCCCGTCCTCATACAGGAACGTCCATATGGAATTACCATTCATAGCGGCCTGCATTACAGTATCAAACGCTCCCTTATGGAATGGCAGAAGATAACAGGACTCCTGATGCTCTTTCATCAAAAACGTCCTCACAAACCCCCATGCACCATCCTTATACTTGCTGGATGAGGATATTCCAATCTTTACTTCCGGCTTGATCGCATGGTATTCTCCATGGGAGCTTGGCAGGCCTATTACATTTACGTTTCCCTGATAAGAATCTCTGTACCGTGCAATTTGGTATGCACTGTAAACAGCTTCATAAGATGCCACAGCAGCACTCAAGTCCGCTTCGAAGCCGCTCTGGCTGCTCTCCTGAATTTTCCCGGCAAACTCCAGCAATTCTATGAACTCCGAAGAGTTGAAAAAGCACTCACCAGAGGCCCAGTCAACAAGACTGTCATTGGTCTGGAGCATTATTTCAAGAAATGATGTACTTGACAGATTACTTATGGAATTTAGCCCCGAGGTTTCCAGAACTTTTTCCAGGCTGTCCAGCGTCCATCCCCCATTTTCACCAAGGGCACTTGTATTAGCCAGCATCGTGGATATAGCTACACCATTTGTAATGTAAGGCAGTTTACCGTCAATGCTTATGGCGTCAAAGACATTTGCGAAATAGTCATCCATATTAATTTCTGAGTCGTTCTTAATATACGTATAGAGATCCTCCAACAACCCCTTGTTATGGTAGATCGGAACCGATAAATTGCTCATATCCAAAATGTCTGGTATATCCCCTGAAATAATCTTTGTATTAAGATTTAAAATGGCATTATCCCATTCCTCATCGGATACGTTTTGCTCGTATGGAAAATATTCCGTCAGTTCAATCTTATATTCTTTATTTGTTTTATTAAAATCCGAAACAGCCTGGACAACACTTGGATCGGCAGTCAGGCTCACCATACTGAGTTCTGTCCGATTATCTTTTCCCTTGGAAAGCACCCCTATCTCATAGGAGAGTACAGAAGTCTGGTTGGACGACGCGGCCAGAACCACAAATCGGCCATCCTCAAGCTCACATACATGAACATCCGATGTGTTCAACCCCATATCAGACCAGTTGAAGATAAGCTTACCTTCCTGTGCCCCGGCACTGTAACCATACAGGCTTGAGGAGTCAAAAAGATAGAAATTGTCGGTGCTTCCTCCAAACAGACCTGCTGTTGTTCCCAAATATATGGGATCCCTGCGCCAATCCTTATTATCTATATCCACGGTAAGCAGATGATAGTTCGCTCTGTCCGTAGTAGTGGCGCACACACCAATCTGCCCCTCAGCGGTCGTTATGGTGGTCATAAGATTTCCATCATAATTGAGATCAAACAAAAACTCACCATTGCTGTCAAAAAGATAAGCATATGTACTGCTGCATTTGGCTGCTATGCAGATATTCCCCTCGGCATCCATACTCATAAATATTTCACTGCCAGATGAGGAAGTAACTGTGGCATCCAGTACCGACGATAAATCTACGGATTGGACTGCTGCATTGCTGCGATCAAATTTTTTCAAACTGTAGCCTCCTGCATCGTCCTTGCAGACAGCCCATATGCTGCCGTGCTGATCTATCCCAAAATCCAGAAATACAGTTGAATCCTCAATTTCCAGTGGCAGCTTTTGAAAATCACCGTCATCAATTGATATTGCCGCCAGATATGAGACATCATTACCTTCCTGGCAGCACACATAAGCCTTGTTATCGCTGACCAGGAGCCTTGAAATGTATGTCACTGCATCAGGGATGTCGAAAAAACTTGCGACATAGGATTCATGAGACTCCTCACCCTTGGTATTATGACCACATGCCGTCATAGAAAAAAGTATCGCTATTATACATAGCATAGAGATGTTTCGTTGTAACATTTTCATAGTATTTGCTATCCTCCTTGCATATAAAATACCTGCTCTTTCAGGTATATTCAGCATACCATGAATGAGCAGGCAGTTTTTTAATTCCATATAAATGATTGACTAAGGAATGGTAAATGAAATCCTAAGAATTCCTAAGAGTTTAAGGCAGAAACCTGGATGGGATTAAACTGATGGAAGTTCGACGATAAACTCAGTAGTTCCGTTACTGCTTTCAGCCTTTATCTCACCGCCGTGCTTTACAACAATATCTTTCGCGATGGCAAGACCAAGTCCGGAGCCGCCGGTCGCACTGGATCTTGAGCTGTCCAGACGATAAAATTTGTCGAAGATCACATTAAGCTTGTCTTCCGGAATGTCACCCTTATTTTCAAATTTGACAACCGCCTTACCGGAAAGCTCCTGCGCTGAAATTGTTATGACACCGTTGCCTGCACTATATGCTATGGCGTTTTTCAAAATGTTATTGAATACCCGTGCCAGCTTTTCTGAGTCACCGTACAATACCATATCTTCGGAGATCTTGTTTGCAATGTGCTTCCCACATGATTTCAGATGTGGATACAGCTCATCTGAAATCTGTGCCATCATATAGTAAAGATCAATACTTGTTTTTTTAAGAGGAATGGATTCCGAATTGCTGCGTGCAATTTCAAAAAATTCATCAATCAAAGTTTCAAGTCGATTCGCCTTCTCCCATGCGATATGGATGTATTTTAATTTCTTCACATCAGTCATATCCGGATTTTCATCCAAAAGGCTAAGATATCCTATAACTGAAGTGAGCGGAGTTTTTATATCATGAGCCAGATATACAATAAGATCATTCTTTTTCTGCTCGGCTTTCTGTGTCTCAAACGCCCGTGTTTTCAGTGTCTGCCTGACATGGTCCAATTTATGTTCGATAATTTCTAATTCGGGAGATAAGGATATCTGTGCGCCCTCCTCCATGAGCTGGTCAATGCCGTTCACAACTTCATCAAAATATCTTTTATATGATTTCAGCAGCATCTGAAATAGCAGAAACATAAAGAGAATGATCGTTAGCGTAAGAATAAACTGCATGTTATTTCCTATTATTCGGAAATAGAGTAAGTTGGCATCAGTATCACTGATGTGAAGGATACGCGCAATGAAAACTGCTATTATATCAGCCAAATGTCCATGGCTAAGTAACCGCAGGAGCAGTACTGTAAGGGCAGCACCAATTGTTATACATAATCCTTTGCCAAATGTGATGCGGCTAAGCTTTGCATAGTTGTAATCTTTTTTTTTAAATTTCTTCAATTTTGTATCCGACCCCCCAGACAGTTTTGATATATTTGGGTCTTTCACCGATATCCCCCATCTTCTCACGAAGATGGCGAATGTGTACGGTGAGGGTATTGTTGCTTTTAGTATAATATTCGCCTTGCCAAACTTCATGAAACAAATCCTCGGCACTGACTACACTGCCTTTGCGCTCCAGAAGAATACGAAGGATTGAAAACTCCGTTGGGGTTAGCAACAGGCTGTTTCCGTCAATCGTACATTCATAAGTCTTGACATTCATAGTCAATCCCGCATATTCAAAGATTGCTTCTGTTACATGTGAGGCTGAGACTGTATTATATTTCTTGTATCGGCGAAGCTGTGCCTTCACCCTGGCCAGCAGTTCAAGCGGCCGAAAAGGCTTTGTAATATAATCATCTGCCCCAAGTGTCAGACCGGTAATTTTATCGGTTTCCGAATCTTTTGCCGTAAGCATGATCACAGGACAAGCGCATCCCTTATCTCTCACCATTTGGCATATTGAAAGACCACTGATATCTGGAAGCATAATGTCCAATATGACAAGGTCAAACTCCATGTTTTCCATATAGTCAAGCGCTTCTGCACCTGAGTAGAATTTATACACATCCAGATTTTCATTTTGGAGGTAGACTTCAATCAAGTCAGCAATTTCTTTCTCATCATCAACCACAAGTATTTTCTCGGCCAAAGCATTTTACTCCTTTTGTTTTATATTTTATATAGTATAGCAAATTTACTGCTTCCATTTATTCATTTGTGATTATAAAATCATTAATTTTTTCCTAAGGTACTACAAAGACTAAATAAGCGTTTCAATTCTATAACACATTTACCGGCGGAAGGCATATATAATTCTTACAAACGTAATATGTTGTTTTTTCATTCAGTAATTGAAACTCCGGCGTTTCTTCCTCCAGAATTTTTATATCCGCATACAGCGGAAGGCGGCTGATGATTTCTTCTTTTCTGTCCGTTTTCGACAATATAACGGTAATCTTCTGTGGGGGATAGTCATATAGCAGAAGTGCAGTCAGAAACATACAGTGTCCCGCCGGATAGTCTTGTGCCGCGCTGGACATATATGCAAGCTGATGCTCTGCTGCATTTTTATAATCTTCATTACCCGTGATCTGACATAGCCGTACAAGACAGTAAGCCATCACGGAATTCCCGCTGGGTATCGCACCATCATAGGTTTCTTTCGGCCTCGTTATCAATCTGTCATTACGGTTCCCGTACAGAAAGAATCCTCCGCCATTTTGATCCGCAAACTGCCGCCGCGCTTCATTACAGATCTGTTGGGCACGCCTCAGATACTTTTCATCAGAGACCGCCTCGTAAAGGCTGAGCAAAGCGGCTGTATAATAGGCATACTCATCAAGAAATCCTCTTACATTCCCGGCTCCATCCCGGCAGCTGACAAAGAGTATCGTTCCGTCTGCCAGATATTTTTCGATGAAACACTGCGCCTGCATGGCAGATTGAAGATATCTTTCCTTTCCGGTGACCCGGTAAAGCAGCGCCATAGCAGAAAGCATCAGAGAATTCCATGTGGTAAGGACTTTATCATCCAGATGGAGTTTTGACCTTAACTGCCGATTCTCATATAAAAGCTTTTTTTCTTTATGGAATTTATCAGAAATAGGATTTCCATTCAACAGGTTTGGTATATTTTTCCCCTCGAAGTTTCCCTTTTCAGTGATTCCGAAGTAACTG
Source organism: Ruminococcus gauvreauii (assembly GCF_025151995.1). Taxonomy (NCBI): domain Bacteria; kingdom Bacillati; phylum Bacillota; class Clostridia; order Eubacteriales; family Oscillospiraceae; genus Ruminococcus; species Ruminococcus gauvreauii. Next base: position 83,274 of record NZ_CP102290.1, read on the forward strand.
CAGAATTCCTCTCCCTTCTCCCTGCCGAGTATCTTACAAATTTCTTCATAATCCCAGACATAATACATGCCCTCCCTGCCCTCACTGTCCGCATCCTGGGCAGAGTAATATTCGCCCTCAGGTCCTGTCATTTCCCGTAAAATATACTCCGCAGTTTTTTCTGCCGTATCCAGGAACATGTTTTCTTCAGATATCTTAAATGCGGCTGAGTAAGCGATCATCAGCAGGGCATTATCATATAACATTTTCTCAAAATGAGGCACAAGATAAAAACGGTCTGTAGAATATCTGGAAAATCCATAGCCAATATGATCAAAGATTCCCCCTCTCCTCATCTGCTCCAGAGTCTTTCCCGCCTGATAAAATGTATCCTCACATCCAATCCGGGAATACAGCATAAGAAACATTAAATTATGGGGGGTTGGAAACTTAGGCGCCAAACCAAACCCACCGTAATTCTTGTCAAAGGACCGCGTAAATAATTTGGCAGCCTGCCCGGGCAGCCCGCTGTCTATTTCTTTTTCAGACCGCTTTTTTTCATTCTCTTCTGTACTGTCCTTACTTATTTTTATTTGGCTTAATATCTGTTCTGCCGACTGCAGCAAATCAGCTTTCTTATGTTTCCAAAGTCTATTGATCTCCAGTAACAGTTCCCGAAATCCCATCATGCCAGAGCGGTTCACAGGCGGAAAATACGTTCCCGCGTAGAAGGGCTTCTGCTCTGCCGTCATAAAAATACTCATAGGCCATCCCCCTCTGCCTGTCAGGGTCTGGCAGACTTCCATATACACACTGTCTATATCGGGCCGCTCTTCCCTGTCTACCTTGATGGAAATGAAACTTTGGTTTAGAATACCGGCAATTTCCTCATTTTCAAAACTCTCATGCGCCATCACATGACACCAGTGACAGGTACTGTATCCAATACTTAAAAAAACCGGTTTATCTTCCTGCCTGGCTCTTTCAAACGCCTCATCAGACCATGGATACCAGTCGACAGGATTTTTGGCATGTTGTATTAGATACGGACTGCTTTGACCTCTTAAATGATTACTGCTCATGACGGTCCTCCTTTTCCATATTCCCCACTATCCATTCCCAAAAGTTTTGAAATCCATGCGTCTGAATGTCCAGGTTCCTAAAGTTCTGAAAAAAACATCAGGTATCTATATAAAATATCTTTTCAACAGGCGTGTCAATTCCGTAATCTCGACAGGCTTTGCAATATGGGCATTCATACCGCACGCCAGGCATTGCCTGATATCTTCAGAAAAAGCATCTGCACTCATGGCAATGATCGGAATGGATGCAGCATCGGGATGATCCAGTCCGCGAATGGCTGTTGCAGCCTCATATCCTGTCATATGCGGCATTCGTATATCCATCAGAATGGCATCGTAATAACCTTCTGATGACCTCCCAAACTTGTCCAGACATATCCGGCCATCTTCTGCCCACTCCAGTTCCACGCCTAAATCGGCCAGCAATTCCCTTGCAACCTCCCAGTTGAGCTCATTATCTTCTGCCAGCAGGATCCGGCGTCCGGACAGGTCAATCTTCTGATCCGGCGTCCGGTTTCGTGATTCCTCGCTGCCCATATATTGACGCAAACTGTAAAATAAGGTTGATTTAAACAAAGGCTTGGAAATAAAACCGCTGATCCCCGCCTCACGGGCTTCCGCCTCAAATTCACTCCAGTCGTATGCGGAAATCAGCAGAATCGGTATCTCGTCTCCTAAATTACGCCGGATCTCTCTGGCGGTCTGAATGCCGTTCATGCCAGGCAGTCTCCAGTCTAATAGAATGATCTGATAATCATCTCTCTTTTTATGGTGCTGGATTGCCAGTTTGACAGCCTTTTCTCCACTCAGTGTCCATTCCGCCTTTATTCCAATCGACTTCAGTGCATTTGCCGCCGTCTGGCACAGCAGTTCGTCATCATCGACTACCAGCATACTCCAGGGAGGCAGAATCATATCCTCTTCTATCGACGCCGCCTTTTCAAAGTCAACCGTGATATGGAATTCCGTACCGACATCAGGTTCACTCTGCACATCAATCGTACCTTCCATTGCGTCCACTATATACTTTGTGATCGACATCCCCAGACCGGCGCCCTCAGTTTTATGTATTCTGGCTTCGTCGGCACGACTGTAGGATTCATATAATTTTTCCAAAAATTCCGGCGACATACCGATTCCGTTATCCTTAACGCGAATATGGATTCGGACACAGCCGTCTCCTTTGGGAGATGCTTCCTCTGATAAAGATAATCGTATGAACCCTCCCTCAGGCGTGTACTTTGTCGCATTGGACAAAAGATTCAGTAAGATCTGATTCAGGCGCACACCATCGCACCACACGTTTTCCGTCATAATACTCTCAACGTGTATTTCAAAATTTTGTTTCTTTGCCTTCACCTGTGGCTGCATGATACTGACAATTCCTTCAACAACTTCCTTCAGGGAAACCTGATCTGTTGTCAGCGTCAGTTTACCACTCTCGATTTTAGACATATCCAATACATCATTGATAAGCCCTAACAGATGTTTGCTTGACAGTGTGATCTTTCTCAGACAGTTCTTTACCTGTTCTTTGTCGTTTAAATGTGCAGTTGCGATCGCTGTCATACCGACGATTGCATTCATGGGTGTACGGATATCATGACTCATATTGGCTAAAAATTCACTTTTGGCTTTGTTTGCCTCAATCGCCACCTGACGCGTCTTCTCCAGTTCCTGCATCTGCAAGCGGGTCATGGAAAAATACCGAAGAAATATCAACGTCAGCAGGATTAATATAGAAGCACAGGCCAACAATGTAATGAACATACGCTGGGTGCTCAGGCTGTTTATAGTCTCATCCAATATTCCGTAAGGCATGACTGATACCAGATACCACTCGGAACATGGCAAGGGTATGCCGTAAATCTGCAGCTCTTCACTATTTACTTCATATATTGTGGTATATTCTTTATGATCCCTCAGAGCTGCGCCGAATTCCTCAACAGAATTTTCTGCAGCTGATATGTCTGCGGAAGGATCGAGTTGCTGCTGCAGCTGATCAAAAAATCCCCACAATTCAGTGTTGGGATTTCGTATGACGAAACTCCCATCCGGCCGGATAATATGATAGTATGTCAGCTGTCCCTCATCCTCCAAAGAAAGAAAATCGGTGATATAATCCAGCGGTACAGCTGCGACCAGACCGGTGCCCATATTGCCGTTCTGCATAGGATAATCTGCATCAACGCCAAACAGCACCACTTCATTGCCCGCCGCATCAACGCCTACCGCAACTCTCCGCTCCCTTCGATTTAATGCTTCGACAAAGGGAGACGGATTAAGCGGCTGTATCGGTGTTCCGCTGAGTGTTTCAAAGTTCCCTTCCTCAGAACAGATCGCCAGATAATCAAAGCCCCTGACCTGTGCCCTGTATACAAGTTCCTCGTACAGACTTTCTGTATCGTAATTCTCTGCCAGGACCACCGATATGATGCCGTCCACCTGATCAAACCGCAGTTTGATTATGTTTTCAAAATGTCTGGACATTTGTTCGTTCATTCCAGACATGTAGATTTCTCCGACTTCGTATATGGTCTTTTTGCTTTTTCGATTCATATAAATTCCCAGAATACTGAAAACAACTACACTGAAGAGCAGAAGCCCGATAAAGCTGTATATCAGAAACCGGGTGGTGGAATTTTTATTTTTACTGCTGCGCATTGACGTTATCACTCCCTTTTTTGTCTTCATCCGTGTCTCTGTCCGGAAAATGTATCGTCACTTGATTTTTTGTGGCCTTTGCCTGATACATCATGCTGTCCGCCACTAGAAACAATTCCCTGGTTTTTCCTCTCCCATGTACCCCTCCAATGCTCACAGATACATGTATTTCAGGGTATTCATTGATCACCATCCGATCAACAGAGCGTCTTATTCCCTCCAGTTTCTTCTCAAATGCATCTGCAGGGATACGGTAAAAAAGAATTACAAATTCATCACCGCCGTAACGGATTACAGCATCTGTTTTTCGAATACTCGATGATATCGTTTTGGCAACGCTTTGAAGCACACAATCACCTGCATAATGTCCATAATGATCATTGACACGTTTAAAATTATCAACATCCATCACCACGACAGCTTCACTGTCTTCCTCTCCCTGAAAATATTCTTCAAAATAACGGCGATTGTAGATACCGGTCAGCGAATCAATATATAAGTATTGCAGGTGTTGCTGACCTGCGGAAAATGAAGCGTATTCTTTGCGTGGAAATTTCAGGTTCTGAATGCTTTTCGTATCCTGTCCGATTGTGGTATCCATCAACTCGTGTTTCAGCCTGTCCGAAACTTCCTGCAGACACTGGATGAGAATCGGATGGAACGTTCCGCATTGTCCTTCTACAATCATTTTTAATGCTTCGTCCTGTGAATATGCCCTCTTGTAGCATCTTTTACTGGTCAACGCATCATACACATCAGCCAAACCAACCACCTGGGCGGCAATGGGTATTTGTTCTCCCTTTAATCCATCCGGATAACCATTGCCGTCATATCTTTCGTGATGCCACCGACAGATTTCCGAAGCTGTTTTGACAAACGGCAGTTCCTGCTGCTCAAACGGTAATTCCAACAGCATCCTGGCACCGACTGCCGAGTGGGTCTTAATCACTTCAAATTCCTCCGCAGTAAGGGGGCCCCGCTTATTCAGAATCGCATCGGAAATCGATATTTTCCCTATATCATGCAGGGATGAGGCCGTACTTATTAAAGCAATCTCAGATTTTGTCAACGGATACCGGTCTGTCCTCTGAATCAGGCGTTCCAGCAGGTGTTCTGTAATGGTATTTACATGCATTACATGTAAACCGCTCTCTCCGTTGCGGAATTCTACAATATGAGACAGGATTGAAATCATGAGCTTATTATTTCTTTCCTGCTCATAAAACTGTTCTGCGATAATCCTCTCCAGACGGTGTTGCCTGGCATATAAAAGCATCGTATTGGAAATCCGGCGATGGACGATCGTAAAATCAAACGGCCGGCTGATATAGTCAAATGCCCCCAGATCGTAGGCTCGTTTAATATTTTCAGGAGAATCATCGGCGGAAATCATAATCACAGCAAGCGTATCATTCCAGTGGTATTTATTTATGTAAGTCAACACCTCAAACCCATCCATCTTCGGCATCATAATGTCCAAAAGCAGAAGTGAAAAATCCGATCTGTGCTGTGAGAGAAGTGCAACTGCCTCTGCGCCGTTGCTGACCTCTATAATCTCATACTGATCTTCCAGAATAGCTGCCAGAAGAGACCGATTCATCTCTGAATCGTCCGCAATCAAGATTTTTTGTTTATCCATGATACTTCAATCTCTTTCATCATCATTTTACGATCTTAATTATAAATATACTTCCTGCAGACTGCAATAATCATATTGGACAGGTGTACACATAGCTGCGTGTTTTTTACTGACAAACTGTCATATACGAAGTATAATTGAATGTAAAAGGAAAGGAAGATGAATGATGGAACCACAGGAAACCAAGTTCTCATTTATATACAGTGAAATTAAGCAGCGCATCTTAAACGGGCAGGTCCTTCCCGGGAACCGGCTGCCATCTTCAAGGGCGCTCTGCAATCACTTTCAGGTGAGCCGATATACAATTAACCGAGTTTTTGATGTGTTGAAAGAAGAAGGAATGATCGAAATTCAGCCTCGTCTCGCTCCAACCGTCCTCGCAGGAACAGATAAACAAAAAACGGAATATATGTTGTATGATGTCCTGAGAAAAAGAGACAGCATTGTGCAGATATATCAAACATTCGCACTGTTATTGCCGCCGCTTCTGGTTTTTGCTTCACAGGACTGTGATCTGGAAATGCTGCCCCATTATAAACAGGCTGCGAAAGTATCACGCCTGGGAATTGCGGCCGGCGGCTGGCGGCCTTCTTCCGATTTTATAAAAGAGGTACTGGAAATTGGGGGTAACCCTCTGCTTGGCAATCTCTATTCGATTTTTGAGCTTTATCACAACCTTAGTTTTTTTACAGAAAGATGTCCTCACTTTTTAGAGAACCTTCTGCAGAATTCTGTATCCGTGACGGGGATTATTATAGATATTTTAAAAGGGAACAATCCTTCTGTGAAACATCAGCAGTTCGCAGATTTAGGACAGAGATTTGCAGACACCATCACTGATACTTTAGAACATTTGGCGAATACGACGCCCCAGTGTCCTCTCCAGGCTCCCGTTTCATTTTCCTGGAAACCGACACGAGGCAAGGATTACTTCTACTCAAGAATCATCAGCGATCTGAACCGGAAAATCGGCAGCGGGGAATATCCCCGCGGAACATTTCTTCCTTATGAGAAACAGCTGTCCGGCCAGTACGGCGTCTCTGTTTCCACAGTCAGAAAAGCATTGGCTGAACTGGAGCAGAGAGGTCTAGTAAAAACCTTAAATGCGAAAGGAACTGTCGTTATAGAACCGGATGATTCCCGGGTGAATCAGATGCTTCCCACTCCACGGCGTTCGCAGGAGGCATTGCAATATCTGCATGCACTACAATTGTTAGTATTAATTATTCATCCGGCAGCCTCCATTGCAGCTCCAAGGTTGTCTCCAACAGATTTAGAAAAACTGGAAGGGACATTCAGTCAGGCTGAATCCATTTATATCATAGCTATGTTTGAAGTCATTTTAAATCATGTTGATCTGAAACCATTGCAGGTGATATTAACCGAAGCTTTTCGTCTTACCGAATGGGGACACTATATTGCTTATTACGATAACAAGAAACTGGTCATACAAAAGCTCAATAAAAAGGTCCTGGAAGCATTCCAATATCTGCGTGAAGGGAATGTGACGGCTTTTGCAGACGGCATTGCAGACTGCTATCGTTACATTTTAAAGCGCGCGAAAGAATATATGATAAAAAAATACAGGTTTTACAGAGCCGCCTATATACAGATTCCAGAAAAATACTAATTTGTATTCACAAGTCTGAAATATCAGTGCAGGGATTCTATTTTTCATTTACTGCTGCCTCTTTTTCTAACATTGCTCCGCTGCCCACCTCTCATAGGCAGATACACTTTCTTTTGGACGCTTCAGTCCTTCTTCCGCCTGCTCTCTCGGACAGGCAAGGTTCATGCGCAGGAACCCTTCTCCATTCCGGTACTCGTTTCCGTCAAGGAGATAAAGACCACTGTAGCTGCGGATAAAGCGGCAAAACTCTGTTCCATTCCCCGCCGCAGGTAAATGCGGCGATGGGCGCCACAGCGGCAAATACATTTGGCTCCGCTACCTCATCTGTATTCAGCCCCCGGCTGACCTTGTGCCGAATGATGTTATCAAATTGAAATTTCATTGTGTCCCCTCCTATTCCTCTGCCTCAAAGGTTATTTCCACAGTTCCTCCCGACAGTGCCTTGACAAACGCCTCTTCTTCTTCGATATGACCAATACGGGTATAATTGTATGAAGTGCTGAAATCCTCGAAGAACAGAACAAGGCAGTCGGAACCAAACAGCATAATATCCCCGGCCTTAATATTTCCCACAATTTCAGAGTTGGCGGGCAGTCCCACGTCCAGATAATAGAATTTTTCATTTCCATTCAATTCCTCCATATCAAGTGTCATAGGAAGTCGCTCCAGAAACGCATGTACCGTCTCATTATCATATAAGGACGCCTGAAATTTCTGCCCGCTTACTTCCACTGTCATTTCCTGCATCTTTTCACCTCCTGTTTCTCTGCTGTTGTCTATACCTTCATCCGTGGATGCTTTTTGTCCATCCTCGGAAATGTCCTCTGGAACTTCTGCCAAAGGATCTTCATCTTCTCCACCTGAACTTTCCACACTGCGTGTTTCTTCCTCTATTGATGGACGAACCGATTGATCTTCGTCTGCGCTGTTTCCGCAAGCAGACAGTGCTAATGCAAAAAGAAGTACCAGCAACACGCTGCAATATCTTTTTTTCATGATAGTTCCCCTTTTAATTTAGAAAATTCCTAACCAGAATCACTGCTCCAAATAGAATTAATATAAGTCTAAATACCCGGTTCATAACAGGCAGGCAGTCCTTTTTTGATTTTTTCCTGAACATGGATGCTGCGCCGGTAAGAGTTCCCCACCAGATATAAGTTCCAATGAAAACACCGCAAACCAAACCGATCCCTTCTGCCAGTCCTGTCTGCCCATGAATCCCAAACCAGGAAAATGCAAACAGGAAAGTGAGAATTGCCGCCGGGTTGGTAATTCCCACCGCAAAGGAAGAAGCAAACATCCGGATACCCATTCCCACAATCAGGCATCCCCCGGCCAGATTAACGATGTTTTGGTATTTTAGTAGAAAGTCTGATATAAGATTGAGTCCAAAGGCTCCGACACAGGCATAAAGACAGTCTGTGACAGAGGAGCCCAAACCGGTTAACAGACCGGCTTTCACACCGTAATTCAAGGTTCTCTGTGCGGTCATTGACACATCCCCTGCAGGCTCTCGATGGTACAGTTAATCAAGGTCAGATTCTTTGCGTTCCAGCCGAGGTATTCCCCGGATATGAAGGAATCATACACCGTTACATTCTCACTGTTCCAGAAGGCATCTTTGGAAAGCATCTTTGCATTATGGATTTCCATATTTTTCACGCCGTCAAAGGAGTAATTCCCCACCAATTCAAGATGATTCTTGGACGTTTTGCCAGAAGGAACAGTGTCTGCGGCATGGACATGTCCCAGAGGGCTTTTCAAACGATACAAATCTATCAATGTTTTAAAATAGTTCATCCTTTTCTCCCTTCCTTCCCTACTCAACAGCAATGCTATAGCCTTGTCCGTAATTTTCTCTGTGGTAATATGTCAGTTCCTTCGTCTCTTGATTCATAACAATGCTCCACTCTGTAGATTCAAATTCACCGAAGTTATCTTTGCGCACACTGTCCAGCGCATCCCTTACGTCAGTCTCAGTCATGGTTTTCTTTTCTTCCAGCGTTTCGCTTAGAATGTCGAATCTTTCATGGGACTGGGATGTTCCAATTCCCTGTTTTTCACCTTCAGACAGATAAAAATTAGTGACAACAGGTGTTTCTGTAACACTCATCTCATTGTCTACATATTCCACGACTACGCTGTTCCCAGCTGTATCAGAAAGAGCCAGATGGATCATTATTCCCATGGATGCATGTAAGTTGTATTGCTCCAGTAAGCTTAGCGCTTCCTCTACATTTGCAGCCTGATCAAGAAGGAGACGAATGGCTGTAGTGGTGGTAATGTCCGGCTTCCCGGTATCCTGCTCTATGGTATCGGTGTCTTCAATCATGTTGACAGATACGGCTAATCCCTCTTCGTTCATGCCGTCCAGCGGCGCATACATCCCGATGATTGCCTGTGCCGTGTCCGGAAGCCTTGAAATGTCCAGACCTCCTGCCTGGATAAAGTCTATGTTGACTGAGGAAACAGATAATCCATCCTCCAGTTCTGTTATATCAGTATCTGGTGTGATGGTATTCTTCGCCATGTTTTCTCCCTCTGCTGTTTTTGTCTGTACTGTATTTTCAGATGTATTTGTATTTTGTGCACACCCGGTTACAATACTAAAGATCAGGGTGATCATGCATACTATGCATAATTCCCTCTTCATTTCTTTTGCACTCCTTTCATCTGTTAATACTGTAAGCCCCAGGAATAACATGCGGCTAACAAAAAGATAAACAATTTCTAAACTGCTTTTATCATAACATTCATAATTTCAGATAACCAATACTTATAAATAATGTATTTGTATAGTTTTAAACAATTTATTTTTGCGTTACATTATGAATCTACATTATGAACAAAAGAGGCTGCTTAAGAGTAAGCATGACTCTTAAACAACCTCTTTCTCTTCTTTCCTTGTACTGTTTGGCATTTCTGCTATTTGTCCTCTCTGACCCACACCTGCCCAAATAATACATCATCATTTAATTCAGCAAACTTTGGTGCAAAATCTCCCAGTTTATCCTTTCCCGCAGTTACCTTTTCCATCTCAATCATCCTTAACTGCTTTTTTATTCCCGCGAGCAACGAGCCAAATAGCCATGCTTGTATGGACATTTACTGCTACATACTTTCCTCGAAAATCTTCTTGATTTCTTCCTGTGTCAGCACCTTATATCCACCTTCCATAACAAGGGTACTCTTCACAAGTCCATCCAGCATGTCTTCTGTCGCACCAAGCTCACGGATGTTCATCACTACCCCGATTTCTTTCATCCATGCCTCCATGGCATTTAATCCTTCTGCTGCTATTTCTTCATCCGATTTTCCTTCCGGATTTATATCCCACACATTCATGGCGAACCGTTTAAATTTTTGAAGTCCATAAGGCATGATATGGCGGTAATATGGCAGGGATACTGCAGAAAGCGTCATTCCATGGGTTGCATCTGTGTGAGCCCCCACTGCCTGGCCAAGCATGTGCACCATCCAGTCTGTGGATTTGCCCATAGCCACCAGCGTATTCAACGCCCAGGTAGCTGTCCACATGATATTACTTCGGGCCTCATAATTTTCCGGTTCTTTGACTGCGATTCTGCTGCTGTGTATGAGTGACCGCATCAGCCCCTCCATCAGATAATCAGAGGTATTGTCATCCTCCCCGGAGAAATACTGCTCACATATATGATTCATAATATCATAAAAACCGGCAACCATCTGGTACTTCGGAAGCGAATAGGTAAAGGTTGGATTTAATATCGCAAACTTTGGAAATACCCGGTCCCCAAACACATGCCCGATCTTCAATTTACTTTCATGATTTGTGATAACTGCTCCGCCATTCATCTCTGACCCTGTGCCAACCATTGTCAGCACACAGCCTACCGGAATGATTCCTGTATCTTTATCCACATCCTCAATCTTCAGATAGTACTTTTCCCATGGATCTTCCTTGCAATTGACAGAAATGGAAACCGCCTTGGCATAATCACAGCATGAGCCTCCACCCACTGCCAGGATAAAGTCCACTTGATTGTCTCTTGCAATCTGAACACCCTCATACAGTTTCTCCACCGTCGGATTTGGCATAACGCCGCCATCCTCGAAGATTTCTTTTCCATTTGCTTTTAATATAGCAGTTACTTTGTCATAGATTCCGTTTTTCTTAATGGAACCGCCGCCGTATACAAGCTGTACGTTCTTTCCGTACTTTGGAAGTTCCTCATTTAGATAATCTAAAGAATCCTCTCCAAAATATAATTTTGTAGGGTTTGAAAACACAAAATTTCCTAACATAATATCATTCTCCTTTCTGTTAAAAATCTTTTAATTCGTTTCGTTCTTCTTTCAATTCATTCCTACTACAGTCTTTACCATCGGATCATCTGCCGCTCCCACTGCCTCAAATACAATATCAAATCCGCCGTCTGTAGCTTTTTTGAAAGAAGACGCCCGCTGCGAATCAGTTCCATCAAAATACTCATCAAAAATACCAATTTCCTTTGCTTTTTGAATTTTAACATCATTCACCTCTGACATAGCCACATAGGATGCCCCTGCCTTCTTGGACAGCTCGCCCAGCATCTGCCCAATTATGCCGCTGCCAACTACCAGAACCTTGTCATGGAGCTTGATTTCTGAACGGCGGATGGCGTGGTAGGCAACCATAAGCGGGTCTATCTAATCACGATTTCGCCGGGTTTCAGTGCCGGGATCGGCACTTCCTTAATCTCAATTTTCTGCGGTCCCGTCAATACGGCCGCTTTCATCATTCTCCGTTTCATAATCGAAATTTTCCTTCTATTCTTGTAAACTCTCTATCCATGTCTGCACTTCATCTTCGGAAACACCGGAGCTAAAGCGTTCTCCTGTAAGCCACTTCCCACTGCCGGCCAGCTCTTCCAGAGTCTCTGCGCTGGAGCCGATCCCGCTGCCTCCGGAAGTACAGAACGGAATGACTGTAAGTCCGTCAAAATTGTAATGTTCCACAAAGGTACTCATGATACGCGGAGCCTGCCCATGCCAGATGGGATATCCAAGGTACAGCGTAGTAAATCCGTTCATTACAATGTCCTCACTGCCGATCTCCGGGCGTGCGGCTGGATCATCCATCTCCTGTGAGGTGCGGCTCTGATCGTTACTATAATCCAGGTCTTCCTCAGTATATGGATTGGCAGGGACAATCTCGTAGAGTTCTCCTCCCGTAAATTCTGCAATCTGTTCCGCTGCCGCCTTCGTATTGCCGGTCGCAGAAAAATATGCAATTAATACATCTGTTCCAGCATCCGGCTCCGCGTCCATAGCAGAAGTTTCCGTACTCTGTTCTGTTCCGGAATCCTGTACATCCGTATTGTTTTCAGCAGGTGGGCTGCCGTTACTGCAGGCAGTCAGGCCAAAACTCAAACATACTGCGATGAAAAGGCTGGTTAATTGTCTCATTTTTTTCATATTTTTTGTTTCTCCTTTTGCTCTGTCTGTATTTTTAAACATAAAGATAAACATTTTGTAGACTAAATGCTGCCCATCATAGCTTTCATTTCTTCCATGTATTTTGGAATGTCATATCCCTGTGGGCAGTGTTCTTTGCAAGAACCGCATCCCACACAGGCAGCTGGCTGCTTTTCTTGTACGACAGCTTTTAAACTATTGAGGCGCCATGCACCACCAAGTTTTGCTTCATTGTAAGATTTAAGCAGTAAGGGAATATCCAATCCACTGGGACAATCCGGACAGCAATAACGGCAGCCTGTACATGCTACCGCCAAGGCAGAATACTGAATCCTTGCAGCCGTTTTTATTTTTTCTTGTTCTTCTCCTGTAAGGGGGACTGCTTTTTCAAAGGTATCTATGTTATCAAATACCTGAGCTTCATCACTCATCCCACTTAAAACAACCTGTACATTTTCAAGACCCATCACCCATCTCATTGCCCAGGAAGCCAAAGATGCATCCGGCGTTGCTGCCTTTAATTCTCTGCCTGCCTCTTCCTCAAGATTTGCAAGCAATCCACCGTGTACTGGCTCCATGACCATAACCGGTATTTGTGCCTCAGTCAGTATTTCATATAACTGTTTTGCATCTCCATAATACCAGTCATAATAATTTAACTGTATTTGTACGAAATCCCACGGATAGGCTTCTAGGATTTCCGAAAGTTCTTCCGGACTGCCATGATAAGAAAAACCAAGATATTTGATTTTCCCTTGCTTTTTCATAGTGTCGAAATAGAAAATGCAACCACACGCTAACATGGTATCCGCAAAACTATCCTGAATCCCATGCAGAAGATAAAAATCAATATATTCCATTTGAAGCCGTTCCAACTGTTGGACAAATTGTGCACGGTAATCCGGGTTTGCCTGCAGATTAAATTTATCTGCCAAATAAAAACTATTGCGGGGGTAATCAGATAATGCCTCTCCTAAAAAAGTTTCTGAATTTCCGCCATGATAAATGTAAGCTGTATCATAATAATTGATACCAATTTTCATGCAACGGTCTATAAGTTTTTTGGCTGCTTCATACTGAATCTTGGAATCATCCTGATCTGCTACCGGCAGCCTCATAACTCCCATGCCCAGCCTGGAAAGCATGATACCGTCTTTATATTCTTTATATTGCATTATATTTTACCCTCCTTGTTTGAGAATGAGCCTTTTACAGAAACGCACCATTGCAGACCTGCAGCACCTGCCCACGGACAGCTCTGCCCATCTTGCTGGCCAGATACAGGCAGGCATATGCCTGATCCATTGCTTCACATTCCGGGCCCGGAAAATAAACATAATGGCCGCTGTATTTCAGCATTTCATTTCCTCCCGGCTGCTCTCCCGCCTTGTTGGCAAGGTGTGCCGGTGTGATTGTTGCCCCGGGTGCTACGGCGTTACATCTGATATTTGTATCAATCAGCCGCATTGCCACATTTTTTGTCAACGTGTTCAATGCGCCTTTTGTAGAAGTATAAGTTGCGCCGCAGAAAGGACGGTTTCCATTTACAGAAGAAATATTTATAATGACTCCTTCATTTTTAGGCATGAATATCTTTAATGCTTCTCTGATATACCTCATCGGTCCTCCCAGATTGGTGTTCATTACCTGCATCATCCATTCATCATCGGTCTCGTCAATCATCTTCTGTTCGCCGATTCCTGCGTTATTAATCAGGATATCCAAGTCTCCGAAAGTCTCTATTGTCTTCTCCATAACCTTCTTTGTGTCTGCCGTGGAACAGGTATCCGCAACAATTCCAATTGCCTTTCCACCCCTTTTGCAAATTCCCTCTACTGCCTGATTCAGTTTCTCCTTTCCTCTGGCGGTCAGGACAACACTGGCACCTTCCTCTGCAAAAAGTTCCGCCATAGTCTGTCCCATTCCATAGCTTGCCCCGGTAATAACCGCAACTTTTCCTTCTAACATTTTTGCTTCCATGATTTACAATCTCCTTTTTCCTTTTATAAGCTCCAGCTTATACTCCTTTTCCCATACGGTATGCTTTTTCCAGAGCCGGATGTTGTTCCATCTCATCCGCTTTATCCACTCCGCCTGCAAATACGGTTCCTGCAAGAGACGCTTTTTCAAAACAGGAAATCCATCCGTTCAGTCCTGTAAGCGCTCCGTTCACGGCATCCTCATTTTCGTCTGCCGCTGTTGCCAGCAGATAAATTTTCCGGAACCTGTAATCTGCAAAATAAAGCGGATTAGCCCGGTCAAGTATGGTTTTCATCTGCCCGCTCATCTCGTAATAATAAACAGGTGTGGCAAATACGATTGTATCTGCCGTCAGCATTTTCCCGGCAATGGTATTGGCATCATCTCCAATGACACATTTTCCTGTGTGCTGACAGGCAAGACAGCCCCGGCAAAAACCAATCTTTTTATCTCGGATTTCTATCTTCTCTACAGAATGACCCGCTGCTTTGGCCCCGCTCATAAATTCATCAGCCAAGCGTTCTGAATTGCTCCCTTTTCGCAGACTGGTTGAAATGATTAAAATATTTTTTTTCATCTTTTCTTCTCCTCGTTTTTTAATTTGGTATACTAAATAGTCCAGACAGTAAATCTTCTTCTCTTCCCTGTGCACGTTACTCAGAAGCCGTCTCCTGTGCTTTTCCAATAGTTCCAGTTGTTTCTCTTTCTGATTTTCATCCAGATATAAAAGAAAATCTTGAATGGTTTCCATCCTACACCCGGCATCCTTCAGGTTTTGTACTAACTCTTCTTTGGATTCTGAATTTATCATTAATTGTGCAGCACCTCCTACATTATTTCTGCTCTATGTATAGTATAATTTGGCCGCCATACAATAGCAAATATTTATATTTAATTGTTATGTATAATTGAAACCTATTTATTTTTATGTTAGACTTAGCCTAACTGATATACAGAATCATAACAATATTATATAAAATTAAGGGGATGTCATATGGAATTACGGGTACTTCAGTATTTTTTGGCAATTGCCAGGGAGCAGAGCATTGTACGGGCAGCCCAGTCACTGCACCTTTCACAGCCTACTCTTTCAACCCAGATTAAAAATATGGAAGAAGAATTGGGAAAACAGCTCTTGATACGCGGAACCAAAGGGTCACGGAAAGTCACACTGACTGAAGAAGGAATGATTTTGCGGAAACGCGCAGAAGAGATACTGGATCTGGTTAAAAAGACAGAGAAAGAAATAACCGTCGCCGACGATATCACTGTGGGTGATATCTATATCGGAGCCGGCGAGACAGATGCAATACGCCTGATTGCCAAAACCGCAAAAAAACTGCAGCAATCCCATCCCGGCATTCATTATCATATATCCAGCGGAAATTCTGAATTTGTCACAGAACGTCTGGAAAAAGGATTGATTGATTTCGGTCTGGTATTTACCAACATAGATTTGACAAGATTTGATGCACTGAAAATGCCTGCCAGAGATGTCTGGGGTGTTCTCATGCGGAAAGATTCAGCTCTGGCACAGAAAGAATCTATTACTCCAAAGGATTTATGGGACAAGCCCTTGATCTTTTCACAGCAGGAGGATAAAGGAGGAAGTGTCACACAGTGGATAAAACGAAAAGCCTCTGATTTAAACATCGCAGCTACTTATAATCTTATATTCAATGCTTCCTTAATGGTGGATGAAGGTCTTGGATATGCAATTACCTTTGACAGAATTATCAATACGACTGGTGACAGTAATCTTTGTTTCCGTCCACTAAACCCACCGCTTGAAAGTGAGATGAGTATTATCTGGAAGAAATATCAGGTACTGTCAAAGCCTGCCGAAAAATTCATTGGGGCACTGCAGGAACAACTATACTCAGACAGCAGATCATCCGGTATACCCCTGTAATCCTTCCAAGATGTTTTGAAAGCCAGAATCCGTAGACAAAAATAAATACAAAGACAGCACCCAGCAGAAGCACAATACTATTACGGAATATCGGCGAAATTCTTTTACAATTTTAATGCCTGCTGCCCGCAGATGATTTCGCTGTTTAAATAAGTCTTTTGCGCCCCTTGACAAACGGCATCTGCTTCCTTCAAATGCCCCAGAAGAAGCGGAGAATCCGGGTCGTGGTACCTGTAATTTTCAAATGCTCTCTTTGGGTTCTTGTTTGCGTAGCAGTATTTACAGCCATTCATGCAGGTATCGTAGGCACCGATGTCCCGACTTTCAATGCAATGGCAGCCCTGGCGCATTCCTTTATGCTTCAAGTCCCTGAACACAACACCGTTTGCACCGCCAAGAATATCAAGTGTCAGACACCCGGAAGAATGTATCCCATATTGCGAATAATCGCCGTTTGTCCCGCAGGTCTGAATGTATAAACCATATTTGGCGGCCGTCTCACCTAAACCTTTTGCCAGGGCAGCCTTGTCCAAATCTGAGAGCAGTATCAGCTCCGGCATATTTGTTTCCAGCTTTTTATACATCTCTACAAAGCTGAAAATGCAGCGATCAACGAAAGGGGCAAGTTCCTTTGCCATCTTCTCAAAAGTATTCAGATGGGTTTGAATCGTATATTTTTCTGTCAGCAGCACAGGGTCATACCGCCATGCAACACGCTGTTTTCCGACAATAGCCGACAGTTTCTTCAGCGTTTCCATACTTTTTTCAATGGCCGGCACACCGGGTTCAAGATCCTTGCCATAAGCGGTTATGGTATAGTGAAAATAGGTGTTGAATCGGCTCGTAATATCTGTCAGATCATTTAGTATCGGCTCGTAATCCTTGGAGCAAAATGCGACGCAATCAACCTTGTCCGGAGTTAATTCATAGCGGGTAACCTTATTGGGAAACAGCGGGTTACGCGAAAGCACATAGCCTTCTTTAAAACGTTTCAACAGCCATTTCGTGTAATACTGGACAGTATCTGTTCTGCCTCCTGTGTTAAGTATCATGCTTCAGCCCCCCTTCCATTGATTAAATCCGTCAGGTTTTTTGTAAATCTCCGCGACAGGCTGATTAACTGCTCCTGTTCCTCTGATGTGAACATGGACATGGCGGTATCCTCAGATTTCGTAATGTGTGTCACCGGAACTTTCGCATAAGCCCGCCCCTCATCTGTCATTGCCACAAGTTTATTTCTCCCGTTATCCGGGTCTTCACAAATGGTAACGTACCCATCCTTCAAAAGATTTTTTATAATCAGATTTACTGTCTGCTTTGATTGAAATGTTTTCTGACAAATATCCCGC
Organism: Ruminococcus gauvreauii; assembly: GCF_025151995.1. Classification (NCBI taxonomy): domain Bacteria; kingdom Bacillati; phylum Bacillota; class Clostridia; order Eubacteriales; family Oscillospiraceae; genus Ruminococcus; species Ruminococcus gauvreauii. Next base: position 100,945 of record NZ_CP102290.1, read on the forward strand.
TGTGTCATGCCCGCCTTTGCATAATAGAGAACATTCAAAACAAGCAGGGTTTTCATAAGCATCCCATTTTTTTTGGCGTATTCATCATAGAGAGCAAACTGTTCATCTCGGAACTTGCAATACAGGTATGCGTTTTGTTTATCGTCCTTTGTCATAATCATCGTCCTTTCAGCAAATCTCCTTATGGTCAATTTATTTACTATATTATGATAGATGTTTTTGATCACAATGTCAATCGGTTTTTATCTCAAATCAAAATAACAGAGGACTTTTGCACACGCAAAAGTCCTCTGAAATGTCCGGGCTGCTCTTTTATCTTTCAGTGCTGCTGCGACCTTTATAAAAATGTGAATACCGGCCGTATAATGTATTGGCGCTCAGGTAAATCAAAGTCCAGACCACACAGTGCACAAGCAGTGCAGCCAGTGCAGTCCACACCCCCTGAGTCTGTCCGGACTGCAGATCCATCAGACCGTAAAATGCTGCGCTGGAAGGCAGCAGATATGTCCATATCCTCGCAGTGCTGTCTGAAGGGATGGTCAGATAAAACATGATAGGAGGAGCAATATACAGGAGCATGAAAATCTTGATATAAATGATACCGATCATCAGTCCCCCCGAAATACGTCCGATAAACAGTCCTGTCAGCGCTGCAAGGAATGCCGACAGGATGAGCACGCATACGAAGGAAATGAGCTGCCGGACTTCGATTCTCATGCAGACAGCCGCTGCCGCCGCTGCCGACAGGATGCCCCCGGCGAACCCCAGTATTATTTTCTGGATCATATAATCTGCAGCCGATATCGGCAGTATCTCGTTGATAAAGGTGATCCCGTCTTCTTTTTCACCGATCATACTCATCGCATTAAATGTACACCCCATGAACATGGCAGTGACCAGCGTTATCACAATCAGGAGTGATTTCAGGCTGTCGCTGCTTCCTCCCGCAGGAATGACTGTCCTGCCGCACACATCTGCCGTATCACGATTCTCGAAAAGCCCGGGAAGCGTATCAGCGATAACGGTATTTATCCTCAGTTCGTCCCCGGAGAGAATCGTTTTGATCCCATCGCCGTCCGAAAGAACACCGATCATCTGAGTTGCCGGATCATTGACACCGTCGTATAACGACTCTGTCGTATCAAATACGGTCACGCGTCCGTTGCTTTCCAGCCAGGCGATGCACTCTTCGCGCAGATCGCCTGAGAGAATGCCGAACGATGTCTCATAGACAGATGAAAAGCCGGCACCTGACAACAGATTGATGGCAAATGCAGCAGCGATTGGCAGCAGAAACGTCAGAATACACATTTTATCCCGCCAGACATTTTTAAGCTGATATCTCAGTCCGGTCACATTACCCCTCCTTTACCATCTCATGGACAAGTGCTCTGTACACCAGGCAATATAACAGAACGACTGCTGCCGCACAGGAAAAATAATAGAGAACCGATGCAGACGGTTCCAGAAAGTATGCGTTCTTGACTGCCATGAACATATGATACATCGGATGATACCTGATCAGGCTCAGCGCAGCCCCGGTCTGTCCTGCGAGAAACACCGGAGTCGTGATGAATACAGCAAGCACCAGATATAAAAGTGAAAACTGTTTAAAATCAGGCAGCCGCACCGCACACAGGAAACCAACGAGCGCCATAATCAGAGACAAAATACCGGATTGTACCAGTACGGCGGGCAGTACTGCTGTTCCCTCCTGCACTCCGAGGTTGACAAGCGTCAGGAAGATGACAAACACCAGGTCAGACATCAGGAAAATGCATAACTTCGACAGTATAAACGCCGCAGTACTCACCGGGAGTATGCCGTGAACCCGGATCACACCCATCTGTTTTTCCTTAAACAGCATGGACGCCAGTCCCAGAAAACCGACAGCAGCCAGTTCAAAAAACAGAACTTCTGCCGTGATCTCCCTGCGGTTTTTCATCTCCTTGCTGTCAGTACCGATGAGATCCGCCCGTGTTACGTGTTCGGGACTCAATCTGGACAGCGCCCAGGCCGCCCGGTAATTGTCCGTACTATACACACCGGATGATACCATATAGATTTCCGGGCTGCTGCCTGAAGCGTCGATGCCGACAGCATATCCATCCGCACATGCCTCTTTCAGTTCATCCATGCCGGCAGCCATGACCACATTCTCAGACACCGTCTCCTGCGTATTGTGAGGGTCATACAGATAAACCGGATAAATGTCCTGGTCTGTATTCACAAAGACAAAGTTGATGTAACAGGAATAAAGAATCAGAGAACCTGCGGCGAGCAGCAGAAATTTACTGGACAGCATCAATCGGAAGTCCTTTTTTAACAATGAACAAAATATCCTGCGCATCATTCCAGCCCCCTCCCGGTGTACTTCATATATACATCTTCCAGAGTTGGTTCCTGTAAATGGCTGCTGTTTTCTCTTTTCAGTTTCCAGGGTGCCCCCAACGCTTTGATATTCCCATCTGCAATAAACGCAACCCGGTCGCACAACAGGTCCGCATCCATCATATTATGCGTCGTCAAAAAGATGGTGGTCCCCTTCTCTTTTTCTTCCCGTATGATGCTGCGGAAAAGCACCGCCCCTGCGGGGTCGAGCCCGCTTGTCGGTTCATCCAGAAACAACAGTTTTGGATTATTAATCAGCGCCCTTGCCATACTGACCCGCTGCCTCATGCCTTTCGAATAGGAGGCAACCGGCTTTTTCAGATAATCTCTCTTAAATTCCAGTTTATCCAGCAGCTCCCTGGCATCCCTGCACTGTTCCCTGGGATAGAAAGATGCAAAATAATTAAGATTATCGAGTGCACTCAGATTTGTATACAGATATGGAAATTCGAAAAGCACCCCCGTTTTTTCCTGGAATTTTTTTCTCTCATGCCCCAGCTCCTGTCCGAATACCTGAACATGACCTCCGTAGCCTTTAAGAACACCCGTTAAAATCTTCTGTGTTGTGGATTTTCCGGAACCGTTTGGACCCAGAAATCCAAAAATTTCTCCTTCTGATACCGTAAATGTCAGCCCATGAAGTGTCTGTTTGTTTTTCCGATAAGAAAACGTTAAATCATTGACCCTTATCATTCCATTCCACCCCATTTATCACGACTGCCTGTTTTGTTTTTCTCCTGCCGCCTTCCCCACCACTTTACAAATTTAATTTTCAGAGGAATACAGACCGTAGCTGCAATGACAATGACCAGCCACCAATACCACTCCATACCTAAGATCATATTCACATCGGCCTCCTTTTGATTTGATACGGTTAGTATAGAAAGCCTCGGTGAATTCAAAGTGCGGGCGCGGTGAAATCCGGGTGAAATAAAAGCCCCTCTGCTCTGTATTGAAGAGCCGGGGGGCGCCGTTATGACCTTATAAAATTGTTGAAAAACGAAAGTGAAATTCCACTCCGTCCGTGTGATTTCGGACGCCGTAAGGAGCATGATACAGGGAGAGAATCTGAGCAGCCATGGCAAGTCCCAGTCCGGAACCGCCGCTTGCGGAGTTCTCTCCGCGATAAAACTTTTCCCATATCCTGGGCAGTTCCCTTTCGGGTATTACATCTCCATGATTAAATATGGAAAAATCAAGATGCCGTTCTGCGCATGCAATCGTCAGCCGGATTTCCCCGCCCGGACGAACATACTTTTTCGCGTTTTCAATCAGATTGCCCACTACTTGTTCCATGCGGCGCTTATCCGCCAGAACAAACACTTTTTGTTCCGGCAGTTCATAAGAAAAACTAAAATTGATCCCCGGTGCATCGACCAATAAACGTCCGGCAACGGTCTCTGCAAGTTCTATGAAATCAAAACGTTCCTCTGTAAGTTTTGCAGCACCTGACTCCAGTGCGGAGAGCTCAAGCAGCGAGACGATCAGATCGTTCATGCGGTCCGCAGCCGACAGGATGGAATCCATGTACTGCAGTTTCTTTTGTTCATCCGTCTCTTCCTTTAACCCCTCCGTATAAGCCCTGATCAGGCCGAGCGGTGTCTTCATCTCATGCGACAGGCTGTCCGCCAGTTCTTTTCTCTGTTCCAGCGCCTCCTGCAGATTAGCAGACATTTTGTTCAGGCTCTGTGACAGCTCACCAAATTCGTCCTTCGTGTGAACCGTACAGTGTGCGGTAAAATCCAGCTCTGCCATTCGACGGGCGGTATCCCTGATCTCTTTCAGTGGTTTTGATATCATTTTTCCCAGCATGAAATCAACCCCAAGGATTACACCGATCATTAAGACAAACCAGCTCCAGAAAGCTATGTTGTGATCTGCCGGCAGTTCCGAAGTGATCAGATAAAATATCACAATTGTTCCGCCGGTCAGTTTTGAGAGCAGCAGGACCTTCTTCCGGACCGTATTCAGCTCTCGGAACATTTTCTTGTTTTCCATGGCTATACCTCGAATTTATAGCCGGAGCGTATCAGCGTAACAATGTGACGCCCCTCATTTCCAAGCTTTTGACGCAGTGTTTTTATATGCGTATCGACAGTTCTCGTACTTCCCTCGAAATCATAACCCCAGATACGGTTCAGCAGCTGTTCCCTGGAAAATACCTGATCTTTATTTCTGATAAAAAACAGCAGCAGCTCATACTCTTTATGCGTTAATCCGACAACTTCTCCGGATACGGTAACGGTGTGGGATACCGGCTGCAGTACAATCTCACCCGCCATAAGCACATCTTTTTGGTCAGACATTTTAGAACGGCGCAGCAATGCATTCACCTTTGCCAGAAGAATTTTGGGACTGAATGGTTTCGTCATATAGTCGTCCGCACCGTATTCATATCCTTTCAGCTTATCATCCTCGTCACTTTTGGCTGTCAGGAACATAATCGGTATATCGTACATTTCACGCGCAAGACGGCAGACCGCAAAACCGTCGATGTGCGGCATCATGATATCCAGGATGACCAAATCCACCGGATGATGCTTCAGGATGGTGACTGCATCAATACCGTCATCGGCAGGAATGCAGGAATGACCGCCCCGATTTAAAAAATCAACAATAATGCTCTGCATCTCTTTTTCATCTTCCGCGATCAGAATCACCGCCATAGCATAGTCCTCCTGTTATCTGTCTATGTTCATCCCATGCCGGAATAAAACAGGCGGGCAGTCATGGGACTTACCCGCCTTGCATATTTCCGCGTGGCTGCTCTATATCAGCCCCATACCTTCTAAAATTTGAAGCGCCTGCTGAACATCCGTATCCGCCACAAAAATGTCCTCGCCATATTTTGAATTGCCTGCGTATATATTCAGAATCCCCGCGTTTCCCAAATCCTTTTTGTATGCGGGAATTCCGCTGTCTTTTAACTCATTCAAAATCATCTCCGCCTGCAGATTATCCTGTGCGGTAAATATTTTAACCGGGCTGCGTTCCATATGCCTGTTCCTCCGTTTCTGACCTGGTATTGCTCTATAACGTCGTAAAAGTTTTACATACGATCTTCCAGGTGTCATCCGACTTTACCAGGTGGAAATAGTCTTCCACGTATGCTGCACCAAAAAAATTATCGACTGCGATGGATGCCGTAGCTATCTTGCCTGTCACATGAATAGAGGTAACGACATACCGACAGTCTATCCCCTGTTCTGCCATGGATGGTTTGGAGGCAAGATCCTGAAAAAATGGCTCGGGAGTACCGGATAAACGGGCGTCTCCCAGATATCCGTACATGGCAGCCTCTTCTGAAAAAATGGTTCTGAGTTTTTTAATATCGGCATGTTTGACTGCTCCAAAATATCCGTCCAGCAAATTCTTAATTTGTTCCTCATCTGAATAATGTAAATTCATAACAACACCCCTTTCCCAATATCATTATTTTTATCATAACACAAAAATGTCATACGGGCAATCAGGTCTCCCGCCATTTATATCAGTTAAGTTTACTACATTTCTTAGATACAAGCCAGCAAATAAATGAATCGGACAGCTTTTTCTTTTGTCAAGAAATCTGAGACTAAGTATATTGACTTGTCAATATCTTTGTGATATCATAATGATATCATTTAGAACGGAGGACTTATTATGAAAGAAAAAGTATTATCAAACAAAAAGAATGGCATGCCGGCGCTGCTTCTTACCGTTTTCCTCTATCTGGCAGCCGTGGCAGGATGTGTCATCGGGGGAATCATGGTCAGCAAAGAGAGGACAGCCGCCGTACTGATCGTATCTATTGTATGGCTGTCGATCGGATGGTTTCCGCTGATGGGACTCAAGGTCCTGAAACCTCAGGAGGCTCTGGTTCTGACCCTGTTCGGCAAATATACCGGTACACTCAAGGACGCAGGGTTTTATTATGTCAATCCTTTCAGCACAAGTGTCAATCCGGCTGCCAAAACGAAATTAAATCAAAGCGGTGATGTTGACAGCGGAGAAAAGCGTCCGCTATCGCTGTCAATCAATGGCAGTGCAGTAAATACGGAAAGTGTTAATAAGAAACTCTCACTGAAGATTATGACGCTGAATAACAACCGCCAGAAAATTAATGACTGTCTCGGCAATCCCGTTGAAATCGGCATCGCTGTGACGTGGAGAGTCATCGATACCGCACAGGCAGTTTTTAATGTAGACAATTATAAAGAATATCTGTCTCTGCAGTGTGACGGAGCGCTCAGGAACATTGTGCGTAATTATCCTTACGATGTAGCGCCGAATGTCGATACCACAGGAGACGGCATCGCTGACGAAGGAAGTCTCAGAGGTTCCAGCGAGATTGTGGCTTCCCGTATCCGGGATGAAATACAGAAAAAAGTAACGGATGCAGGTCTCGAAGTGATCGAAGCCCGCATTACTTATCTGGCTTATGCCCCTGAGATCGCTGCTGTAATGCTTCAGAGACAGCAGGCTTCTGCGATCATTGATGCCAGAAAGATGATCGTCGACGGTGCTGTCGGCATGGTGGAAATGGCACTGGAACGCCTGAATGAAAATCAAGTGGTGGATTTAGATGAAGAGAGAAAGGCTGCAATGGTATCTAATCTTCTGGTCGTGCTCTGCGGCAGTCATGATGCACAGCCCATCGTGAATTCGGGCAGTCTGTATTAACAATGGCAGATACAAAGAAAAAGCAGATACCGCTGAGACTTTCGGCAAAGTTGTACGATGCCCTTGCAGCCTGGGCAGAGGATGACTTCCGTTCCGTGAATGGGCAGATCGAGTATTTGCTTACAGAATGTGTTCGCCAGCGGAAAAAGAACGGGAAATATGTATCTGAGCATTTAGATGAACCCATTGAACTGGATATTGAATAAAAAGTATAAAAGATAAGGCTCGAAGCTATGGATGCTTCGAGCCTTTGTTTATCTTTATTTCTGCACGATGTTAATGATCTTACCCGGAACATAGATTTCTTTCACGATATTCCCGGTCAGCTTGTCGGCAATCACTTCCTTGCCTGCAGCAATGGCGTCTTCTTTTGAGACATCAGCAGGCACGGATACCACACCTCTGGTCTTTCCGTTGATCTGAACCGGAATCTCGATCTCATCGTCCTTCATGGCCTCTTCATCGTGTTTCGGCCAGCGGCTCTCAAATACAGATTCCGTGTGTCCGTACATTTCCCACAGCTCTTCTGTGATATGCGGTGCAAACGGAGCGAGCAGAATGATGAATGTCTCCATCGTTTCCTTATCGATACCGCCTGTCTTCTTTGCCAGTTCGATGAACTTATTGTTATATTCCATGAAGCCGGAGATTACCGTATTCAGGCTGAAACTCTCCAGACGCTGCGTAATGTCAAACACCAGCTTGTGACGCAGCTTTACCATCTCCTTCGTCTCGGCAGCACCGGCCTCGCAGCTGTCGGCTGCCAGCTTCCAGAAGCGGTTCAGGAAACGGTAGACTCCGTCGATTCCGCGGTCATCCCACTCGGCGTCGAGTTCAGGCGGCCCTACAAACAGTTCATACATACGCAGGGAATCGCAGCCATAATCGCGCACAAGATCATCCGGTGATACGACATTTCCCTTGGACTTACTCATCTTAATGCCATTTTTTCCGGTGATCATGCCCTGGTTAAACAGTTTCGTGAACGGTTCCTCAAAATCAACAGCCCCGATGTCATACAGGAATTTTGTATAGAACCTGGAATACAGCAGATGAAGAACCGCGTGCTCCACACCGCCGATATACATGTCAACCGGCAGGTATTTATGTGCCTTTTCTTTGGATACGAGTTCTTCCGTGTTTTTGCTGTCCACATAGCGCAGGAAATACCAGGAGGAACCAGCCCACTGAGGCATGGTGTTTGTCTCGCGTTTTGCATCTGCGCCACAGACCGGGCATTTGCAGTTCACCCATTCATCGATGGCGGCAAGCGGCGACTCTCCTGTTCCTGTTGGCTCATAAGAATCTACCTCCGGCAGGCGAAGCGGGAGATCTTCTTCCGGAACCGGCACATTGCCGCACTTCGGACAGTGAATGATCGGAATCGGTTCTCCCCAGTAACGCTGTCTGGAGAATACCCAGTCGCGCAGCTTGTAATTCACGGTAGCTTTGCCGAGACCGCGCTTTTCGATGATATGCGGTGCCTCTTTTTTCAGGACTGCGGACTCCATGCCGTTCCATTCGCCGGAATTGATCATGGTTCCCGCGGCCTCCGTGTAAGCCTCCGTCATATTCTCGATTTCCACGCCGTCTTTCGCGATAACCTGAACGATCGGAATGTCAAATTTCTTCGCAAACTCAAAGTCACGGTCGTCATGTGCGGGAACACACATGATCGCACCGGTACCGTAGTCTGCCAGTACGTAGTCAGACAGCCAGATCGGAGTCTTTTCACCGTTCAGCGGATTGATCGCATAGCTTCCAGTGAAAACGCCTGTTTTTTCTTTATCCTGAAGCCTGTCAACGTTTGATTTCATGGACGCATCATAGATATATTTTTCTACTTCCGCCCTCTTTTCTTCTGTCGCCAGCGCAGCCGCCAGTTCATGTTCCGGAGCCAGTACCATAAAAGTCGCACCGTAAAGTGTATCCGGTCTTGTCGTATAGACCGTGATCTTCTCGTCTCGTCCGTCAACCGGAAAATCAACTTCCGCGCCGTAGGATTTGCCGATCCAGTCTGACTGCATCTTCTTTACCTTTTCCGGCCAGTCAAGCTTGTCCAGGTCATTCAGCAGGCGGTCTGCGTATGCGGTGATCTTCAGCATCCACTGGCGCAGATTTTTCTTGGTCACCTCGGCACCGCAGCGCTCGCACTTGCCGTTTACCACTTCCTCGTTCGCAAGTCCGGTCTTACAGGACGGACACCAGTTGATCGGAAATTCTTTTTCGTATGCCAGGCCTTCCTTGAACATTTTCACAAAAATCCACTGGGTCCATTTATAGAATTCGGGATCCGTCGTGTTGACTTCCATGTCCCAGTCATAGATTGCTGCAATGTCATTGATCTGCTTTTTGATATTGCTGACATTCTCTGCCGTGGACTTTGCCGGATGAACGCCCATCTTAATGGCATAATTCTCTGCCGGCAGTCCGAATGCGTCCCACCCCATCGGATGAATCAGGTAGTAACCGTTGAGCATCTTGTAACGGCTCCACACGTCAGAAATCACATATCCTCTCCAGTGTCCGACATGAAGCCCGTTTCCGGACGGATACGGAAACATATCCAGACAATAATACTTTTCTTTTTTTCCATCATCAACATTCACGGGATGTTTCTCCCAGTTTTCGCGCCACTTTGTCTCGATCGCTCTGTGGTTATAAGGTACTGCCATTTATTTTTTCCTCCCGGGGTTTGCCCACAATATTCGTACATCCTCTGCCGGCAAAGACGCACGCATCTTTGCCGGCAGAGGGTAAAATCTGTAAATAATTTTACTCATGTCCCTCGTGTTTGTCAAGCAGTTACGAAAGGATATTCATGACCGTGCACACGGGATCGCCTTCCACATATTCCAGTTCGATCGAATCACCCACGTCGTAACCGACAATCTCCATGAAATCCACAACCGGCACATCATAGATCTTGCTGTCATTCTCAAGCACGATATAGAAGTGCGAATTTCCGTCTATGACACTCTGCGCCATCCGGCTGATGGTCCCCTTGACGGTCTCAGACTCATACGTGCCGTCTTCGTCGGCGGTGATTCCGCTGCTTCCGAGGAGTCTGATATAATTCTCTTCACACGCGGAAACCGTGTCTCCGATTGCTACGATCTGATACTTTTGAATATTTACCATCGCGTATTTTTTCACCAGACCTGCATCGTCCTTCAGCGCGATCAGGTACGTCGGCTCATTATGAGTGTTGAGCAGAAGAGGAAACGCCGCATGGTAACCCAGATTCTGAACCTGCCCCTCTGCAGAGGCCATCGCGGAATATTCCTCCGCCCCGTTCACTTCATAATACCTGGTTTCCATCGTCCTCTGATTCATCAGTACGAATCCCACGTTGGACTGGTCACTGCTGACGGATGTAATCCCTGTATAGACCCATACATCATCATCCATCGCCAGATAATTGTATCCATCGGTTGTCTTGAGGCAGCCCTTCTGTCCGAAAATACTGTTAAAGAAGCCATTGACCAGTTTTCCGTGATAGTTATAAAGCTCGATCAGCAGATCTGCCGGATATGCACGGTCAATCCATGTCGGACAGTCTTCAATCGCGTAATCGATCGTCTCCCCCGTCTGTGCATTGCAGAGGACAACACGGCCGATCGTCTGTCCGCCGAAGAGACCGATATTGAATTTTTTCACCGGACATACCCAGTACGGTACACCTTCATCATCTATCTCGAAGCTCAGCTGATCAAAGATATACGTTGGATATCTGAAACGCAGGTGCCGGTATATGTTCCGGTTGAAATATTCAGATTCAGAATATCTGATCGGTTTATCCAGACGTACGAGCTCTGTGTCCTGAGTCGCCATATCGATCTTGATATATGCCGGGATTCCTTCCGACTGATTCGTCAGCCACTTGATCGGACTCGCATATTCCAGAGGACTGACACGGACCGGATCGCCTTTGTAATTGATCTGGGAATAGATACTGCTGACTTCAAACTGTGAGACCATGTCGACCATGTTTCCCATCTTCCTGTTTCCCAGAAGTTCTGCGCTGTCTTTATCCAGAAGCGGTATCTGATTGTAGCTGACCTGTTCGATATCCTCGGTAAAGTTGCGCGTCTCCGGCGACACCAGCTTCTGATATTTATTTGCATTGATGATCGGGGACGACAGGATGCTTCCGATCAGATATGCCGCTACGAGCACCAGGGCAATGCCTCCCAGTATTTTGACAATACCGCTGTGCTTCAGTTCCTGCGGCGTGTACATCCGCTTCCTGAGAATGTATGCTGCCAGCACGATCACTGCCAGAAGGATGACAAAGAGCCAGAATCCGGATGCGTGAATGTTGATGGCCGGCAGGGTCACATAATAGTAAATGCCTGCTAAAAGAATAATGATGATTGCAATGATGATTTTGCCTTTTTTCTTCATAATGTTTTCTCCTACACACAAAGGATGCCGCGGCTGCAGAAATTGATCTGCAGCACCGCAACATCCCCCGTTTTAATTAATTGATATCATCTTGTCTAGTCTTCCGAATCATTCTCCTTGGCAGCTCTCGCCTCAATTTCGCGTGCCTGAACATCGGAAGGTGCCTGCTCATAACGTGCGAATTCATAAGAGAAGTCCCCGCTTCCGCCTGTCATGGAACGCAGAACTGTTGAATATCCGTAGATCTCCAGCATCGGAACGTCCGCTTCAATGACCTGATTTCCGTTGTGGTCAGGATTCATTCCCAGCACGCGGCCTCTGCGCTTGTTCAGATCTCCCATAACGTCTCCGGTATATTTATCCGGGACAGATACCTTCATGGTTACGATCGGTTCCAAAAGCACCGGTGATGCATCCATGAAACCTTTCTTGAAGGCCATGATCGTCGCCATCTTAAATGCCTGCTCCGACGAGTCAACCGGATGGTATGATCCGTCATACAGTACTGCCTTCACGCCGACTACAGGATATGCTGCAAGAGGTCCTTTCAATACGGATTCCTGCAGTCCCTTTTCTACTGCCGGGAAGTAATTCTTCGGAACAGCTCCTCCGACTACGATCTGTTCGAATACGCACGGAGTCTCAAGATCACCTGACGGTTCGAATTTCATTTTAACATGTCCGTACTGTCCATGTCCACCGGATTGTTTTTTGTATTTGCCTTCCACATCTGAAGATTTCCGGATCGTCTCGCGGAACGCAACTTTAGGTTTTGAAAGTTCAATATCGACCTTATAGCGTTCTTTGAGTTTGCTCACGATAATGTCCAGATGCTGATCGCCCATTCCATATAACAATGTCTGGTGATTGAGTGAATCGTTTACTGAACGGATTGTCAGGTCTTCCTGCGTCATTTTCGCCAATGCCTGCGAGATCTTATCCACGTCACCCTTATTTGGTGTTTTATATCTCTTGTATGTATATGGTACCGACATTTCGGGTTTTCCATACATGACAGGCGTGGCTTTTGTCGCGAGAGAATCCCCTGTCTTCGAATTCAGTTTTCCGATCGCACCTATATCGCCTGCATGCAGCTCCGATACTTCAATCGGCTTATTACCTTCCAGAACGTATAATTTGTTCAGTTTCTCTTCCATATCTTCGTCTACATTGTAAAGAACGTCATTGGATTTAATGACACCTGAGCAGACTTTGATCATGGAATATTTACCGATAAACGGATCGACGATCGTTTTAAAGATAGTCGCAGATTTAGCCTTTGTAAAATCGTAATTCGCTTCGTAGATTTCACTGGTGTTCTTAATGATACCGGCACGTTCTCTCTCTTTCGGGCTCGGGAAATATCCGCAGATATCATCCAGAAGGTTGGACACGCCCTGAAGGTTGACCGGTGAACCCATACACACCGGCACGAGGCTTCCCTCATGCACATTCATTGCCAGCGCGGCAGAAATCTCAGCAACTGAGAATTCTTCTCCGCCAAAATAGCGGTCCATGAACTCTTCACTTGTCTCAGCGACAGATTCCAGAAGGATTTCACGGTATTTTTCCAGATACTCCTGAGAGTATTCCGGGATCTCACACTCTTCTTTTTTATCTTTTTCAATGTATCTGCGGCCTTTATTTTTCACTATGTTGATATAGCCCACAAACTTTTCGTTTTCACGGATCGGCATGTGCAGCGGAGCAATCCTCTTGCCGTATAGTTCCGTCAGGCTTTCCACAACCTCACGGTAGCTGACATTGTCTATATCCATCTCCGTGACGAAGATCATTCTGGGTAGTTTATATTTCTCACACAGATCCCACGCTTTCTGTGTTCCCACCTGTACACCGGATTTACCGGATACTACGATAACGGCAGCATCCGCTGCTGCAACAGCTTCCTCTGCCTCCCCGACAAAATCAAAAAAGCCGGGAGTGTCCAGAATATTGAGTTTCATTTTATCCCACTGAATCGGAACTACTGATGTAGAAATCGAAAATCCGCGTTTAATCTCTTCTTTATCAAAATCACTGACTGTATTTCCGTCAGACACTTTTCCCAGTCGGTTTGTCATGCCGGATAAGTAAGCCATTGCTTCTACTAAAGTTGTTTTACCAGCGCCTCCATGTCCCAGCAGGACAACATTTCTGATTCGGTCTGTTCTGTAAATGTCCATAAAATTACCTCCCAAATTTTAGTATGGTTATATTTTACTAAAAACGAACGATAATTTCAAGCTATTTATATAATTTCAACAATTTTCCGGTGTTTTTTTATTTTCTTCTCACATTTCCCCTCATATGCACTCGCGCTTTAAACCGTTAAACTTCAACGTCTTAAAGTATTGACTTTTATATCCGGATACTTTACAATAAAACCGTTGTCTAATAGTAAAAATACACATTAATTATAGAAGAAAGGATATCAAAAACATGATCATTGTAATGAAACCGGGGGCGCCTCAAAGTGCTGTGGATACCGTCAAACGTGCCGTGACAGAAAAAGGTCTCGAAACACATCTCTCACAGGGAAAAGAAGTCACCATCATCGGAGTCGTCGGCAATAAGAATCTTTTATGTAATGAAAACATCGAGCTTATGCCTTTTGTCGATAAAATCGTTCCTATCACGGAGAGTTATAAACTGACAAATAAAAAGTTTCACCCGTCGCCTTCCCGCATTCAGGTGGGTGATACGGAAATCGGTCCCGATACACTCACGGTCATGGCCGGTCCCTGCGCTGTTGAAACCGAGGAGCAGCTGATGGCGATCGCACGTGCTGTGAAAAAAGCAGGCGCTCAGTTTGTACGCGGGGGCGCCTACAAGCCGAGGACTTCTCCGTATTCTTTCCAGGGGCTGGAGGAAGAGGGGCTGAAATACATGGCCGCCGCCCGGGAAGAGACAGGTCTCAAGACCATCTGTGAGGTCATCAGCGCCGACGCGATCAATGCTGCTGTAAAGTATGTCGATATGATTCAGATCGGTGCGCGTAACATGCAGAATTTCCAGCTTCTGCGCGAGGCCGGCAAATCCGGACTCCCTGTCCTTTTAAAACGCGGACTTGCCGCTACCATTGACGAATGGCTGAATGCTGCAGAATATATTATTTCAGAAGGCAATCCCAATGTCGTCCTGTGTGAGCGCGGCATCCGTACGTTTGAGACAGCAACGAGAAATACGCTCGACCTGAGCGCAGTTCCCGTCATCAAAGAGAAATCTCATCTTCCGATCATTGTAGATCCAAGCCATGCCACAGGCGTTTACTCTTACGTCGGACCGCTTGCAAAAGCCGCCGTAGCCTGCGGTGCGGACGGATTGATGATCGAGGTACACAATGACCCTGCACATGCACTCTCGGACGGTCCACAGTCCCTGACTTTCGATAATTTTGACCGGCTGATGCATGATTTGACGGACTACATCAGGCTCGCGGAAAGGAAGCTGTAAATGAGTACAATCACCATTGGCTTTATCGGGCTGGGCCTTATCGGCGGCTCAATTGCCAAGTCTCTGAAGAAGTTCCATCCGGATTGCCGTATCCTGGCATACTCGGCCACGGAAGCCACTCTCCAGCTGGCTCTTTCAGAGCACATCATCGATGAAGCCCTCACAAAGCAGGACGAGCGTTTCGGTACCTGTGATTATATCTTTCTGTGCGCGCCTGTATCGACTAATATAGAGTATCTCCCCTTTCTAAAAGATACCATCAGACCGGACTGCATCGTCACAGATGTAGGTTCCGTAAAAGGCGAGATACATGAGGCCGTCACTGCCGCCGGACTGGACACAAATTTTATCGGCGGTCATCCCATGGCCGGTTCCGAAAAAACCGGTTTAAAGAATGCAACCGATTATCTGATCGAAAATGCCTATTACATCATCACCCCGGGCGGGGAGATCGACGTACTGAAGCTCGGCAATTTTCTGGAACTGATCCAGTCAATCGGTGCCATCCCCATGGTCCTGACCCACGAGGAACACGATTACATAACCGCGGCAGTCAGCCATCTCCCGCACATCGTCGCGGCATCACTCGTGAATCTTGTACATAATCTGGATACCCCGGATGAACACATGAGAACCGTTGCTGCCGGAGGCTTTAAGGATATCACTCGGATTGCCTCTTCATCTCCGGACATGTGGCAGCCAATCTGTCTTGAAAACCGGGCACAGATTTCCAGGGTACTCGATGAATTCATCCGGCTGCTTGTTCAGGCACGCTGCTGGGTAGATCAGGGAGAAGGCACAGATATCTACCATATGTTTGAGACTGCGCGAGATTACAGGGATGCCCTGCCGGACTCTTCAGGAGGACCGCTTAAGAAAAGATATGAGATCTACTGTGATATCTATGATGAAGCCGGCGGAATCGCAACGATCGCAACGCTGCTGGCTATGAATAATATCAGCATTAAAAACATCGGCATCACGCATAACCGTGAATTTGGGGAAGGTGTACTGCGCATCGAATTTTATGATAAGAATGCCTGCGACCACGCTGAGCGCGCTCTCATGGAACGCAATTATACTTTGCACAAAAGATAGGAGTTTGGTATGGAGATAACAAAAAGCAAATGCCTGACAGGCGAACTTTCGATTCCCGGTGACAAGTCAATCTCACACCGCGGCGTGATGTTCGGCGCCCTCTCTCACGGGCTGACCGAGATTTCGAATTTTCTGCAGGGAGCCGACTGTCTCTCTACAATCTCATGTTTTCAGAAAATGGGAGTTAAGATCGAAAACACCGGAAACAGCGTACTGATACATGGAAACGGACTTCACGGCCTTCGTGCCCCGGATACAGTACTAGATGCGGGAAACAGCGGCACCACTACCCGGCTGATCTCAGGCATTCTCGCCGGACAGAATTTTACCTGTGAACTCACCGGAGATGCTTCCATTCAGAAGCGGCCGATGGGCAGAATCCTGAAACCACTGAAACTGATGGGCGCCGAGATCAGCAGTCAGAACGGAAACGACTGCGCTCCGCTCACGATCAGCGGGAGGGCGCTTCATGGAATCCATTACCAGTCGCCTGTTGCATCTGCACAGGTAAAATCGTGCATCCTGCTCGCCGGCTTATATGCAGACGATAAGACGAGTGTGACAGAACCATACCTGTCACGGAATCATACGGAACTGATGCTGTCCCATTTCGGCGCGGACATCGCCTCCGAAGGGACGACAGCCTCGATTTTGCCTGATCCGCTCCTTCACGGCTGCAGGATCAGTGTCCCGGGGGATATCTCCTCCGCCGCATATTTTATCGCCGCGGCGCTCATCATACCTGGTTCAGAGGTGCTGATAAAAAATGTCGGCATCAACCCAACGCGAGACGGCATCCTGCGTGTCTGCCATGAAATGGGAGCTGACATAGAGCTTTTAAATAAACGCAGCGAGGGCGGTGAGCCCGCAGCAGATCTGCTCGTGCGGAGCAGCAAGTTAAAAGGAGTCACGATTGAAGGGGAAATTATCCCCTCCCTGATCGATGAAATTCCTGTTCTCGCAGTCCTGGCTGCATTCGCAGAGGGAACTACCGTGATCCGAAATGCCGAGGAATTGAAAGTAAAAGAATCAAACCGTCTGGACGTGATGGTGAGAGAGCTCTCCAAAATGGGAGCTTCCGTAACAGGCACGGATGACGGACTGATCATCGAAGGCGGCCGGCCGTTACACGGCGCTTTGATTAACAGCCATCTGGATCACCGCATAGCAATGTCTTTTACCGTCGCAGGGATGGCCGCAGATGGTACTACAACCATACAGGACGCTCATTGTGTTGATATTTCTTATCCGGGATTCTATCGGGATATGAAATCGCTTCAGGTATAGAAACAGGTTCAAAAAGAGACGGAAGAAAATTTAATCAGGTTTTCTCCCGTCTCCTTTTTTCATTTATGCTTTCAGGAACCCCTGGATGATCTTTTCCTCTGCCTGTTCTTCGGTGAGGCCGAGTGTGCAGAGTTTAATGATCTGCTCACCCGCAATCTTTCCGATTGCCGCCTCATGGATCAGGGATGCGTCGATGTTCCCTGCATACAATTCCGGTGCGGCATTCACAGTACCGTTGCCGACCAGTATCGCATCACATTCCGAGTGTCCCATACAACGGCAGTTGCCTTTAATCCTGGAGTGATAATCCTGACTGGAATTGCCCTTTGCCACAGAGCGGGATATCAGGTCAACGGCGCTGTCTTCTCCATCCATGGATACCTCGAACTCGGTTGTTGCAGTCTCTTTTTTGTCTGTCAGTATCCGCTCATGGATGATCAGCTGCGCTCTCGCTCCGAGCACGGCCGAAGTCTTCCGTGTGCTGCTGTCCACGCCGCCCAGCTGAACCGTATCCATCTCCAGGACGGCATCCTCCGCCAGTACAATATCCGTCACCGGATCTATCCTTTTTGCACCCTTTCCGTCACCTGTTCCAATATGTTTTTCCTGATACAGGACATGAGCGCCTTTTTCAAGAAAAAAGCGGTGTATTCCATTATGGCGTGCATCTTCCTCTCCGTCCGAGTGGACCCCGCACCCTGCCACAATCGTCACATCGGCGCCGGCAGCCACATAGAAATCATTGTATACAAGATCATCAACGTTCCCATGAGTCACACAGGCGGGAATGTACACGGTCTCCTGCTGTGCATTTCCATCAATCCGGATCACAAGCCCCGGTGCATCTTCCTTGTTCTCGATCCTGATATGTTCCGAAGACTGGCGGCCGGCACACTGTCCGTCTTCCCGAATATTAAAAGCGCCTTTAAACTCTCCGGTAAAATCAGATACTGCCTTCAGCAGTTTTCTGGTAATCTTATTCATCCCTGATGTCCCCCTCTGTTCTATCTTCCAAGCGGACACAGCCCGCCCTTTTCACCGTCCAGCAGCCCCGGAAGAACTTCTTCTCTCGCTCCCTCCATCCGCAGTTTTCCATCCGCTACCACAACAATTCTGTCCGCAATATCCAGAATCCGCTCCTGATGTGAGATGATTAGAAGTGCTTCCCCATGCTTTTTTTTCAGATTTTGAAACGCATCGATCAGGTTTGTAAAACTCCACAGGTCAATGCCTGCCTCCGGCTCATCGAACACCATGATCTTCGAATTTTTTCTTGCCAGTACGGTTGCTATTTCAATTCGTTTGCTCTCTCCGCCGGAAAGACTTGCATCCACCTCACGGTCAATGTATTCCTGCGCGCACAGTCCGACATCACCGAGCACACCGCAGAGCCTGGATTCATCCAGCGGTTCTTCGGCAGAAAGCTCCAGCAGGTCCCTCACGGTCAGAGCCTTAAATCTGACTGGCTGCTGAAACGCATAGCTGACCCCGTTCTGCGCTCTCCTGGTTATATCCCAGTCTGTGATATCCTCCCCATCCAGCAATATTTTACCAGAAGTAGGTGTGACCAGTCCCGCAATCAATTTCGCCAGGGATGTTTTTCCTCCGCCGTTAGGTCCGGTGATAACTGTCAGTTTTCCCTCCGGTACCGTCAGGTTGATATCCTTAAGGATTTCCTCTCCGCCCGGAAGCGTCCAGCAGATTCCTTTCAATTCCAGCATATCAAAGCCTCCTCTTTTGATATAATCGTGTTGTATACCATCTTTTTACAGAATTATAATTGAATATTTGCTCACATGTCAATGTTTTCGTTCTCCGAAATCTCCTCATCGGGCATCTCGCCGGTCAGCTTTAGAATACTGCGTACCTCTTCTTCGGAAATTCCCATATCGTATGCGATTTCCTCGAGATACACTTTTCTTCCCAGCTCTTTTTCCAGTTTTGAGATACTCTCCTCAAGCGCCTTCACACGGACGATCATCTTATGGTCTCCCACGTTCTTGTTCTCTGTCTCCAGCAGCAGTCTTCGCATTTCTCTTTCAATGCAGGACTGGATGAACTCATCTGCACCGTCCTGTGATTTAAGGCTGCCAAGAGCAATCGTCAGCCCGATATTTCCTTCCTGTATCAAATCGCCGATAAAAATGCCCTCCCGGTGCAGTTTCCGCGCAGATCTGACCACTTCACCGAGATAACATCCTGTTAATTCTTCTCTGGCCAGTGCATTTCCCGCGGCAGCCTGTTTTAGAAGTTCCAGTTTTTCACCTTCTGATACCTGTTTTACTGACTCCAGCATCTCCTGATATTCTCTCAGATACTCTTCCTCTTCTTCTGTCAGCACTGTTTCCTTTTTCTGTTCTGAGACATATCCCATGATCATGGAGAGCTGTCCGTCTGACAGCTCAATCCCCTGAAAGTGCTGCCGGACTCTTTCTTCCGTCATTTTGCCGTCCAATTCCATCAGAGAACGCAGTTTTTTCTGAAACTGTTCTTTATCATTCATATCCGTTCTTCCTCTCATCATAAATCCTATATAGTTTAGAGGTTTTCCAGAAATTTGTCAATAATGCCAGCAAGGGTTTCATTCCAGTGTGTATCCGGAATGAAACCCCTCATCCTATCCTTTTGATTGATCAGTTTCCACAGAACGGACATAGTAGCCTTTCTCTCTGATGATCTGCTTCAATTGTTCCTCCTGAACATTTTCCCTGGTTCGAACGATAACCCAGGCGTGCTGCAGATTGACTTTTGCCAGGAATCCTTCTCTTTCATGAAATGCATTTTCAATCCTTACCGCACAGTTTTGGCATGTCATCCCGTCGATTCCTATCCTGTAAACGAAGGGGTAGTGAGAAATGTCTCTGTCAGCCGGCCGGATGCGCACTTCGGAATCTCCGCCGGATCCGCAGCAGCCATGGCTCAGTTTCTTCATATAACTTCTGACACCAAAAATGCAGATTATGATCAGTATCATACAGATAATTGCCGTTGCCATGTTTCTTCACCTCCCGTCGTTTTTCGTCAATGCATCAATTAGTCTTGTCTAACTTTAATTGTATCTTATCATTCAACCCGATATTCGTCAATGTTCATTTTTTTAAAATATTTTAATATGATTTCGCCGCTGCCTGTGATAGAATTAGATTGTTTATACTCATGAAATTTTTAGAGGGAAAATGATTATGCAATATACAACTACCTATCAATCACCGTTGGGCAGTATTACACTCGCAAGCAATGGTGAGAGCCTGACCGGCCTTTGGTTTGCCGGTCAAAAATACTATGGAGAAACGCTGTCCGCAGAACATGAAGAAAAGGACCTGTCCGTGTTTAGTCAGACCAGATCCTGGCTGGATTGTTATTTTCGGGGAGAAGACCCCTCATTTACACCTCCGCTGTATCTGCACAGCTCCCCATTCCGACTTGAAGTATGGGAGATCCTGAAACAGATTCCATACGGAAAAGTCATGACATACGGGGCGATCGCCGACATCATGGCCCGGCAAAGAGGGATGAAAACCATCTCCGCCCAGGCGGTCGGGGGTGCCGTCGGACACAATCCAATCTCAATTATCATCCCATGCCACAGAGTTGTCGGAAGCAGCGGCAGCCTGACCGGATATGCAGGCGGCATTGATAAAAAGGTCAGACTGCTTACCCTTGAACATGTTGACATGAAACATTTGTTTATCCCTGAGAACGGGACCGCATTATAAGGTACTACTGTTTCCTCAGGCTCTAGTTCCTGGATTTCCAGAGCAGCATATTATGATCAATACAACAGTCCAGCTCTTCGGAATCCTTCAGCCATGAAAGATATGAACGAACGGTACTGCCGGTCAGCACATACTGTTCATATGTCATAGTCAGCTGATACTCGGTAAATATCTGCTGCAGTATCAGCTCAAACGATATCGGAGTCCGACAAATCGAAAGGATTCGCTCCGCAATCTCATATACTTTTCTTCTGTTCAGCTCAGCCAGAGGCCTGATATCATCGGTGGCTTCGGCATGTGACGGCACAAACATATTTGCCTCCATGGAAGCTATCTTATCCAGGGTTTCCAGATAAGCCGCAACATCATAGATAAAGAAAAACTGGTATTTTTCCAGGACAGCCGCACTGGTCAAACAGTCTGCCAGAAATACGGTTCCATCCGGTGTTCGAAATCCCGTCATATCAAAAAAATGCCCCGGCAAAAGTATCACTTCGATTTCCTGCGGGAACGATTCATCGGAAAAATCCACCACTTTGCTTGGCGCCGCCATCAGGAATTTATGGCGCAGCTCTTTGAACGGATAGCCGCCGTACAAAAATGACGGTTCCAGTACCGGGTGATTAGTAAACACCGCTTCCACCCCATTTGCAAAAATCTTACATCCATACTGCTGCTGAAGGTAATGATTGCCCCCGATATGATCTGCATTGGAATGTGTATTCAAGACTCCTTTCAGGTTCCAGTCATTTTGTTCCAGCAATCTGCGCACCTTACGGCCGGCGTCCTTATCATTTCCACTGTCGATGAGATAGACGTCTCTGCCATTCTGAAGATATATCCCGATCCTGGCAGGACTCTGTATATAATAGCTCACATCCCCAACCTGTATCAATTCATACATGAAACAACACCTCTTTTACCAAATAATATTGTTAAAAGGTTACCATATGCAGGTAAAATAATCAACCTGTCCTGCTCCGGCGTATTGACTTCTGGCATTATTTGCATCAAAATAACATTGTTATTTAATTTTAAAAGGAGGATTTTATGTATATTCAAATTGATAAGTTAAGGAAGAGCTACGGTGAAGGAGGCAGTTATGTCCAGGTTCTGAATGGAATCTCCACACAGGTAAAAAAAGGACAGATGTGTGTGATCCTGGGACCGTCAGGTTCCGGCAAATCAGGGGTCAGCCCGCGGCTGATAACAGAGAAATATTCATAGAACGGCTTTATGCTGCAGCTCATCAGGTCTCCATCGGCGATGCCATTACGCTCGCAGGAACTGGCTTTTCCGTCAGTGGAATCGGTACATCTGCGGATTATGATCATTGCCTGCAGAACATGGCGGATATGTCGTCGGACGGAAGAATCTTCGGAACCGCTTTCGTTACTGATGAGGCATATGATGCTCTGCTTCTCAGCGGCCAGGCACTTCACGCTGAAGAACACCGGTACAGCTATCGCCTGCGAGATTGTGTCTCTGATACGGAGTTTAAGGACGCCCTGATGAAGTTGAAGACTGACCCGCAGGAAATACAAAAGCCTCTCTTTCAGGAGTTGCTGGATGAACCTCTTCCTGTTGACATTCATAACCTGACGGACTTTGTAAAAGCAAGCGGCAATCCCAGAATCAAGAGCGCGAACAGGGATGTGGAAATCAATATCAAAGTGGGGCTGGTGACGGGCATTATCATCCTGGCACTGATCACTTTTGTCGTGTCTGTTTTTGTGGTGCATTCCATAGATATGGAAAGCAGCATGATCGATGCCCTGTATGCTCTGGGTTTAAAACAGCGGCAGCTGATGCTGCATTACACCGTGCTCCCGGTGCTGATCTGTCTGTCAGGTGGAATCCTTGGCTTATCCTGTATGGCATTGCTGTTCCTCCCTTGACCGCTTTTGCCGTCAATCTTCTGATCATCCGCAGGCGATTGATGCGAAGTGCGCTGACCCTGCTGCGCAGAGAACAACCGCAGAGAAAGAGCAGCCGGATCATGCTCCCCGGCTGCAGCTATTTTAAAACTTTTCAGCTTCGCCAGATACTGCGGGAAAAGCGCAGTTGTCTTGCTTTGCTTGCCGGAATGTTCGTTTCCCTGCTGATTCTGGTGCTGGGATTAAACTGTTACGCCCTGTGCCGGAATATTCAGAAACAGAATGCTGAGGATACAAAATATGAATATATGTACCAGCTGAAATATCCGGACGATGAGATCCCGGAAAATGGCTATATCGCCTACGTTACCGGTCTGAAAAAAGAAGTTTTAGGATACGATATGGAGATCATGATGCCTCTGATGACCATGATGACGAGTGTGTCTGTTTTGATTTTTCTGACCGTCATGTATCAGATGATGAAAGTAATGCTTGACCGCGCTGCCCGCAGCATATCGCTGATGAAAATATTCGGATACCGAAACAGAGAAATCCGCAGACTTTACCTGGACGGCAATTTGCTGCTGACCGCAGCAGGTGCATTGCTTATAATACCAGCTGCCAAGCTGCTCATGGATTTTCTCTATCCGGTTTTTATTGCCAATGTAGCCTGCGGTGTTGATCTGTCCTGGCCACAGCTCCTTTACGTTATCGTATATGCCTTTATACTTCTCAGTTATTATCTGGTACGCGCAGTACTCATGAAAAGGATTGATATGCATTAATACAGGTCATTCTGCACCTTTTCCAGTTCCTCGCGTATCGAAATGTGCTGCGGACAGACTTCCTCACACTTGCCGCACCCGATGCATTTATCCGCGCGTTCTTTTCCGTGTCCGTCAACCAGCCAGTTCTCCTGGTGCAGAGCGGCTGCCTTATCTTTGTAAAGCGTAAGATAGTTCAATGCTGTAAAAGCCCCGGAAATCCCGATATTCTGCGGGCAGACCTTGGCACAGTAGTTGCATGTCGTACAAGGAATCAACGGAATTTTGTTCAGCGCATCCTGTGCCTTTTTTATCGTTTCTCTTTCACGGTTTGTTAATCCGGAAAATGTTTTCATAAAGGACAGATTATCTTCCATCTGTTCCACATTACTCATGCCGGACAAAACCGTAATGACGCCTTTAAGATCAGCTGCAAACCGGATTGCCCAGGACGCATTGGAAGCGTTCGGGTCTGCTGCTTTTAAAATCTCTTCCACCGGTCCCGGAGGTGTCGCGAGCATACCTCCTTTGACCGGTTCCATGATAACAACCGGTTTTCCATGTTTTTGCGCCACTTCATAGCAGGCTCTTGACTGAACAGCCGGATTTTCCCAGTCTGCATAATTGATCTGAAGCTGAACAAATTCCATTTCCGGGTGTGCTGTCAGTATCGCTTCCAGTTCATCCGGTGTTGAATGGAAAGAGAATCCGGCGTGTTTGATCAATCCTTCTTCCTTCTTTTCCTGAATCCAGCTCCACATGTCATATTCATCAAAGTATTTTGTTCTGCCCTCTCCCAGGTTATGCAGCAGATAAAAGTCAAAATATCCTGCTCCGGTCTGCTTTAATGATGTCTCAAACTGTGCAGCAGCTTCTTCCCGGCTGCTGCAGTCGATCCATGCCGCATTTTTTGTGGCCAGCTGAAATTTCTCTCTTGGGTACCGTTCTACCAGCGCCTGCCGTATCGCGTCTTCGCTCCCGGCATACGCCCATGCAGTGTCAAAATAAGTAAATCCGGCATCCATGAACTTATCAACCATGACTTTTACCTGTTCAACGTCGATCACGTTATCCGTCTGCGGCAGACGCATCAGACCAAAACCCAGTTTTTTGATATCTTCTCCTGTTAAACTCATCATAAACCTCCTGTTTTTTATTCTATTTTACCGCAAATTGGCTCCGGAGTGAATATGAAGGTCGTATAATCCGGCAAAAAAACGGGCATAGATACATCATATTTTATATCCGAAGGAGTTGTGCGTATGTTAAATGAAAAAGTATCTCAGCTTTTAAACCGGCAGGTCAATAAAGAATTTTATTCCGCATATCTGTATCTGTACTATTCTAATTTTTATTCAGACAGAGGTCTTGACGGTTTTGCCAACTGGTATCAGGTTCAGGCACAGGAAGAGCGTGATCACGCCATGCTCTTTGTCCAGTACATGCAGAACAATGATGCAGAGATCACTTTTTATGCGATCGACAAGCCGGATGATATACTGGACAGCCTCTCGGCACCGCTGAACGCTGCGCTTCAGCACGAGAGATACGTGACTGCACTGATCGGCTCAATCTGTGAGGCCGCTTCTGAAGCTAAGGATTACCGTACGATGCAGTTTCTGGACTGGTTTATTAAAGAACAGGGAGAGGAAGAGACGATTGCCGGTGATCTGATCAAGAAAATGGAGCTGTTCGGCTCTGAGGCAAAGGGACTCTATATGCTCGACCAGGAACTTGGTGCGCGTACCTATACCCCTCCAACTTTGACCCTCTGATGGTTTCATAAAATATACCGGCACTCGTCATCTGCAATGAGCAGTGCCGGTATGTTCGTTCTGCAGGTTTTCTCTTGCTTCAAACCCGTATTTAAGGTGTCAGATTCTTACATATAACGCATTCTCAGACACAAAGTCATATTTATTCCATATGATATACTGTATCATTCAGGAAAGTAGGCATAAATATGTCTGAAAAAATAAATTATGTATCTTCCGAAGCCTTAAACGAAACTTGTCCGGCAGTCGGCTATCAGCAGGTCAATGTCTGTGTGCCTGTGACAGTGACACCCTATGCTCATACAGGAGCCACAAAAACCAAATTCTGTGGTGATCCCAGAGTGATTCCCGGCGACAGCATATGCCCTGGCGAACAGAATGGTGTATGTACCTTCACAATCAGCCAGACACTGTGTATTGAAGTTCCTGTGGATTTTGGTGCGACAGCAACAGTTGGTGATACGTATGTAGATTGCCTCGGTGCCTCATCATGCGATATATGCGCTGTTTGCAGAGATGAGGAGGATTGTGGAGCAGTATGAATCTGAAGGTTGGTTATCACTACGCTGACATCAACGTCCCTGTTGAACTTCAGCCAAATGCTGTAATCGGCGAAATAAAAACGGAATGCTGCGGCAAACCTGTGATCAGCTGCAAAAATGACAATACCTGTAATGCATGTGAAGTCACGATAACACAAAAGATATGTATCAAAATACCTATAAATTATCACGCATCCGCCTGTGTGGGCAATATTGACGTTACCTGCTGCGATATTGATCCGTGTGATAGTTTCTAGATTTATTTTACAAAGAGTGATGACGGGGTGATTCCCGTCATCACTGCGATGGTTGGCAATTATGCGCATATCGCGGCGGAAACTGCCTCAACATATCTCACGCATTCGCCCAGCGGGTAGAGATCGCTCCGAGTGATTTCAGGGGATTTCCCGTCTGATATCCCGGGCGGCGGCACTTTCATGCAGCGGTCATTCAACAGATTCATAGAACACATCCATCGCGTGTGTCACCATCTTATAGGTAAGCTCGGCCATGTGTTCCGGCGATTCCGGATTGTCCTGCTCCATCCAGCTTTTCAGTAATCCCAGACAACCCGACAGACAGAAATCATAGTAATATCTCAGATCATTTTTTCCCGCAGGATATAGATGGCTGATGGATTTAATGCTGTTCTCTGCAATGATCTGTTCAATCTGCCGGATAAAGTGCATATCCCCGTGCTGTCCCAGCAGGGCGCCGCAGATTTCCTTGTTTTCTTCCAGAATCGTAAACATATCTGCAATAAACGGAAATGTATTCTTGTTATGCGGCAGAACAGGATGCGCTTCAATGACCTGCTGTATTCGCTTCAGGAGGTCCTGTTCAATACTGTCCAGCAGATTATGAATATCTGTATAATGCAGATAAAAAGTTGAGCGGTTAATATCTACTTCATCAACCAGTTCTTTTACCGTGATCTCATTAATATTTTTTGTCCTCATCAGTTTTGCGAGCCCTGCATTCAGCTGAGCTTTTGTTTTTCTGACTCTCCGGTCTGTCCTTTCCATTTTTTCCTCCCGATCTACAGATTCATAAGATTCAGCTATTAAGCAACATTTATCTATTATATGTTGTTTAATAGTCATAACGATGCATTATTGATGGTTGTATCTGCTAATTAAGTTTATTATAATACAGTCAGCAAAGAAATACAACACATAGTCTATTAATGAATAGCAAATCTATTTCTCTACACCATGTGAAATAAAGGAGTGAAATTCATGATCAAGAGAGAATGGAAAAAGTTACTGCACAACAAAATACTTCTGGTAGTATTGATTGCTATCATTGCAATCCCCACGATTTACACGACCCTGTTTCTTGGCTCAATGTGGGATCCATACGGTAATCTGGATAAACTTCCGGTGGCTGTGGTAAATCATGATCAGCCGGCACAGTACGAGGGCAAGACCATGGATATTGGTAAAAATCTGGTGAAAAACCTGAAAGAAGACTCATCCCTTGCGTTTAATTTCGTCGATTCAGAGACCGCCGCTCAGGGACTGAAAAACGGTACCTTCTATATGGTAATCACAATACCGGAAGATTTCTCACAGAAAGCAACAACTCTGATGGACCAGACTCCGGAAAAAATGCATCTGGATTATGAGACAAATCCCGGCACCAACTATATCGCATCCAAAATGAGTGATACTGCCCTGCAAAAGATCGAAGAAAGTATTTCAAAAGAAGTGACGAGGGAATACACCAGAACAGTCTTCGATCAGATTTCCGAATCCGGTGACGGAATTGCCGCGGCAGCGGACGGGGCCGGGAAGCTGGAAGACGGCATCAAAACTGCCAGAGACGGAAATGCCGCCATCAGCGCCAACCTGAAAACGCTTGCAGACAGCTCCCTGACCTTTAAAAGCGGCAGTGACGAGCTCAATGAAGGCCTCTTACAATACACCGACGGGGTTTCCAGGGTGGACGACGGAGCCCGACAGCTGAATGAGGGTGTCGATACCCTCTCCGATTCTGCCTCTTCGGGTGCCTCACAGCTTGCAGACGGTGCCTCCAAACTCGCAGGGGGGATAACGGCGTACACTGACGGTGTCTCCCAGGCTGCAGACGGAGCAAATACATTGAATGATCAGAGCGATACGCTGAAGAGCGGTGTCTCTCAGATATCTTCCGGTGTTTCAGACTTAAAAGGAGGAGCAGACACACTTCTCTCCGGTGTCAGCAGCATGAGCCGGCAGATAGGCGACACACTGCCAGATCAAAATACCATTGATGCCCTGAGCGGCGGTCTTACAACATACCGGCAGAGTATCGGACAGATCAACGCCGGACTCCAGGGATTCACTGTACCGGACACATCCGGTGCGGCGCAGGCAGGCGCCATACTCCAGGATGATCTTACGAATGCAGGCGCCGATACCGGTAATATCGCGGCAGCCCTTGCTTCACTCACCGCTGATATGTCGAACCTTACGCCTGAGCAGCAGCAGGCAGTCGGCGCTATCGCTCAGAATGCAGGCAATCTGAGCCAGCACCTGACAGACGCGGGCAGTGCAGCCCAGTCCATCGGCAATGCACTCGATTCCCTCTCCGGAAGTCTCGGTGCACTGGAAGAATTGAAAGCCGGAGTATCCGCATTAGACGAAAACGCAGACACGGTACTGGGCGGTAGCATAACCGCCGTTTCCGGAATGTATCAGGGACTCTCCACTGTGAAAGGCACGCTGGATGAGCAGATCATACCCGGCGTTACAGCTATTGATTCAGGCCTGGAAGAAGTTCAAAACGGTGTGGATTCTGATCTGGCGAATGGAATCGCAGCATACACGGACGGAGTCTCCCAGGTAAATGAGGGATTAAAAGAGCTGAATTCCAACTCTGGTACTCTGAAATCAGGCTCGGATGACCTGAAATCCGGTGTTTCCGAACTGGCCGGCGGATTGTCTGCCGGTGTTGATCAGCTGAAAGACGGTACCGGCAGTCTGTATTCCGGCACCCAGGAGCTGCGCGCAAACAGTAGTTCTCTGCTGACCGGATCCAGACAGCTGAACAGCGGCGCCGCTCAGATCAGCGATGGAGCAGGCCAGCTGTACGACGGTTCCAAAACACTTGGAAACGGCATGGATCAGCTGAACGAAGGCAGCAGTACACTGAAAACCAGTCTGAAAGACGGTGCCGACCAGGTAAAGGAAAACTCAGCCGGTGACGATACATTCGATATGTTCTCAAGCCCTGTCATAACAGAAAAGACGGAACTGACCGAGGTTGAAAATAACGGTCACGCAATGGCACCCTATATGATGTCTGTTGCTCTCTGGGTTGGATGTATTGCATTCTGCATCATGTACCCGCTGACAGACTACAACGGGCGGCTGAAGTCCGGCATCTCGTGGTGGCTCAGCAAGGCAACCGTCGTTACGGTCATAGCCGTGGCGCAGGCACTGGTCATGATTTTCCTGCTGCATGTATGCAACGGCTTTGCCCCTGCCGAGATGGGTAAAACGATATTCCTGGCATGCCTGGCATCCATAACCTTTATGTCCATCATGTATTTCTTCAACATATGCTTCGGTAAGGTCGGCAGCTTTGCGATGCTGATCTTCATGGTTGTGCAGCTTGCGGGTTCCGCCGGCACGTACCCTGTTGAGATTTCCGGATCCTTTGTGGCATCCATCCATAAGTTTCTTCCGTTCACCTACACGGTAGACGGATTCAGAAGTACGATAGCGGGCGGAACATCAATCACAAAGGAATGCCTCATCCTGTTCGCACTGCTGATCATCTTTACCCTGTGTACCGTACTGATCTTCCAGTTCCGTACCAGAAGAATACGGGCTGGCAAAAAATGTATCCTGGATTTCATGGAAAAGAAGGGATTGGCATAATACAGCCGGGCGGCTGAAAAGCTCAATGCTTTTCAACCGCCTTTTTGGTTAATCAATTCTTCCGATTATTCATGAACACGTTCATAAAAGAGTTGACATGCCAGCTTCATGCGTCTATAATACAAATGAACCCGTTCATTTATCATCATATAGAAAGGAGACGTTCCATGCGAAGAAAAGATGATACGATGCGTGATACGCTGCTTTCCTGCGCGCGCAGCACCGCAGATTCAGACGGCATCGATGCCCTCAGCATTCGCTCTATTGCGAAAAAGGCCGGAGTTGCTACGGGTACCGTCTACAACTACTTTTCCAGCAAGGATGAAATTCTTCTCGCACTGACAGAAGAATACTGGAAGCAGACACTGTCCGAAATGTGCACCGCAATAACAGCCGATTCGTTTTGCGGACAGCTGGAAGAAATCTTTAGGTTCTTAAAGGAGAAAATAGACCGTTCCGCCGGAAAACTCATGGGCAGCCTGAGCAATATCGAGACAGCCGGTCAGCAGAGAATGACATCCATGCAGGACACACTGGAAAAAACTCTGATCCGGCAAATGGAACAGGATCCGTACATACGTAAGGATGCCTGGGACGAAACCTTTACCATGGAACAATTCGCGCGTTTCATTATGATGAACATGACATTGCTGTTGAGAATGAAGGCAAATGACATTGTTATTCTGACAGCAATCGTAGAACGAACCATCTATTAGACTGAGAGGAGAAATGATTATGGCACAGGCAATCGCAGAAACTGTTTTCGATGTTTTATATTTATGTTTTGCATTATCTACCGGACTGATCATGCTGATCAAGGGGAAAAATCCTCTGATCAAAAAGGCTGGATGGATGACCGCCCTTCTGGGTGCGGGTGATTCCTTTCACCTTATTCCGCGTTCCTATGCGCTCTGGACCTCAGGTCTGGAGGCAAATGCCGCCGCACTGGGACTCGGGAAATTTATTACTTCCATTACCATGACGATTTTTTACCTGCTTCTGTATTATATCTGGCGTGACCGGTATCAGATTAAGGAAAGAAAAAACCTTACAATCACAATGTGGATACTTTCAATCATTAGAATTGCATTATGTCTGTTACCGCAAAATGACTGGTTTGTCTACCACCAGCCTCTCACGTTCGGAATTCTGCGTAATATTCCTTTTGCCGTCATGGGAATCATCATCATCGTCATCTTTGCACAGGAGGCCCGGAAATCAGCCGACAGCATCTTTCGATTTATGCCGCTGGCAGTCGCGCTTTCTTTCGGCTTCTACCTTCCGGTCGTGTTATTCAGCGGTATACTGCCCGCCATCGGGGCTCTGATGATCCCCAAAACCCTGGCTTATGTCTGGATTGTTCTGATGAGCTGGCGGCTTTATCAGCAATCACAAAAGATCTGATCTTATTAGAAAACGGTTGAAAAGCAATCTGCTCCTCAACCGTTTTTTAAATGTCCGGCCCTCTTAAAAAGACCGTGTTCGCTGCAGTAAAAATAGAGATCTCCGCCATACATGTTCGGAAATCGTACCTCTGCAGCCTGCTCAGGATACAATTTCAGAAACATCATCCTGTCGTACGCCGCACAGGCTACAAATGAGATATAGTGCTGTTTCGTCATATCATGCTGCAGCGTGATGTAGCACTCATCATCGTCTTCATTGAAAACACTCTCATGGCCTGAGTCTTCACTTTGTGGAACCAGCGGACTCAGTCTCCTTCCGCAGCATGTAACTGCCTGTACCATCCGCAGGCAAAATATTGTATAATAAAAGAAAACGTGGCAAACACAAACGGAGGCAAAGCATGGATCACATCAAGATTACCGGCGCTCATGAAGGCTGCCTGAAGAACATATCCCTGAAAATACCGAAACATACACTCGCAGTTTTTACAGGACTCTCCGGTTCTGGCAAATCAACATTGCTGGTTGATGTTCTGTTTCAGGAATGCCAAAGGCAGTATCTGGAAGCGATGTCCTTTCAGGGAATCCAAAAACCGAAGGTAGAACGGATACAGGGCACATCTCCGGCAATTTTGATTTCTCAGACAGACGCGAACAAGAATATTCGCTCAACTGTGGGAACGCAGACAGATGTTTATACCGATCTGAGAATGATCTTTGAGAAGCTTGGTGTTCGAAACTGTCCGCACTGCGGTACAGTCATATCTTCAGCTGACTGCAGGGAAGAAGTAAAAAAGGCGGGAAATGATTTTTATGTGTACATGTACTGCAGCAAATGCGGCAGGCGGATGGATAAGATCACGCGCACTCACTTCTCCTTCAATACAAAGGAAGGCGCCTGTCCAGCCTGTGAGGGACTTGGATACATCCATACGATAAAAAAAGACTGTGTCGTGGACGAGAAGCTGTCCCTGGAAGACGGTGCCGTACGATACTGGGAAAAACAATACGGCAGATATCAGACTTCTGTCCTTTATAAGGCTTTTGCGCACTATAACCTCCCGGTTCCCACCGGTATCCCCGTCCGCCAGTTCAGCAGTATGGAAAAAACCATTTTATACGAAGGCGTGGAAAGTGACACTCTCAGGCGGGCATTTCCAGATCTGAATCCTCCCAGAAATGCCGCCTCCGGAAGATTCGAGGGTGTACTGCCCATACTGTGGCGGCGGCTATCCGAAAAGGGCGGAGATGTCTCTAAGCTTTCAGCATACTTTGATGTGACAACATGCCCTGATTGTGAAGGCGAAAGGCTCTGTAAGCTCAGCCGAAGTATTACGGTTAATGGAACACGCCTTCCGGAACTCTCCGTCTTTTCTCTGGAAAAACTGTACCAGTGGGTTTCGGAATTGGCAGATTCTCTATCCGAACAGCAGTCGGAATTTGTTAACGCGTATCTTCTGGATATCAAGACCAAACTCGTCCGTTTTATCAATGTCGGACTCGGCTACCTGTCTCTCGACCGGCAGACGATCACTTTGTCCGGCGGCGAACTGCAAAGGCTGCGACTGGCGGCGGCACTGGATTCTGAACTTTCGGGCATAATCTATATCCTGGACGAGCCGACCGCAGGACTGCATCCCCGGGATACCGCAGGACTGATCGCGATTCTAAAAAAGCTGCGTGACCTGGGGAATACCGTACTTGTCATTGAACATGATGTAGATGTCATGGAGGCAGCAGATTATATCATCGATATGGGACCTGGTTCCGGCAGATATGGCGGTGAAGTAATCGCAACCGGAACACTGAAAGAAATAAAACAGCAAAAAAATTCCGTGACAGGCAGTTATCTGCGCTCCCCGACACCCGGCAAAACAGTCTTTCGAAAAAGAACCGGGACTATTCGGATAGAGGACGCTGACAAATACAATTTAAAAAAAGTCTCCGTCTCTGTTCCCACCGGCTGCATTACTTCTGTCACCGGACCCTCCGGTTCCGGAAAATCAACGCTCATCTTCGGGGTCCTCGCTCGGGGGCTGCCGGATTTTGAACATAACCGTGTAATCGGCTTGGAGCAATTTGACAGAATCATAAAGATTGAACAGTCTTCCATTACCAGAATGAAGCGCTCCAATACAGCGACATATACAGAAGTTTACACCGACATTCGATCGGTCTTTGCAGGAACACAGGCCGCAAAAAAAGCCGGATTCACTGCAAAATATTTCTCCTTCAACTCCCCCGGCGGCAGATGCGAAAACTGTGAAGGTCTCGGCCGCGTGAACAATAACATGCTGTTTTTTGCAAACACAGATGTTGTATGTCCAGTCTGCCGCGGTAATCAGTTTCAACCCGCTGTTCTGGCTGTGACGTACAAAGACTGCTCAATCAGAGACGTCCTGAGTCTCTCAGTCAATGAGGCTCTTGAAATATTTGCAGAACACCAAAGAATCAGAAAAACCCTGGCACTGCTTCAGGATGTCGGACTGGGATACCTGTTGCTGGGACAGTCTCTCGTCACCCTGTCCGGCGGTGAATGTCAGCGGCTGAAGCTTGCCAGAGAACTGATCGGCAGCTCGTCTGAAACACGTAATCTATATCTGTTGGATGAACCCACTGCCGGGCTTCACCCAAAGGATGTTGAGCATTTTCTTGTACTTCTCAACCGTCTGGCAGATAACGGTAATACAGTCGTCGTAGTCGAACACAACCAGCAGCTGATCCGCAACAGCGACTGGATCATCGATCTCGGACCAACCGGCGGTGATAAAGGCGGCTATATCATATTTGAGGGAACACCTAAAGAGAAGATGTCGTGAAGGGGGCGGTTCATTACTCCTTTGCGTATCAGTCTCTGTGTTCCAGAAAACAGCCCTCCTCGTGGGAATAGATGATTCCGACCGCCTGCATATACGCATAGATGATTGTCGTACCCACAAATTTCATGCCGCGCCTTTTCAAGTCACTGGAAACCGCATCCGACAGAGCGGAGTTAGCTGCCCCTTTCTCATAGATTACCGCTCCCTCTGTCCAGTGCCACAGGTAATCTGAAAAGCTCCCATACTCCTTTTGTATCTCTCTGAACACGTTAGCATTATTCACTGCAGCCTTTATTTTTAATCTGTTGCGGATAATGTCAGAATTATTCTGCAGGGCAGCAATCTTCTCCTCATCATAGCGACAGACTTTTTCCGGGTCAAACTGATCAAACGCCTGCCGGAACGCATCCTGCTTATTGAGAACACACTCCCACGTCAGCCCCGCCTGAAAAGATTCCAGAATCAGCATCTCAAACAGCTTTTGATCATCATAGACCGGAACACCCCACTCATCGTCGTGGTATCGTATGTAACGCTCATTCTTCGGATTTGCCCAACTGCATCGGCATTTATTATCTTTCCACTCCATATCCCGGCCTCCTATTCTATTTCAAAATCTTCTGTTTTAAAATTGCTGTAATATCGCCCCCGCTCGGCTGTAAATCGCAATACACAATAATCCGGATCGGTGACTCCCTCCGGGTAATACATGGTATCACCCTCCTGCCAGATCATTTCTTTACTCTGACTGTCCTCCAGGACTTCCATAGTTCCAATCAGCATGACGCCCCTGAAAAAGCGTCTGTCGCAAAAATAGATACATGCTCTTGAATTTTCTTTAAACTGTGCAGCACGCATGGATGATGTATTCGTCGTAAAATAATAAACCCGGATTCCTTCTCGCTTACGCGGCGGAAGCATCGCTTTCGTATTCGGAAAACCCTCCCCGTCCACGGAGCTGATAAATGAGACTCCCTGTTTATCAATCAGATTTCCTATGGTTTTCTGTGGATCCCGCATTCTTTTACTCCTCTCTCTGGTACAGTCTTTTGCTGTCTGCCAATATTTATATGTATCTCCAGCTTTTCGACATGATCCGGAAACTATTCACTTTTGTAATCTTAAAATTTATGCTACATTATATACAGACAGAATTCAAGGATTTTCACAACAAAAATTATTGGGAACTGCCCTCTTCAGGGCATACATTATAACGGAGGTATCATATGGGACTGTACGAGATCATCAGAGGCGGTAAAGCCGGGACACTTTTCACCGCAGCAGGAGCACACGCATGAAGGACTTATTCAGTATTGGCGAAGTCGCACGACTGTTTGATATCAATGTCAAAACTCTGCGGTATTATGATGAGACCGGACTTTTAAAACCGGAAAAAGTCAACCCGGAAACCGGCTACCGCTACTACTCTACCCGGCAGTTTGAACGCCTCAACACAATTATGTACCTGAAAGCGCTGCAGGTACCGCTGGAGCGAATATCTTATTTCTTCCAAAGCAAGGATACTGACACTATGATACAGATCCTGAAATCTCAGCAGGAAGAGATCCGGATACAGATGCACAGGCTGCAGACAATAGAGAAAAAATTATCATCGAGAATCAGCCAGATCGAAGATGCCAGAAACTGTACTCTGGATCATATACTGCTGAAATCATATCCGGAACGTCCCGTCTTTTTTCTGAAAAAAGAATTTCCGGTGACAGATGATCTGGAGTATCCCATCCGTGAGCTGGAAAAAGCCTGTCGGATACAATCTGATATATTTCTTGGAAAGATTGGCGTTTCCATCTCGGAAACATCCATTCGTGACTCTGATTTTTCGAATTTTTCCGGTATCTTTCTGATGCTGGAACCGGAAGATCCGAGACAGCCCGACGCATCACTGCCTGCCGGAAAATACCTTACCATACGATTTCCCGGCACACATACGCAGTCTTCTGTCTATTACCATCGGCTCCTGGAACACATGCAAAGCAGCAATCTGGTCCTCTCGGGAAATTCCGTAGAAATCACGCTGATCGATTATGGAATGACGGATGATACGGATCAGTTTGTGACGGAAATACAGATACCCGTCACCTCTTCTGACAGGTAATATCCGGAGGGATAACTTCATATCTCCCCGGGTCCTTTCTGCAGGAAATCGGCGCGGCAAAATACAATCCTATTGACTCTCCCCTTACTGGAGGGTTTATTCTTTTATCAAATAGATATCTTGCCATTGGTTGCGGTGCTCACATCCCCCGTCAGCCACGGTATGCAAAAGAAAGGAAACTCTTATGTTAGGTACAATCGTAAACACCGGAACTATTCTCCTGGGAAGCGTGCTTGGAAGTGCACTAAAAAAAGGAATCCATGAAAAATATCAGGGGGCTCTGTACAACGCCATGGGTCTGGCTGCCGTAGGACTTGGTATCAATTCCATCGTCGGAAATATGCCTGACAGCAGCTATCCTGTGCTTTTTATCGTAAGCCTTGCGCTCGGCTGTCTGGCCGGTACGGTTCTCAATATCGACGGAAGATTCAACCGACTGGTGGGACGCCTCGGGAAATCCGAGCTTGGCCAGGGTCTCTCTACCGGAATCCTGCTCTACTGTATTGGCAGCCTGTCCATTTTGAGTCCAATACAGAGCGCTCTGTACGGTGATCATACTTTTCTTTTTACAAATGCAACTCTTGACTTTGTCACTTCCACAGTGCTCGCTTCCACATACGGAATCGGTATGACACTCGCAGCTCCTGTTCTATTCTGCTGGCAGGGCCTGATCTATCTGTGTGCCACATACCTGCAGAATTTCCTTACAGACTCCCTTATGACGGAGATCACTATCGTCGGAGGATTTTTAATTGCCGCGTCTGGTCTGGCCATCCTGAAAATCAAAGACTGCAAGACACTGAATATGCTACCGGCTTTGCTGGTACCGATCATCTTCTTTTTGATCCTGAAGCTCATCTCATAAATGAAACCCGGATACGCGCCTGCAGGTTCACATAATTCTGTTATGTAGCCCAAGCGCCATATCCGGGTTTTTAACGTAAGATTAACCGGAGATCAATGATGTTCTGCTGAATAATACGGCACACAAATATGACTTCCCTGCTGAAGTTTTGTCCCATTAAGGCCATTGATCTCCCTGATTTCTGAAATATATGCGTCTACCGATCCATAATCATCTGTTATATACTGCTGCGCAATACTCCACAGGCTTTCTCCGCGCTCAACATAATGACTGGTATAATATTTATAGGTAATCCTGGAAATATCACTCTGCGCACCAATGTTATCTGCGCTGAACTGAATCAGTGCCGCACTTAGTATCAGAAAGGATACTGCGGTCACAGTCAGCTGGATTCTTCTTCTGTTTCTCGTACGTCTTCTCCTCTTCATATAATGACCTCCCTCATTTGTACAAGTCCATGCAAATATATGTTCCAAACATTTGTTCTGTATTGTCATTATACTATCCAGAACAAACGTTTGTCAAGTTGTTTTTCGAACAGACATTCCGAATATCTGTTTGCAATCTGTGTACTTATATGCTATGATAGAGGCAATAAAAAACATGGAGGGCAGTGTATATGGCCTATGGTAAGATAAGCAAAAAACAACAGGAAATTCTCGATTACATAAAAAGTGAAATCATCAACCGCGGATTTCCTCCTGCGGTCCGTGAGATCTGCGAGGCTGTCAATCTGAAGTCAACATCCTCCGTTCATTCCCATCTGGAAACGCTGGAAAAGAACGGTTATATCCGCAGAGACCCTACTAAACCGCGCGCGATCGAAATTCTGGACGATAATTTCAACACAGCACGCTGTGAGATGGTCAATGTTCCTGTTGTGGGACGTGTGGCTGCCGGTGAACCTATACTTGCGGTGGAGAATATTGAGAATTATTTTCCGATTCCTGCTGAACATATGCCGAAATCCGATGCATTTATCCTGGAAATCCACGGTGAGAGTATGATCAATGCAGGAATTCTCGACGGGGATTACGTGCTGGTACAGAGTCAGCACACAGCTGAC
Source organism: Ruminococcus gauvreauii (assembly GCF_025151995.1). Classification (NCBI taxonomy): domain Bacteria; kingdom Bacillati; phylum Bacillota; class Clostridia; order Eubacteriales; family Oscillospiraceae; genus Ruminococcus; species Ruminococcus gauvreauii. Next base: position 139,055 of record NZ_CP102290.1, read on the forward strand.
AACGGAAATATGGTTGTTGCCCTGATCGATGATTCAGCAACTGTCAAAACATTTTATAAAGAGAACGGATATTACCGACTGCAGCCCGAAAATGATGAGATGGATCCCATCATCGTAGAAGAAGGACTTGAAATCCTTGGAAAAGTAGTCGGTGTGATGAGATTTATGAAGTCCTGATAAAATCCAAAAATACAGGAGCAAAGGGTGCGGCTATCTTCAATGATTTCCGCACCCTTTGCTCCTGCATCTTTTGCATGGTCCTTATTTACCTTTGATTTTTTCTGTCAAGGCTCTGCTGTGTACGAACAGGATGCTCCCTGTCTTTTTTCTATGGTTTCTGTTACCACCCGCTTTCATTGTATCATATCTGCTCACCATGCGTAACGCAGCGGTCTAAGAGATGCGTGAAAAAATACCGTCCCATAACTGATACCAGTCATGAAACGGCATTCTCTTCATCAGTCTTCCAGCGAAGCTACTGAAACGGATGTTCCGTCTCTCCAGATTCTCTCCAGATCATAGAACAAACGGTTTTCTTCATCGAAAATGTGAATCACCAGGTCGCCGTAATCCATCAGAATCCAGTTTGCATTCTGATAACCCTCGATCTGTTTCGGACGATATCCTGCTTTCTCCAGCATCTCTTCTACATTTTCAGCCAAAGCCTGGACCTGATTGCGGTTCGTTCCGCTCGCAATGATGAAATAATCAGCAAGCGTGGACACCTTCTCGATGTCGATCACTTTGATATCCACTGCTTTTTTATCTTCCAACGCCAGGCAGGCGGTTTTTGCCATATCTTTTCCCGTCATTTTTTTCTCCTTCATCCCTGATTATGCAGATTACAATAATACTCATATGCACTTTCCGTGACAGTATCAATTTCCTTCTCAACTGTTCTCAGATAAGTCAGCGTGTCATGGAGGATCATATACATACATTCATCCAAATCTCTGAATGCCATTTTACGGATTTCCTCCAGCCGCGGGGCTTTATTTCGTCCAGGTTCGATGTAATCTGCAATATAAATAATTTTTTCCAGGACCGTCATAGCCGCCTTTCCCGTAGTGTGCCACGTAATCGCAGAAAGTACTTCCGGGTCGCGGATATCAAACTTCTTTTTCGCAAGATGAGCACCCAGTTTTGCGTGCAGCATGTATGGATGAGTCGTCTCATAGTGAGATGGTGTAATTCCGAATTTACCGCACAGCCGCAGTTTCTTTTCATCCGGAATACATTTCGCGCAGTCATGCAGAAGCCCCGCAAGCTGCAGCTTAGCGGGATCCCCGCCGTGAACCATACCCATACACGCAGCTGTGTACATCACGCCCATCGTATGTTGGAAACGCTGACGGTCCAGATAATTTTTCAATTTTCTTTCCAGCTTTATTAAATCATGCTTTTGTTCTGCCACGATGTCACCTCTTATTACTTACCGGTAAATCCGGTTTTCATAGATATAATCAATTACCCGGTTCGGTACATAATACTTTATCGTACGTTCTTCCTCAATCCATGAGCGCAGCATCTGAGATGAGACATCAATGTTAAGGCTGTCCAGCTTCAGGAAACTGCCGCCGTATTTCTTTGAAAGCCGCGTCATCTCAGCTACTATTTTCTCATCCATTGTGTGATCCCGCGTCGCCACAACGATTCTGGCTGCCGCACAGATTCTTTCCGGTTCTTTCCATGTCTCAAAATTGAACAGTGAGTCCGCACCAATGATAAAATAGTATTCATTTTCCGGGTATTCCTCATTCAACCGTTCAAGCGTACGAAACGTATACGTATACCCATCCTCATTCATTTCCACAAGCGACAGCTCAAAATGAGGATTATCCGAGATCGCACGGGCAACCATCTCCACACGCTGCTCGTCAGTCGCACGGCCCCGGCGGTTTTTCTTGTGCGGCGGATTACCCGCCGGCAGAAAAAGAACTTTTTCCAGTCCAAACTGCTCATATGCAGTCTCTCCCAGAATCAAGTGTCCCACGTGAATCGGGTCAAAGGTCCCTCCCATGATACCGATTTTCTGTTCTTTTTGCATAAGCCTTATCTCCGGGGCAGTTCAATCTTTTTCTTATCGTCCCTGCCCTCTTTATAGAGTACGATTTTTCTGCCAATCACCTGAACAACTTCCGACTGGGTGCGTTCCGCCAGAACCTGAGCTAACGCTTTCGGATCATCCATACAGTTTTTCAGTACGTTGATCTTGATCAGTTCCCGTGCCTCCAGCGCTTCAGCCACAGATGAAGTGTTTTCCGGTGTCAGGGTCGATTTTCCAATCTGCAGGATCGGGTCCATTGTCATGGCCAGCCCCTTTAAATACGCTCTTTGTTTACTCGTCATACTTACTCCTATTTGTAATAATCAAACTCAAAACCGTACATCCGGACAGTGTCGCCTTCCTCGATTCCGGCGGCTTCCAGTTCCTTCAGGATTCCTCCGTCTTTCAGGAACTTCTGGAAAAATGCAAACCCTTTTTCGGAATCCAGATTTGTATAACCAAGCATTTTTTCAATCTTGGGGCCTTCCACGATGAACGTATGTGTATCATCTTCAGCTTTTTCCACGGTAAACGGAAGATTCTCCGTGATGAGTACGTCCTCGGGGAAGAATTCCTGTTCAAATACAACCGGTTTTTTCTCAATGTTATCCAGCATATGCTGAACATGATACAAAAGCTCAGATATTCCCTGTCCGCTGACAGCGGATATGGGGAATACTGCAATTCCCTGCGGTTCAAATTCTTTCTTCAGGCGTTCCAGCGGATTCTCACCGTCTGCATAGATCACATCTGTTTTATTTGCCGCAATCACCTGAGGCCGTCTTGCAATCTCCGGGTTGTAAGCCCGAAGCTCCTCATTGATCTTATAGATATCATCTACGGGATCCCGTCCCTCTGTAGACGCCGCGTCCACCACGTGGATCATCACGCGTGTGCGCTCGATATGCCTCAGGAATTCATGACCGAGACCGACGCCCTCTGACGCCCCCTCGATCAGCCCTGGTATATCCGCTATGACAAAACCGCTGCAGCCGTCCAGATCCACAACCCCGAGATTCGGGTTAATGGTCGTAAAATGATAATTAGCTATTTTGGGCCGTGCATTCGTCACGCGTGACAGCAGTGTAGACTTTCCGACATTCGGAAATCCGATCAGCCCGACATCCGCGATGACCTTAAGCTCCAGACGTACCTCGAGTTCCTGTGCATCCTGACCCGGCTGTGCGTACTTCGGTGCCTGCATCGTAGCAGTCGCATAATGCATATTTCCCTTTCCGCCCCTGCCTCCGCGCAGTACTGCCTGACGTCTGTTGTCCCCGGACATATCCGCGATGACCTTTCCGCTCTGTGCTTCCATGATCACGGTTCCCTCCGGAACTTTTAATACGATATCCGTGCCGTCTTTTCCATGGCAGCGGCGTTTGCCGCCCTCTTCTCCGCTCTGTGCATAAAATTTTCTTTTATGTCGATAATCCGTCAGGGTATTCATACCTTCATCAACTTCGAAAATGACGTCCCCGCCTTTTCCTCCGTCTCCGCCGTCCGGGCCTCCGTTCGGAACGTAAAGCTCCCTTCGGAAACTCACGTGACCGTCTCCGCCTTTTCCTGACCGGATGATTATTTTCGCTCTGTCTGCAAACATATTTTCCTCCACTTCTGTGGGAATAGATAAAAAGGCTTCAAACCGATGTGATTTGAAGCCCCCTAAGTATTACTCTGATACTGGAACGATAGAAACCTGTTTCTTATCTCTTCCTTTTCTTTCGAATCTTACAACACCATCTGTCAATGCAAACAGTGTATCGTCTTTACCGCGTCCTACATTCACACCTGGATGAATTCTTGTTCCGCGCTGCCTGTAAAGGATATTGCCTGCTTTTACAAACTGTCCATCGGCTCTTTTTGCACCTAATCTCTTGGATTCAGAATCCCTGCCGTTCTTTGTAGAACCAACACCTTTTTTATGTGCGAATAACTGAAGGTTCATATTCAACATGTCCTTACACCTCCTTCGTTGTTATCTCTATAAACTTATTTCCATAATTTTTCCGGATTTCACGAAGCCCCAGCACCAGAGAATCGAGCAGCAGCTGTGCTCTGTCACTCACCGGCTGTGTCAGATGAAATTCCAGATACCCATCGTCCTGTCCGCCTTCGAAATCATCTTCCGTAAACGTCTCGATGGAATTCAGTGTATTAATCGTCAGCGCCGAAACTGCTGCACATACAATATCATTGCCGTGCGCGCCGTAGCCGGCATGTCCTTTTGATTCAATACCGATACACCTGTTATTGTTCACAAAAATCGTAATCTCAATCATCACAGTTTAACAATTAAGCGTTGATTTTTTCAATCTTAACTTTTGTAAACTGCTGTCTGTGACCGTTTTTCTTGTGATAACCAGTTTTTCTTTTGTACTTATAGATTACGACTTTTTTAGCTTTTCCGTTCTCAATGACAGAAGCAGTTACGCTTGCATTTGCTACATCGGAACCAACTTTTAACCCATCGTTGTTCACTGCAAGTACATCTTCAAATGTAACAGTTTCACCAGCTTCTGCACCAAGCTTTTCCACTCTAATGATATCGCCTTCGGCTACTTTGTACTGTTTACCACCTGTTGCAATAATTGCGTACATATGGCACCTCCTATTATCATTACTCGCCAGATATGGTGGTTCCTGAAGCGGAACACTTATAACCTCTCTGTGCGGCATACTCTATGATAATACCACAGGCGTGTCCTTTCGTCAAGAAATTCTTCCTGTATTTTTCATTTTTTACGGTTCTCATACAACAATCCTCGCAGTTCTGTACAGTTTTTCGTTCAGATCATTGTAGAACATATACTGCTGGAGTATTCCCCCGTATCCTCTGTATTTGTCATGGGGAAATCCCAGGGGATAATGAACCTCCAGGATTTTTTTCACGTGGGTGTCGATGGGGAAGGCTTCTATATGATAAAGTCCAAACAGACAGATACAATCCGCCACTTTCCTGCCGATGCCGTACTGTGCTGTCAGCCTTCTGTGAGCCTCTTCGTAGTCTGCACGTTTCAGTTCTTCCAGGTTCAGTGTTCCCTCCAGAACGGCCTGCGCTGTGCGGTAAACATATTTGTCACGGTAGCCAAGTCCCAGCGTTTTCAGCACTGCCATACCGCCCCGCACAATGGCTTCTGGTCCCGGAAAGGTATCGTACTGTCTTCCGTTCTCCGCAGTCCTGTCCTCACCCAGAGTTCTGCACAACAGTTCTATGCTTCTCCTGATTCTGCTGATATTATTGTTCTGGGATATCAGAAAGGTAATGATCATTTCCCAGAGTTCCTGTCTCAGTATTCTTATGCCCCATCCAAGCCTTGCAGCCTCGGTGAGGTATGGGTCACCGGGATCCACGGATGCTTTTATTATTCCATAGTCCGTATCCAGATCCAGATAGTTTCTCCAGATCTCCTGAAACTCCTGCTCTGAACACGAAAAGGAAAACACATCCCCTTCCTGTCCGATCTCCAGATACTTCCCGAAAGCCACGAGAGCATATATCCCCTCCTGCTTTTCCTCCATCCGAAAACACTGACCCGACCGCGCAATCTGCATCAGGTCCATATCCGGAAGTTTCTTTTTCAGCATTTAAACCCCCGCCCCAATCTTTTTGGATGAAGCAATCGCCAGCGATCCCGGGCCGATATGGCAGGCTACGCTGAGAGAAAGCGGATTAACAATCACATCAATGCCTGGAAACGCTTCTTCAATTTCCTGTTTAAAGCGTATCGCTTCGTCTTCATTTGCCGTATGCGCAACTGCCAGGTGCATCTTTCGTCTGGCTGCGGCATCCGCAAAGCGAGTATCAAAGTCTTTTTTCATGGCGTCCAGCATGGTTTTTTTCGCCTGTTTCTGACCGCGCACTTTTGCATAAGCGTCCAGCTTTTCCCCCTGAATCTGCAGCACTGGTTTCAGATTCAGAACGGTACCGATCATAGCCGCAGCAGGCGTGATGCGGCCGCCTTTTTTCAGGTATTTCAGCGTGTCAACCATAATGTAGATGCTTGACTCAAATTTCTCATTCTCCAGAACTTCTTTAATCTGTACTCCATTCATCCCGGCTTCAGCCAATCCGAGCGCATCCATGACGGATTGACGCTGTGTCACCGATATCCTCTGATTATCAACGACATGGACCTTTCCCGCATAGGCATCCTCCATCGCAAGCGCCGTCGCCGTCGCACAGGTCGCACTGAGTCCGCTCGACATAGGGATATGAACAACCTCATGATATTCTCTCAGCAATTCGTCCCACAGCTCCATTACTTCACCGGGTGACGGCTGGGAGGTCGACACATCAATGTCTTCTGCAAGGTGTTCATAAAACTGTTTCTGTGTCAGATCAATATCCTCATAGTGAATCTGCCCATTGATAAAAAAAGGCATGGCAATGACACGGATCCCCAGTGCCCTTGCTTCATCCTGTGTTATACCGCTGTTGCTGTCCGTAACAACCGCAACCTTGTTCATACGTAGCCCTCCTTGGCACCTTTTAATGTACCGATTTGTTCGTGCAGGGATTTCCTGGTCTTTTTTCTCGTGATCTCGACAATCTGCAGACGCGTCATATCTACAACGTTCGTCCTGACCGGATCTTTTCTGCAGCAGGCTGACAGCACATGCAGCAGTTCATCCTGGTGGTCCGGATTGTCCATATTTATAAAATCAACTAAAATAATACCATACAAATTGCGAATGCGCAATTGCCTGGCAATCTCCCTGGCTGCTTCGAGATTGATTTTCCGGTAGGTTTCAGAGGCTTTCTTTTTTCCGCTGAATTTACCGCTGTTTACGTCGATCGCGACAAACGCCTCCGTTTGCTGAATCACCAGAAAACCCCCGCTCTTCAGCCAGATTTTCTGCCTCAATGCGTCAGAGACTTCCTTTTCCAATGAAAATAGCTTGTACAGCGGGAGCATCCTGTCTTCGTAGAACTGAAGCATCTGCGATTTTTCCGGCTGATACGCAGTCAGATAGCCGAGAATATTTTCATGGATTTCCGGTATATCCGTGATGATCTTTTCAAGATCTCCGTCCTTTTGATTTTTCAGTTCCCGGATGTAGTACGGAACTGCCTGTTCTGCCAGTGAATAGCAGGTACGCGTCCGGCCTTTCAGCAATACGGTATCCATCCTCTGATACAGTTCAAACAGCTCTTTTAATACTTCCTCTTTCGATGCGCCTGCAGCGTTGGTCCGTATGATCACACCGCAGTCCTCTCTTTTATACGGCTCCATCCATTTTTTCAGGCTGCGGCGGACCTCCCTGTCCAGCCTTGAGGAGATCCCAAGCTCTTTTCTTCCGAGCGTGACCACCATGAATTTCCCCGCCAGGCTGAGATTCGCTGTGACTTTCGGCACTTTTGATTTCAGCGCCTCCTGCTCTACCTGCACTAAAAGTTCATCTCCTGCCCTCAGGCCCTCCATCCCCTCTTCTTCCAGCGAAAGATAACAGGGAACATTCGGCTTGATATCCACAAATGCGCCTTTGATTTCCGGCATTACCTTGTTTACTTTTCCAATATAGATATTGCCCAGTATGGTATCGTCCTGACAGGGGTGAACCTGAAGCTCCACAACACCTGTCTCATCCATAACTGCCATGACCCGGCACATCGTATCGTGGATGGGAAAACCGGTCAGTATCAGTTTCTTACTCAATGATCTTACCCAGGCTTTCCAGAGAAACCAGTTTCAGATGCTGCTCATCTCCTGTATTTGCATAGACCTCTTCCCGGTGGACCATCCAGGCATACGGCAAAACTTCTTCCCCCATATAACGGTAGAATGTCTCCATCACAAGCTCAGGCTTTAAGTTATGCACGCTTCCCGTTGCAAGCTGCATGAAAATGCGTCCGTCGATCAGTTCAAACCGGTAAATCAGCGGCCGAATATCCGTTTCCTGTTCACTCCGCTTCGTTTTTTTCATCACCATAATGGAACGCTGTGCCATAAAACCGGAAATCCGTTCTCTGTAATTCTGTGATGGTTCCCGGCCCTCCCGAAAGTCCACATAATAGTCTGCGGCAGCCACCAGCGACATCGCCTTGCTCGCTTTCTGATCCGGAATCTCGCGGACGCTCATTACTCTGATTCCCTCAGCCATCACGGCGTTAAAACGCCTCCCGAAGTCCGCCGTAGACAGGGGCGTTTGTACTTCCATATCAAAGTACTCACCGCTGCTGGTCACTCCGACTCCGAGCGGTGCGGCAAATGACATGATCATATGGGGGCTGAACCCCTCAGAATAAGCGACATCAATTCCGGCGCGCCGGATCGCCTTCTGAAAATAACGCATCATATCCAGATGCCCAATGAATTTCATCGCGCCTTTTTTCTCAAATTTAACTCTTACTTTCAATACAGACTCCTCCCTGGTAAACATTTGCGCCGCATCCCGAACACTGTGTTCTGCAGTTTGGGGTCACTTTCTCTGACCGCGCATGATTCCATTCTCTCAGCAGAAACGATTTATCAACGCCGGCATCGATAAAATCCCAGGGGAATCGTTCGTCCTCTGTCCGTTCCCGCATTGTATAAAAATCAGGATCCAAACCCGTCTCTTCAAAAGCCTCCTGCCAGTGTCCATAGTGAAAGAATTCGCTCCAGGCATCAAAAATACAGCCCTTCTCATAAGCTTTCTGTATGACTTTTGCACAGCGTCTGTCTCCGCGCGCCAGCAGTCCTTCCAATACCGTCACATCTGCCTCATGCCAGTTGTATTTGATACTCTTCTGATTGAGCTGTGCACGGATTTCTTCCCGCACGGTCTTTGCCCGGTTCAGGTATTCTTCCTGCGGACACATCGCCGCCCACTGAAACGGCGTAAATGGTTTCGGAACGAAGAAGGAAGTACTCACCGTAATCTGGCATTTTCCGTTCCTTCTGTCTTTGGGAATCTCATAGTACCGCTCTGCGATCTTCTCCGAGAGGTGTGCGATGCCTTTCTGATCTTCTTCCGTCTCAGTCGGCAGTCCCAGCATAAAGTAAAGCTTTACCTTATTCCAGCCGCCTTCAAATGCGGCACCCGCTCCGTTCAGTATGTCCTCTTCCGTCAGTCCTTTATTGATGACATCCCGCAGACGCTGTGTACCTGCCTCCGGCGCAAAAGTAAGCGAACTTTTCTTTACATCCTGAACCTTTTCCATGGCCTGCAGTGAGAATTCATCGATCCGAAGAGAAGGCAGCGAAATATTGACCTTTGTCCTGCTGCACTCCTGAATCAGGAATTCCAGGAGTTCCTGCAGTTTCGAATAATCGCTGGAGCTCAGGGAACTCAGAGATATCTCCTCATGTCCAGTATTTTTCAGCAGTTCTTTCGCAAGATTTTTCAGATATTCCACATCCCGTTCCCTGGTCGGCCGGTATATCATGCCAGCCTGACAGAAACGGCATCCGCGGATGCACCCCCTCTGAATCTCAAGTACTACACGATCCTGCGTGGCTTTGATGAACGGCACCACTGGTGCTTTCGGATAGTATGTATCAGAAAGCTCCATAACAACCTGTTTTTTAATAATTGCCGGAATTTCTTCACACAGAGGCGTAAACGACGCCAGTGTGCCATCCTCGTGATACGATGGTTCGTACAGCGAAGGCACATAGATTCCCGGTACCGACGCTGCCTTTTTCAAAAATTCCTCTCTCGGCTCACCATTTTCCCTGCAATTCTGATAGAGATCCAGCAGCTGAAAGTAAACGGTCTCTCCCTCCCCGATATAAAACAGGTCAAAAAACGGAGCCAGCGGTTCCGGATTATACGTACACGGACCGCCGCCGATCACAATCGGATCATCCCAGGTCCTCTTTCGGGCCTCGATCGGAATACCGCTCAGATCCAGAATCTGCAGGATATTCGTGTAACACATTTCATACTGTATTGTGATTCCCAGGAAATCAAACGCTTTGACCGGGTCCTGTGATTCCAGCGCAAACAGCGGGATATGTTCTTCCCTCATGATCCGGTCCAGATCAGGCCACGGGGAATAAACCCGCTCACACCAGATGTTGTCTTTCCGGTTAAACATGTCGTACAGAATCTGAATTCCCAGGTGTGACATCCCGATTTCATACACGTCCGGAAAGCACATGGCAAAGCGCACGTCTACCTTATCCGGGTCTTTATTGACCGAATTCACCTCATTGCCGATATAGCGTGCCGGTTTCTCGATTTTTAGCAAGACTTCATCACTTAAAGCTAATTTTCTCATGTTCTTCCTTTCATTGTCTGGTTATAGTTCATGATTTTAGAACCGTTACATTTTATGTCATATTCCTTCTTAATGAAGGAGTTTTTCGTTCTTAATTAAATTCTGTGCTTTCTTCCATAAAATCTGGGTTGTGCCTGACCATTGTCACTGGAGGCAATACTGTTGGTTTAATCTTTCCCATTATATACATTTTGAGAGAGAACTTCAAGTAGATATCCTTTATCAGTCCGCAGGTTCCGGCTTTTTGTTGTTCCACAAGGACATGAGTAAAGGGAACCCATGCAGGCGGCGTTGTAAATTCACCTTAAAAGGGGGCTATCGGGAAATGACGGATTTTAGCCCCTCGGATACAAAATAGCAGCACCCCGGTGAAAATCATGCCTTCAGGCATCTGTTTTTTCACCGGGGTGCTGTTCTGTATTTTTGTTCGTTCTTCATATCCTGTTTTAAAGCGCACAAAAGAAAGGTCCTGTGGTTTCTGAAGCATTCTTCTGCTACGCCAAGCCCTGCTCCGCTTTCCCCTCGTATTTCTCGATCTCCCCCAAAAACCGGCTGAATTTTGTGTGATATAAGAATTATGCGCGGAGTCGTATATTTCGGGCGCCGCGCTCTGCACATACCTGTTCTATTGTGCACATTTATCGAGCAGCTGCGTGAGCTTTTCATACAGAACGTTCACATCCAGAGGCTTGGCGATATGGGCGTCCATCCCCGCTTCCCAAGCCTCCTTCACGTCCTTCTCAAAGGCATTGGCAGTCATGGCGATGATGGGAATGCTCCTGGCGTCGGCTCTCATATCCGCCCGGATGGTCCGGGCTGCCTCATAACCATCCATCACCGGCATCTGAATATCCATCAGTATGGCGTCATAGGTCCCGGGTGCCGCCGCCCGGAATTCTTCCACAGCCAGCGCCCCATTGCCTCTGACCTCAGTCTTTGCCCCGCACATCCCCAGGATCTCGCAGACGATTTCAGCATTGATCTCATTGTCTTCCGCTACCAGAAAGCGGCGTCCCAGAAAGAGATGCCCGTCGATTTTATCCAGCGGCTGCAGCTCAGGTGTCAGCTGACTTGTTCCTTCCGGCGCTGTCTCAACTTTCAGTTCGACCTGGAATGCGGTACCTTTATTTGGCTCACTCTGCACAGATATATGTCCCTCCATCAGGTCGACCAGTCCCTTGACAATGCTCAGCCCCAGTCCGGACCCTTCCATGCGGGATACTGCGCGGCTGCGGACGAACGGCTCAAAGAGATGTGTCAGAGTCTCTTCCTCCATTCCAATCCCCGTGTCGCTGATGGTGAAGCGGTAACATGCCCATTGACTTTTCTCCGCTGCCGGAAGTTCGTCCACCATAAAACGCACGGTGCCTCCCCGCGGTGTGAATTTGACCGCATTGCCCAGAATATTGATCAGAATCTGAGTGATGCGCAGGATATCCCCATAAAAATAAGGGTTTCTTATCCGGCCAAGCCGAATATCATATTGCAGCCCTGCCTGGTCCGCCTGAGGCATGATAATCTCTCCGACCTGCTTCACCAGGTCCGGCAGATAAATGCGCTCCCGGTTTAACGTGATCTTAGCGCTCTCTATCCGGTTCATGTCCAAAATATCGTTGATCAGGCTCAGCAGATGGTTGGAGGAAGCGGATATTTTCTGCAGGCAGTCCTGAACCCGGCAGGGATCGCCGATGTTGGCTTTCGCCAGCGTAGTCATCCCCATGATGGCGTTCATAGGTGTGCGGATGTCGTGGCTCATTGCCGACAGGAAGTCGCTCTTAGCCTGACTTGCCTGCCGGGACAGCAAAAGAGCACGCTCAAGCTCCGCTTTGGCGGCCCGCTCCGTGTTCAGCATATCCGTCACATCTGCCCTCACCATACAAACGGTCTTATGGTTTAGATCTCCCCACAATACATTGACCTGCTTGTACCGCAGACCTTCCTCCCCCTGATAGGGAAGAACGAAATCGTAGCCCTCCGGCTTTTCTTTCAGTTTACGAAGCAAAGTTTCCAGATGAAATATTTTTTTTATGACCTCACGTTCAGCCGCTGTCTCATAATAGCCGACGAGATTATCCAGCACGGCGTTATAGTTCTGCGCGTTATGGGGAGGCAGATTTTCCAGGACCATCTGTCTGGTATACATGGTTAAGGTCCCAGCAGAGGCATCGATGAATCCTGCGAGTTCACAGGTATAAGCGATTACTCTGAGCAGCCGCTGCTGTTCCCGTATAGAATCGGTAATATCCGTCCTGGACAGGCATACCCTGCCCAGCCTCAGGTCAATAGGAGAAACCGTTATATTCTTGGCCCGGACATCCCCACTTTCGTCTTCCATAGAGAAAGCAAACGTATAGGCCTGCCCCTGTTTCAACCGTTCTAACATACGATCAGGATTCAGACTGTCCAGATACTGCTCCCTGTCTCTGGGCACAACCCTGGATTCTGCCATCTGTGCCACAAAGAGCGAGTGACTCCCCTGCTGCGGCGGCACACAGCCGGCATTGTCATCCCGGGACAGTACCTTATATGTGTCCCTCCTCAGGTCCACATCCGCGACAAAATCATAGCCTGTGACAGACAGCTGGTGAACAACCCGTTCTGCAGCTATCTGCTCAGTGATATCCATGACTGTCAGTATTCCCGTGACGTCGCCGCTGTCCGGCGTGGACACCATACTCATTTCAACTTTTACATACCGGCCGATCTCCTCGTTTGGAAGCATGACAAAGAAGTTCTTTACCTGCTTGGTCTCTCCGCGTTCATAGGCTGCCAGTGCCGGGCCGCCAAGATACGTGTTCAGAAACACCTGCCGCTCTTCATCCTCCACCACCAGAGCTGACAGACCGGTAAAAAATGTCTCACGGACAGAACCAAACGTCTTAAGCAGTTGCGCACCTGTCTGATCACTGATCTGTATAATCCGATCCTGTGTGATATTGCAGTGACCCATCACAAGAACATTAGGATCAGACTTCTGATAATGCCGCAGAAGAAGGTCGTTATACTGCTGCCGGACACGGGCGCGCTCCTCCCTCTCCTTCGTCATATCATTGTAGACGGAATAGATCTTCCTTACTCCTCCTTCATGCTCGATGAGAGACAGGGTGTTCTTCACCCACACATAATCCCCGGAACCTTTCAGGAGCCTGTACTCGATTTCCCAGTGGCTTTTCCCACTGACAAAATACGCTGCCAGCTGCTTGCGCACATGCTCCAGATCTTCCGGATGGACTCCTGTCAGAGCGTCTTTCTGATATAATTTCCAAGTATCTTCCAGTGACATCCCTGTAGTTGCTGCGAGTCCTTCTGATATATATTCGGGTATGATACTGCCGTCCTCTTCGTAGCGGACCACTACCACACCGCCCGGAAGATTTTTTAAAGTATTCTGAAAGTATTGTTCCAGGCGCCGCTGCTCCGTCACGTCGCTGTAGACCACATACAGAAACTCGCCCCCATCAGATCCGGTCCTTCGGGAACCCTCGATGCATATCCACCGGTATTCGCCAAATCCGTCATGAAATATCCTGCAGGTGTGCCGCAGCGTATCACCGCCGGCAATCAGACCGGCGAGACCTTCCTGCAGTGCCGCACGGTCATCCTCATGAACGCAGCGAAAGGTCACCTCTTCCCTGACACGGGCAATATATTGATTGTTATGCCCAAGCACATCAAAAAAAGCCGGATTATGATACATTGGATAAAGCTGCCCCCGTTCCACACGGTAAATGCACATACCGCTGGGAATACTGTCAAGAACCTCTTTCAATTTATTGTTCAGCTCCATTTTCTGCCCCCTCTCAGCATGACCTGTCCTGGTTTATTCATTCTCCCGTCCCGCAATAAAATCATGCAGGACCTGAAACAGCCGCTCCGGCTCGATGGGTTTTGCCAGATGTGCATTCATCCCGGCCGCTTTGCTCTTTTCTACGTCTTCGTCAAAGGCGTTGGCGGTCATTGCAATGATAGGAATCGTACCGGCATCAGCATTGGTCATATGCCGGATGTTATTGGCCGCCGTAAGCCCATCCATCTGGGGCATCCGGATGTCCATGAGGACAGCGTCATAACTGCCCGCTTCGGACTTACTGAACATCTCGATGGCACGCAATCCGTTTTCCGCCGTATCCACAGCAAAGCCCTTACTCTCCAGCAGGACCATAGCCACTTCTGTGTTGATGGCATTGTCCTCGACGAGCAGAACCCGGCGGCCGGTAAAATCAAACAGAGCTGAATTGTCCTCTGCCCCGGTCTCCTCCTTTTCGCCAAGCGCTCTGGAAAAGGCGGAAATCAGGGAGGATTTGAACATTGGCTTGCTCATCAGCAGGTTGACTCCTGCCATCCTGGCCTCATGCTCTATGTTTGACCAGTCGTATGCAGTCATGATGATGATGGTCACCTCCGGCCCTGCATCAGCACGGATACGGCGGGCGGTCTCGATGCCGTCCATATCAGGCATCTTCCAGTCGATGAGGATCATATCGTAGTATTTGCCAGCCTCATGCAGCTTACGTACCTGTTCGATGGCCTTTTGGCCGCTGTCCACCCATTCCGCAGTGACTCCCATTTCTCTGAGTGTGAGCACTGCGCTTTCACACACAGCTACATCATCATCGACGACCAGTGTCCTCAGTGCAGAAAAATTGGGATTTGTCTTTTTTCTGCTGCGGCGCACCATTTCTTCATCCGTAATCCCCACCGGAACATCCACGGTGAATTCCGACCCGATTCCCTTGATGGAGCGAACGATGATCTTTCCCCCCATCAGATCTACGATACTCTTTGAAATGGCCAGGCCCAGTCCCGTGCCTCCATACAGCGCTGTGGTGCCCATGGATTCCTGTGCAAAAGGTTCGAACATATACTGGAGAAATTCCTCATCGATGCCGATTCCTGTATCGTTGATGATAAAACGCAGTTCAGCACCATTCTTGATTTTCCTGTGTACCCCGACGGAGAAAGTGACTTTGCCTCCCTCACCGGTAAACTTAATGGCGTTGGACAGGATATTGATCAGGACCTGCTGCAGCTTCATGGCGTCCCCCATATAATAATCATCCATCGTTGGGTCTGTGATGCATTCGTAATCCACATCTTTTGCCGCCGCCTGGCTGTAGCAGATAGTACTAAGGCTGCTTAGAAAATCCTCTATGGGTATTCTCTCATTTTTCAAAAGCATTTTTCCGCTCTCAATCCGGCTCATATCCAGGATGTCATTGATGAGGGAAAGTAAAAAACGGGAGGAAATCCCAATCTTTGAAATGCACTCCGAAACCTGCTCATCATTGCCAATGGCCTTAGCAGCGATGGCACTCATACCGATAATAGCGTTCATGGGGGTGCGGATTTCATGACTCATACGGGAAAGGAAATCTGTTTTGGCTGCGTTGGCCTGCCTGGCTGCGGTTAAAGCGGATGCCAGAGCTTCTTTCTGCTGCTGTTCCTGGCTGATGATATCAGTGACATCTGTGCGGGCAATGCATACGCGCCCAAGCTCCCGGCTGATATAAAAGACCTGAAACCGCTTAACCCGGTAATTTCCATATCCGTCACATGTCTTCGCCATAAAACTGTAGCTGCCATGTTCAGCTAACTCCTTCTGCATATAAACAAAATCCAGTTTTTTGAGATACTCACTCCCCTCAGACTCATCCATAATAGTTGCGGCGATCGTTCTGGCCTCCGCCTGGAACCGCCCTTTTTTTGGCATCATGTTCTCTACGCCGGGGCAAAAGGACACGACCTGGTAAGCGTCATTGCGGATGTCGATATCGGAAATGATCTCGTAATCCAGCTCGGTCACTTTGCTCAGGAGCTGCTCCTGCATTTTTTGCTCTGTCATATCAATGGTATAAAAGAAAGCAATCACATCTTTGTTTTCCGGATTCTTATGAAACCTGAAATTTGTTTTGCTCCAGAACATCCCTCCATCTTTTCTCTTCCGCAGAAACTCAAAACGATGATCTGTTTTTCCGGCGGCAAAATCTGACAACACACGTTCCCTTCCAAGTACAGTGCGGAGGTATCCGCCATACTCAGAGTCCGCTGCAGAATCTGCCAGTTTTCTAATCGCCTGTTCATAGGTGTGTCCCGTCCGAGCGATGGCAGCGGCGTCCGTGGACTGGTAGCTCTCGACTCTGTCCTGCGTGACGTTGACACGGCCCTGAATACTGCCCTCAGTGGAAGCTGCCTGCGCAAAGTAGGCCAGTTCTTTTTCATAGAGCTCCCGTATCTGCCTCTGAGCCAGCTTCTCATCGGTAATATCCACAAAGACGCCATGGAAATACAGTATTCCGTCATCTCCGGGCATCAGCTGGGCTTTCAGTGATATCCATTTGACATTTCCATCCTTGCAGACCAGCCGGTGTTCATCCCGTATAGTGTTGCCGCGGCCATTGTCCGCCATCAGCTTTTTGCGCACAGCTCCCAGATCTCCCGGGTAAACTACAGCAGCCATCCCATTCCCCAGTTCGACGAACTCTTCCCGGGTATAACCCAGGAGCTCATACAGACCATCATTGGCATCTGCAACAGAAAAATTATCATCACACCTGACGCGAAACACCGCGCCGGGTACGTTGTTACAGAGATGCATAACCTCATCCTGAGCCTTTTTCTGAGCCGTAATATCGATGCACACGGATATAATGGCCTGTCTGCCATTTTCCGCGGTGACAGCCCTCCCCAGATCGTGCACCCAGATGTAAGAGCCATCCTGTTTCTTCATACGATACTCGACCCCATACTCACTGCCATCTGCCATCTGGCGGGTAACCTCCCTATCCACCATAACCCGATCGTCCGGATGTATACAGTTTGAGATCATGCCCCCGATATCAGCAATAAATTCTTCTTCGCAGGTATAGCCAAGGTACTCCAGCATCCGATTGTTGATAAAATAAAAAGGGAAACCTTCTTCATTATATCCACCCATCATGCCGCCGGGCACGGAAGCACTAAGCAGATCCTGCCATTGCTTTGCGATGGACTCTACCACCAGTGTCCCGGGGTAATGTTCCTCACCCCGTTGGCTGTTTCCGGGCTCTGCAAACCATAATGTCCGCACACGCCAAGTGCCGCGCTGACGAACAAGAGTAAAAAAGCCGCGCACACGCCAATGGTACTGTGTGCTTCTTAAGAGCATCCCCACGGACAGGTTGCGCATATCTGTGCCGATCTCCTGCTCCTGAAAGAGTGTGAGCTCAACCCCGAAAGGCTCCGTGATTTCCTGAACATCCCGCTTCAGGTATTCCCGCATCTCCCGTGGGCTGTGGGCAAACTCATCCTCTCCCGTGCCGACAAAGCAGAACTCATCGTCCAAAAAAGCACACACCTCGTCGACGCTTCGCCGCTCAAACCAGGCACTGCACAGTGTGCTCAGGGTCTCCCAGGCAGTCATCGTATTCAACATTCGTTTGCTCCCTTCCATGGCATGCACTCGCCCCTGCCGCTGTTTTTTGCAGCGTACAGTGCTTCATCGGCCCGCCGAATGATTTCCTGTATTGGCTCTTTGTCGTGCCAGAGCGCGACGCCGGCAGAGCACGCCGCTGTATCCAGATCGGCATAGCGGCTCCTGTAAAAGGCATGACAGATGTCTGCCCCCTTTTTCAGGGCGTCGTCCAGAGAGCGCATCTGCCGCATTACCACGAGGAACTCGTCTCCCCCCAGCCGTACCAGCACGTCATCCGCACGCGTATGTGCGCGCAGCAGGGAAGCAAAGTGAATGATCAGATGATCACCTTCCACATGTCCGTACTTATCATTAAATTGCTTCAGTTCATCCAGATCAAACATAAAGACCGCTGAAGCCGCCTCCCGCCTCAGCGTTTCTGTTATAGTGTCCAGCCCCCGGCGGTTGAGAAGGCCTGTCATGGAATCCCGGCAGGCCTCATCCTGCAGCACATGCGTCCTCTCCTGAAGGGAATGAATACTGACAGCCCGCAGTACTCTTCTGCGCAGAACTTTCTGGCTGTGTGGTTTTGCCGCATAGTCGGCGGCTCCGTGCTCTATTGCATACTGCTCCAGTTCCAACGGCCCCGCCGCAATGATCTGAACCTCCCATCCTCCCCGCTCCTTCTGTACCGCATCCAGGATGCGTAAGCTGCCCGACTCAGGCAGCGTCATGCTCAGGATTACAGCTGCCACTTCAGACCAGCTGCTCCCCAGCACTCTGAGAGTGTCCTCACAACTGACAGCCTCACGCACCTCAAACCTGTCAGAAAACGTCCTGCGCACCTGGGCACGATATTCTGCGTCCTCGTCTGCCACCAGCAGGATTCTTTCTCTGTGCACTGCTGAGGCTTCACTCTGACTGCTCACCGTGACCCCGGTTGGCGGAGACGCACTCAGTATTGCTTCGAAATCCCTGACAGGCATAGGTTTTGCGAAGTAGTAACCCTGGGCATAATCACACCCGTCAAGCTGAAGCCGCTCCAGCTGCTCCCGGGTCTCTACGCCCTCTGCGACCACGCTCAATTTCATCCAGCGTGCCATGCTCACAATAAACGGCAGGATACCCTGGCCGGACGGCCTGGTGATCTCAGTGTGTATGAATTTCATATCCAGTTTCAGCACATCGATAGGCATTTCTGTGAGCATATTCAGAGACGAGTAACCGCTGCCGAAATCGTCCATCTCGATAATGAATCCCAGCTTGTGCAGACACCCCAGAGTTTCTACGATCCGCTTTGGGGTCTCTGTATAAGCGCTTTCTGTTATCTCCAGATGGAGGCGGGAAGGCGCCAGTCCGTAGCGCTGAACCATAGAGCTCAGAACCTCCGTCAGGTCTGTGTTGTGAATATCCATCCGTGAGACATTGACCGAAATGCTGATAGCGGGATAGCCTTTCTTATCCCACTCCTGCAGAAGAGCGCAGACCTGCTCCCAGACATACTGGTCCAGTTTTGTGATAAAGCCGTTGCGCTCAAAGATGGGGATGAACTCAGCCGGCGGCTGCAGCCCCCATTCCGGGTGGTTCCACCGCACCAGAGCTTCTGCCCCAGCCAGCCACCCGTCCCAGATCTGATACTTAGGCTGCAGGTAGACTTCGAACTGTCCAGCATCCAAGGCTGTTTCCATACAGTCTGTAATGGCCTGGCGGCGCAGCAGCTTGCCGCGCAGGTTATCATCGTAGAGGGCGAAGTGTCTGCCATATTTGCCCTTGATGCTCTGCGCAGCCAGCAATGCCCTGTCACATATCTGCTCTACAGAAACCTCTCTGTCTTCTACTGTATAGATACCATACTTCATTACCACATTCTGATCGCCGAAGCCGCTGTTTATTCTGGTATCGGACTGGGTAAACATCTCATCCGAATAGTCTTCCCGATGCTCCAGAAGACAGGCAAACTGATCTGCCCCCATCCGCCCGCAGATACCGTGGTCCCCCAGCCTCTGCGTGTACAGGCCGGCTACCTGCTGCAGCAGACGGTCACCGGCTGCAACACCGAAGGTATCGTTGATCAGCTTGAAATCCTCGATGTCAGAACAGAGGATATCATATTTCACATCCGGATTCCCATACAGGATGTCCCTGGCCTGCTGGCAGAAGAATTCCTTGCTGTATACTCCGGTGACACGGTCATACCGGAGCTCATTGATAAGAGCAGATGTTTCCCGCAGATGGGTAATGCCTGCTATCCGGTGCAGGATGATCTGGGGGCGGTAGGGTTTGGTGAGAAAATCCGTGGCACCATGGGCCAGAGCCGCCACCTCGTCCTCCTCGCTGTCGTTTGACGTGGTCACAATGACCGGGACAGCAGCGACACGTGGATCTGCCTTAATGTGCTGAAGAAAGGTGTATCCATCCATGACGGGCATGTAGATATCTAACAGGATCAGGGATATTCCAACACCGTATTTCTCCAGAACAGAAAGCGCCTGCGACCCGTTTTCCGCCTCCAGAATTGTATATTCCGGTGCCAGGATAGCCACCAGCGCTGCCCTGTTAATCTCATTATCCTCAACCACTAAAATCTTTTTATTCAATAACATGGTTCTGTACCTGACCTTTTTTCTTGTTCGTCCATTCCCGTGGAAGCAGTCTCAGCTGAACAGACGGGGAGTATGCGTCAATCAAAATGACATATAATATACAGGAACTTATGACTTCTTATAGTTTACTCGATTTGTCATGAGACTTCAAGGAAAAACGCGAAATCAGCAGCAAAATCCATATCATTTTCAATGACATTCTATTGTCAATTACTTTGATGCATGGTATACTTTGAAAACAGGGAGGTGGACTATGCAGTTCTACGAAAAACTTATATTTATTATGAATCTTACCCAAACGTCAAACCAGGAGCTCGCCCGGGCAATCCATGCAGACCCCGCTACCATAAGCCGTCTGCGCACCGGAAAAAGAGGGATACCGCGCAATCCGGAACCGCTGCGCAGCATGGCGCTGTTTTTCGCAGGGCGCTGCGTCACGGAATATCAGAGACGCGCCCTGTCTGAGATGGCGGGAGTCAAACGAATCATCACAGCCAAACGCGACCAGTTATCAGAATTTCTTTTTTACTGGCTCTGCGGTGATGCAGATGGGGTCGACCGCTTTATGCGTACCTTTGAATCTTTAAAAATAGAAGGGAATCCGCCCGAGCCCGACATGGCCCCCCACATGATCAGCACCAAAGGAAATTATATCTATTATGGAAACGAGGGGAAACGCGCAGCCATGAGGGCTGCATACCAGCACCTGCTTACCCGGCAGATGCCGGTCACTCTTTGTGTCGTCGCAGATGAAACGGATGACTGGCTGATGGAGGATTATGACTTTACCGCCAGCATGCAGTCCGGACTGCTGGCCCGCCTGCGTCAGGGGCTCCAGATCCTCCATATCATACCATCCATCTATTCAGGTGATCAGATACTGGAATCCCTGTCCCGATGGATTCCCCTCTACATGACCGGTCAGGTAAAAGCGTACTTCTATCCCCATATCCGTGACCGCCTTCACCGGCATACCTGCATCGTGGCGCCCGGTCAAATCGCACTGACATCACACTCCATGGCAGGCCAATCCTCCAGCTATGCTACTTTACTTACCACAGACACGAGGCTGATCCAGGCCATTGAAACAGAATTTCAGGATTACCTGTCCATGTGCCGCCCTATGCTGAATATCTATTCTGAGCCGCGGAGACTCCTTCAGTGCTTCATGAACTTCCTCTCGCCCTGCGGCTTCCGCATTCAGAAGCTGCTCTCCTTGTCCGCGGTCACCGCGCCGCTCGAGCTGATCGTCGAATCCATTGAGCGCAGGGAGGATCCTGAGATGAAAAAGCTGGGCGAAATCTACCTTCAGGAGATGAAAAAACTGGAACAGAATCAGGACCAGTATGACATGATCGACATCGTCCATCTCTCCAGCGCAGAGCAGGTACGCACCGGCACCGTGCCCATCATTTCCTCTTACGGGATTGCCGAAACACTCTACTATACGCCGGAGACCTATGCCCTGCACCTGAAGAAGATTCTGCACATCCTGGAGACGCATGAGAACTATCACTTCGTCCCTCTGGAGGGGCCCGTTGAAGAGGAAAGCGCCCTCATGGTAAAGGAAAATCACAGGGCGCTTCTGGTGCATACCTCCGAACCTTTTACCGTCTTTGAGATCTCTCAGCCTGAGATTGTCGCACTTTACCGAGAGCACCTGCTTCGAATTGCAGAAAGACAGGGCTACACCGGCATACACCGCTCGAAGATCAAGTCGAAAATACGGGAACTGATACGGGAACTTCAGGAAAACTGATACACAGCTTTATCTTAAATCATCCAAAGATTAAGCCGGGCTGCCGGGCAAGTATCATGAGTCTGGCTCCCGGAACGAATCTACTGATTTTTCACATAGATGATGCACGAACTCTCCTTCCGGCATGGGACGGCCGTACAGATATCCCTGTGCGTGACGACAGCCCATCTTCTTTAAAAAAGCCGCCTGCGCTTCGGTCTCCACGCCCTCCGCAATCACCTGCAGCCGCAGTGAATCGGCCAGATTGATGACAAACTCCATAACCTTCTGCTGACGCAGATCGTGCTCAGCCTGATTGAGAAATTTCAAGTCCAGCTTCATCACATCAATGGGCAGTTCTGACAGCGTGTTGAGGGAAGAATATCCACTTCCAAAATCATCCATCTCAATAATAAATCCTTTCTGTTTCAGGCATTTTATTACTCTGAGCAGCTGTTCGGAATCCCTGGCGCAGGCCGTCTCTGTAATCTCAAGATGGAGTTCTTCCGGGTCCAGGTCAAATTCACCGATTAGGCCGGATAAGATTTCCGGAAGATTCTCATGATAAAAATCTGTCCGAGACACATTTACGGACAGCGGAAACACCTGCAGCCCCATATCTTTCCAGTTGCGAAGCATCTCGCAGCATTTTCTCCAGACATACAGATCCAGGGAATAAATAAATCCGTTTTTCTCAAATACCGGAATGAAATCTGCCGGTGTAATGAAACCAAATTCCGGGTGCATCCAGCGTACCAGTGCCTCCGCACCCGTCAGTCTGCCTGTCCCGACTTCCACCTTGGGCTGCAGATAAACGTAGAAGTCTCCACTGTTCAGAGACTCAACCATCGTGTTGATTATTTTTTGCTCCAGCATCATCTTTTCATGCATCGTGTCGTTAAACATGGTACATTCGAGGTTATAGTTTCCCTTCACACTCTCAGCCGCCATCAATGCACGGTCGCACATTCTGGCAATGGAAAGCTCCTTATTGTCCACCTGGTATATTCCGATCTTCGCCTGCAGACGCATGGGCAGAGGATAACTCTCCATAAAATTTCCGATATTTTGGTCTAACAGCTGCAGAATGGAATCACTGCACGGCAGAAGTGCAAAATACGTGTCTGCCCTTGCCCTGGTGATAAGCGCCAGATCGTCAGTCTTAAACCCCAAAAGACATATGCCCAGGTCCATCAACAGCCGGTCTCCGGTCTTTGTTCCGAAAACGTCATTTACAATTTTAAACTGTTCGATATCCACTGCTATAATATAAAATTTGTCACCTGCATGTTGTTCTAACACAGCTTGTGCCCTGGAGTAGAAAGCCTTTTCCGTCAGCAGACCGGTGAGTGTGTCTTGTTCCAGCGCCTCAATGGTGTACTTTGCCTCTCTCACTTCATCCAGCAGATTCTGCAGACGCACATTTGATTTGGCAAGCGTCCGCTGATAATTGATGAGCTGGCTGTTGAGTTTTTGTATCTCATAATATCCCGCACCATATGGCTCCTGTCCAATCACTTCAGGAACATGCGCTGCGGAAAGGACAAGCTCCACCAGCTGTGGAAGCTGGGTAAACGACCGGATATCATATATAAGGACAAGCATGTTGTTATCCAATGATACGGCTGTCAGAAAAATATCTCTCTTTTCATCCCCGGATCCCCTCAGACGGACAGACGCTCCATGACTTAAATCCTTTGCAAACAGCTCATCCATCTTGGCTGTATCAGGAAAAAAATCTCTGATATTTTGACCCTCCATCGCCGGCCAAAGAGCTGTATTGCGAATGACTCGTTCGACCCGCCCGTGACAGTCGCATAAAGCTGCATAGCCAATCATCATTCTCTCTCCCATTCCTTCTCCGCCCATCTGATCAGTTCTCTTGCATCCCGGGTGTACACATCGATGTTCCAGTCTTTCCAAATGTCTGTGCCGGAAAAAGCATTTCCGCCGACAGCAATCCGGACTTTCGGGTACAGTTCACGCAGCCTGACAGTTTCCTCCCTGCACAGCGGGAGATGCTGGGGCATCGTAACCGAAAGCACAACCAGATCAGGCTGGTGCTCCGCGACGGCAGACTCCAGCGCTTCTACGGGTACGGCCGCTCCCAGATAGACGCTGTCCCATCCATTATATTCAAAGACGTCCGCCACAGTGCGTGCTCCCAGCTCATGCAGCTCACTGCCCACACAGGCGACAAGGACCAGATGTCCTTTGCGTTTCTGCCCGAACACGACCGGGTAGAGCTGAGCCAGTGCCATCTGGGTAATCGAGGTGCTGTAATGCTCCATATCTACAGAAATGATATGCCGGTGCCACATATCGCCGATTCTCGTCATGGTTTCGGCGACAATATCGACATAGATATCATTCAGTGGAATGCCGTCCTTCACATATTGTGTTATCAGGCTCATGGCTCCTTTGGTATCGGACTGCAGAAGGCAGTCCAGATACTGCGAGATTTCCTTTTCGTATTTCCCTCCGCCCACAGCGGCGGGAGTACTGCTCTCACATTCCTCTGCAGTGGCCTGAATGGCGCAGTCCAGGAGCCGGTGAAGCCTCGGACGCCGGTCATCAGAAACCGTCTTCACCATACAGGTTCTGATCAGTTCATAATGCTCCAGCATGATATCCCTGATCTGCTCCTTCGTGCAGTAGGTCATCAGCGGACAGAGCAGCTGGAAGAGCCACCGCGCATATTTCGCAAATATGCCATCGTCACCGAGCTTCAACGCCGTGCAGAGAAAATCGACATTGTACCGGACATCCTGATACATCTTTGTCCGGGCGCGTTCATCCAGATCATCCCGCAGGCGCTGATTGTTCTCTAATTGACGGGTATATATCTCAGCCGTCAATTCATTAAATTCCGGATTCTGTTCCATCATCAGTAAACTCATCTGTGATCATTCTCCTTAACATATCAGTATCGTTTTGCAGAAAGAAAAGTTGTTCTTCCCGCCTCGCTTGGCATCGTACATCGCCTTGTCAGATTTCCTGAGCAGTTCTTCATAATCGGTACCGTCATCGGGATAACGCGCAATTCCTATACTGGCAGATATAAGAATCCCCTCCCTCTCCGACAGGAAAGCTAATCCATCCAGTATATTTTTTGCCTTTTCAGCTGCAAGCCTCTTACTCCCCGTTCCAGGCATGTAAACCGTAAATTCGTCACCGCCGACCCTGCCGATCAGATCAGTCTCCCGGAACGTATCTCTCAGCACCTCAGAAAATCTGCAGATCATCTCATCGCCTGCGGCATGCCCGTACGTGTCATTCACCGCTTTAAAGTTGTCGATATCGATCATAAAAAAGAAACCTGCAGTTTTCCTGTCAAGCAGCATGGTTACATATTCTTTCAGCGCAGTCCTGTTCATCAGTCCGGTCATACTGTCTCTGATATTCTCCTCCATAAGCTTTAGTTCCCTCAGCTTTCGCTCGTGTATGTCAAAGATCTTTCCCGCATAAGAGACATCTTTTTTGTTCATGGAAACCGGCAGCATCTGGCAGTCAGACCAGATCCATCGGCCGTCCTTTCCCAGAAGGCGCAGCTCGAACGCTGCCGCCCGCGGGCTGCGGATAAACTCCACAAATGTTTCCAGGTCATCGGGATGAACATTGTTAAAATGATGGTCCCTGCATTTTGTGATAACCAGATTATCGAGTGCATAGACACAATTGTCCCCAGGCGTTAACACCATCTGATCCCTGCCGGGATCATATTCAAGCAGAAGCACATCAAAGACTGTCGCCAGGGAAGCAGTCTTTTTTTGCTGAAAAGCGATACTGCTGTTTTTCGTATAGATGTTTTTCAGCATAATACAAACCATGCCGATCAATACCATACTGATGATAAGACATAGGATGACCGTGTGCAAAAGCAATTTATCAGAGATCTGCTGCATACTGCCTTTCGATGCAAACTGAACCAGGTTCCAGTGGTGGACAAAAAGAGGGCTGCTTGTCACAAAATATCCGCCGGCAGACTCGGTGACTGTGTATTTCTCCTGCATGCCCTGCTTCAGTTTCGTGTTCTCCTGATGAGTTGGTGAAAACTCTGCCTCGAGAAAATCAAACAGGCTGCTTCCTGTCAGGTCCAGGCTGCCATAGCTGAAAAGAACTGTTCCGTCCGAGTCAACGATGAACTGATTATCCGGCAGCGGCAGCATCGACAGGCTTTCCGTCTGCACCAGTTCGGATGCGGGAATCGTGCAGCGGATAGTTCCGATCGCCTCGCCGTTTCTCAGTACGGGCTCTGCAATGCCAAAGTAGTAATCGGACAGGCGGTGCGAATATATAATTTCAGTATATACCCTCTGTCCATTCATCAGCGCTTTGTAGGTGTCTTCCGCCTCATCCGGAACCTCTGGCCGGCTGAGATTTTGACGCAGATCGTCCATAGAAACATATACAGCTTTATTGATAAGTGTCTCCTTTTCACTGATATGCACCAGATAATTGTCCAGCCATTCATCTTCCGGATCCAGATCAGATGCAATGACCATTTCAGATACGGCTGACAGACGTCCCTCCAGCTGCGCGATATCTGTCTGAATCTTCTGAGACTGCAGCATCGCACTCTTGGTCTGTGTCTCTTTCTCCATTAATTCAAACTGCCGGTTTTGGGAGCTGCCGTAGATATAAAACGTGACGGACACAACTATGAGCACTGCAGCTGCACACATAAATATCATGAAATATTCTCTGGAGGTATATTTACGTCTCATATTCATCCCCCCCTGGCAGCAGTCCAGCCAAAACCTCAAACAATCTGCCGACATCAACCGGCTTGCTGATATGACCATTCATCCCTGCCGCCCTGCTCTTTTTCCTGTCGCTGTCAAACGCATTCGCAGTCATTGCAATAATTGGGACTTTTGAGGCGTCCGAACGTCCGAGTCTGCGGATATGCCGGGCAGCAGTCAGACCATCCATCACCGGCATCATGATATCCATGAGTATCGCAGAATAATAGCCGTCCGGTGATCTGCCGAATGTCTCCAATGCACACAGGCCGTTCTCTGCGGTATCCACCGTAAATCCTCTGTTCTCCAGTATCGCCACGGCCACCTCGGTGTTGATGGCATTGTCTTCCGCCAGCAGGATCCTCAGGCCGGTAAAGTCGTCACATACGCTGTCATCCTGCGCCCTGATGCGTGGGACTGGTTCATCCGCTATATCCATCGGCACAGTCACAGTGAACTCACTGCCCCTCCCCTTTTCTGATCGCACGGAAATGTCACCGTCCATCATGTCTATGATACTTTTAGAAATCGCCAGTCCCAGTCCGGTCCCCCCGTACATGGCGGTAGTACCGGTAGATTCCTGGCTGAAGGGCTCGAAAATGCGGGGAATAAAAGATTCACTCATCCCCACCCCCGTATCGGCAACCACAAAGCACAATGTCACCCCGGTATCCGTTCTTTTATCTTCTTTCACACGCAGGAGTACCCTGCCGCCCCTGCCGGTAAACTTAATGGCATTGTTCACGATATTCAGAAGCACCTGCTTAAGCTTCATTGCATCTCCAATGTAATAATCGGAGAGGAAGCCATCCACAGTACATTCAAAATCAACTCCTGCAGCATCCGCCTGACTGCAGCAGAGGTCATTAAATTCCTGCAGGAACTCCGCAGCGGAAATGGTTTCTTTTTTCAGAATCAGTTTTCCGTTCTCAATGCGGCTCATATCCAGTATGTCGTTAATCAGTGCCAGCATAAACTGTGATGAAACCTTAATCCTGGAAATGCACTCTGCAACCTGCTCATCGTTGCCGATACACTGGGCTGCTATGCCACTCATGCCGATGATCGCATTCATCGGAGTACGTATCTCATGGCTCATGCGGGACAAAAATTCCGATTTGGCCGCATTGGCCTTTTTTGCCGCCGACAGCGCCGCCGACAATTCCATCTTCTGCTGCCGTTCTTTTTGCACCACCTCGGTCACATCGCTGCGTGCAATACATACCCGGCCAAGTTCTTTCTCTATGTAAAATATTTCATGGCGTCTTAACCGTGAGCGTTCCTGCCCCGTGCGCTCCTCCAGGATGAAGGTATAGGAAGGTGCGCGTTCCAGCTGCGCTGTCATATAATCATAATCCAGTTTACGGATATATTCCTGCCTGGTTACCTGATCCGCAAAGGATTCCGAAATCGCACGCACTTCTTTCTGAAACTCACCTCTGGGAGCAATTTTTGTAACCGCTTCTTCTTTAAACGAAAGTACGCGGTATGAATCCTCGTATATATTCACATCCGTAAGCAATTCGTAGTCTAATCGGGCTATTTTTTGCAGCAGAATCTCCTGCAGCTTTTGCTCGGTTACATCCGTCGTATATAAAAAAATGATGACATCCCCATTTTCCGGATTCAGGCAGGAGCGGAATTTCGTGCTGCTCCAAAAGAAGCTTTCCATCATGCTCTTTCGAAGAAAAACAAATTCGTAGTCAGTTTTTCCGGCCGCATAATCCGCCAGCACCTTCTCCCGCGCCATGGTCCGGAAAATCTCTTCGCCCGCCGCAGGATCCACAGCGGAATCTGCCAGGTTGAGAATGATCTGATCATATGTATCCCCCACATGGGCGAGCGCTGCCTTTGTGGTGGACAGATACTTTTCGACCCGGTTCTGTGTAACATTTATTGTCCCCTGGATACTGCCTTCTTTGGAGGAAAGCCGGGCAAAGTTAGTCAATTCCTGTTTATATAACTCCTGATTGCGAGCCTGCATCAGTTTCTCTTCCGTAATATCCACAAAAACACAAAAGAACTGCGCGTTTTCCGATTCCTGAAACAGCTGGGCTTTAATGGATATCCACTTGATTGTTCCGTCTTTACATACCAGCCTGTTCTCATTATGTATCGTGTTACCGTTTATGAGCTGTCTCTTGATTTTGTCTGACATTACAGCCAGATCATCGGGATAGATGACTGCTGACATCTTATTCCCCAGCGCCGCGAATTCTTCCCTGGTGTAACCCAGAAAGTCAAACAGTCCGTCGTTGGCATCGATCACTGAAAAATCCGGGTCGAACCGGCAGCGGAACACGGCTCCGGGAATATTATTGTAAAGATGAAGCAGCTCATTCCTCAGTTTTTTCTGCTCTGTTATGTCGATACAAACAGATAACACTGCCGGACGCCCGTCCTCTGCGATGACTTTTCGCCCTGCACCGTGAAACCATAAATAAGTGCCGTCCTTCTTTTTCAGCCGGTATTCCACTGCATAGGTTTCCAGCTTCTCCAGCAGTTCATTCGTATCACGTATCAGTTTGCGGTCCCCCGGGTGTATACAATTTGTCAGCATGCCTCCGACATCGGAGATAAATTCCTGTTCCGAGTCATAACCCAACGTGTTCAGCATCTGCCGGTTCACAAAATAGAGTGGCAAACCCTGCGCGATATAACAGCCCATCATGCCGCCCGGAACCGATTCATCTAAGAGTTCCTGCCTCCTTCTGGCAATGTTCTCTATCACCAGGGTCTGAGGATAGTGTTCGCTCCCCCGCTGATGGGCGCTGGGTTCTGCAAAGTGCAGTCCGCATATTTTCCATGTTCCGCTGCCGTCTTGCAGCAAAGAAAAAAACGCCCGCAGCCTCCAGAGATACTGCTCGTTTTTCAGAGTCATATTCATTGATAAATTACACACCTGCTCTGTGACTTTCTGCTCATTGAGGTCCTGCAGGCTGCAGATGAACGGCTGCGCGAGTTCTGAGATATCCTTACTGATATACTCGGTCATTTCTGCTTTGCCGCGGGCCGACTCCCCTTCGCCAGTGCCAACAAAATTGATATGATCATGGAGAAATACAACTGTCGCCTGTAAATCGCATTTTTCAAACCACGCCTGACAAAACGCCAGTGCAGTATCTTTCGGTGTTTTCATATGATTCATATTTATTTCCTCCTGGCAGCGTGATTTCATACGGAATGGCAATATGAATGACGCTTAATTGTCATTCATATTGCTGTTTTTTAAGTTGTATACTTTTCTTTATAGAATACATGATTCAGCAGGGAATTACAAGGCTTTGATACGATTCGTTCCTTCACAAATTGTCAATATCATTGACACTTCGTATCAAAATAAAACGCTTATGCCGGGCAGTGATCCTGCGTTATAGTGAATTATAAAAAGCCGGTCAGTAACCTGCCGGCTTTGCATTCATTCTTATTCGTCTTTTTCAAAAATGAAATGATACAGTGTCTGGTACAGCCTGTCCGGATCGATCGGTTTCGCCAGATGGGCGTTCATTCCGGCCGCTTTACTTTTTTCCATATCATCGTCGAAAGCGTTGGCGGTCATCGCTATGATCGGGATGTCCGATGCATCTTCATTGCTGAGATGACGGATATTTACCGAAGCAGCCAGTCCATCCATAAGCGGCATTCGGATATCCATGAGTATGGCGTCATAATAACCCGGACTGGACTTGCTGAACAGTTCCATGGCGCGCAGCCCATTCTCAGCCTTATCCACCTGAAAGCCTTTCGTCTCCAGTATCATCACGGCTACCTCTGTATTAAGTGCATTATCTTCCGCCAACAGTACCCGTTTTCCGGTAAAATCATAATCCGCCTTTTCTTCCTCTCTTTGCTCCTTCTCTTCTTTTTCCCCCAGCGCCCTGGTAAAAGCGGAGATCAGGGAAGATTTGAACATCGGTTTGCTCATCAGAAGATTGACACCGGCAAGCTTTGCCTCGTGTTCGATGCCGCTCCACTCATAAGCAGTCACGATGATGATCGTAACCTCCGGACCGACAATGGCCCGGATGCATCTGGCCGTTTCAATGCCGTCCATGTCCGGCATCTTCCAGTCGATCAGAATCATATCGTAATGCCTGCCCTTGCCCCAGAGTTCTTTCACACGGTTGACAGCCTTTCTTCCGCTGTCCACCCATTCCGCCGTCACTCCCATCTCCTTGAGCGTCACGACGGCGCTCTCACAGACCGCTACATCGTCATCCACTACTAATGTCTTCAGATATGAGAAATGGAATTCATGCTTCCTCTGGTGATGACGCAGTTTTTCTTCCTCCGAAATCCCCAGCTTTACATCCACCGTAAATTCCGTAC
The DNA here is from genome assembly GCF_025151995.1 of Ruminococcus gauvreauii. NCBI lineage: Bacteria > Bacillati > Bacillota > Clostridia > Eubacteriales > Oscillospiraceae > Ruminococcus > Ruminococcus gauvreauii. Next base: position 170,116 of record NZ_CP102290.1, read on the forward strand.
CGATACCTTTGATAGACCGCACCGTGATCTTTCCATCCATCATATCTACAATGCTTTTTGATATGGAAAGTCCAAGTCCGGTTCCCCCGAACAAAGCCGTCGTCCCTGTAGACTCCTGTGAAAACGGCTCAAAAATATGCGGAAGATATTCTTCATCCATCCCGATTCCGGTATCATTGATGATAAAGCGCAGTATGGCACCATTTTTGCTCTTCCTGTGCAGATGTGTGGAGAAGGTAACCTTCCCCGACTCACTTGTAAATTTGATGGCATTGCTCAGAATGTTGATCAGAACCTGCTGAAGCTTCATGGCATCGCCCATGTAACAGTCGTCCAGCACCGGATCCACAATACACTCGTATTCGACGCCTTTGGCGGACGCCTGCGTATAACAAATGGAATTCAGCCCGTTTATAAATTCCTCCAGCGGGATCTTCTCATTTTTCAGCAGCATTTTCCCGCTCTCTATCCGGCTCATATCCAGGATATCGTTGATGAGAGAGAGGAGGAACCTGGAAGAAATACCGATCTTGGATATGCATTCCGCTACCCGCTCATCATCACCGATCGCCTGTGCTGCGATGGCGCTCATACCTATGATCGCGTTCATCGGGGTACGAATTTCGTGACTCATTCTTGACAGGAAATCTGTCTTGGCAACATTCGCCTGTTCAGCCGCTACCAAAGCGGAAGCCAGCTCCTCTTTTTGACGCTGTTCCTGATGAACCACATCCGTCACATCCGTACATACCACGCATACACGCCCGAGGTCCTTGCTGATATAAAACACCTGATACTTCTTAACCCGGACAGCCTCATGCTTCTCACACATTTCCACCATAAAGCTATAGGACTCCTGTCTCACCAGGTGTTCCCTCATATATCCAATATCAAGCTTTTCCAGATACTCCATTCTCGCGGCTTCATCCACACAGTAATCCGCCGCCTCCCGCATGAATACGGAGTACAACCCCTGCACGCGTGCCCTGTGATCCTCCCCCGCCTCGAACTTAATCGTACGGTAACTGCCGCGAAGCATATCAACTTCAATAATGCTGTCATAATCCAGTGCGGTGATCTTGTTCAGAAGCTGTTCCTGTATCTTGCTCTCCGTCACGTTTTTTGTATAAAAAAACACGATAATATCCCTGGTTTCGGGCTGCAGACAGGACCGGAAACCGGTGCTTCCCCAGAAGGTTCCTCCATTTTTATTCCTTCTTAGAAATTCAAAATGATAATCTGTCCTGCCCGCCGCATAGTCCGCCAGCACTTTCTTACGGCTGAGCGTAAGCCTGATGCTCTCTCCATACGCCGCATCGACGGCCGAAGCGGCCAGACTCTCCACGATCTCATCATACGAGTTGCCGGAATCAGCGATTTCCACCTCCGTGCTGGAGATAAAGCTCTCCACCTGGTTTCTGGTAACGTTCAGGCGCCCCTGAAGATATCCTTCTGTGGCAGACAGTTCTGCAAAATAGGACAGCTCCTTGTCATACAGCTCTTTGACACGCTCTCTCAGCTGCTTTTCTTCTGTAATGTCCACAAACACACAGTACAGAAACGGTTCATTTGCCTTTTCTGTGAGAAGCTGCCCTTTCAGGGAAATCCACTTCACGGTACCGCTCTTGCATATCAGCCGTCTCTCGAAATGAAACGTGTTTCCTATCTGCAGCTGGCTTGAGATTCTTTCTCTGATAAACGTCATATCTTCCGGATGCGTCACACATGCCATGGAATTTCCCAGCGCTGCAAACTCTCCTCTGGTATATCCCAGGAATTCAAACAGACCTTCGTTTGCATCGATCACCGAGAACTTTTCATCGTACCTGCAGCGGAAAACAGCACCTGGTATGCTATTGTACAGGTACAGGATCTCTTCCTGCGCCTCCTTCAGATGGGTAATGTCTATGCAGACAGACGTAATGGCAGGTCTGCCGTCCTCCGCCGTCATCTTCCTGCCCAGGTCGCGTACCCAGATATAGGAACCGTCTTTCTTTTTCATCCGGTATTCAACCACATACTCGCCTTTTTCTTCCAGCTGTTCCTTCACTTCACGGTCCACCATCTCACGGTCATCCAAATGCATGCAGTTCGTGATCAGTCCTTCGATATCGGTTACGAATTCCTCCTCGCTTTCGTAGCCCAGGTATTTCAGCATCTGCCAGTTGACGAAATAGAAGGGGTATCCCTCCTCCACGTAGCCTCCCATCATGCCTCCAGACACGGAATCGTTCAGCATTTCCTGACGCTGCATGGCGATATCCTCCACAACCAGCGTGTGAGGATAATGTTCTGAATCCCGCTGGCTGTTTGCCGGTTCCGCAAAATGAAAACTCTTGATCAGCCATCCGCTCTCCTCCTGACGTACCAGAGTAAAAAAGCCCCGCAAATACCAGGTGTATTTCGTGTTTTTTAATGTCATATTCATGGACAGGTTATGGAAATCCTCCGTGAGCGGCTGCTCATGAATGACGGACCAGTCGCAGGCAAAGGGCTCTGTCATCTCCTCGATATCCTGACATAGATATGCCTCCATTTCCCTCCTGCCCTGCGCAGCCTCATTTCCTCCGGTTCCCACGAAGTCAACGTCATCTGCTATGTAACGGGCCGCGCCCTTCGCATCGCGCTGTTCAAACCATTTATGACAGAATAACTGCAGCGTCTCCTTAGCTGAAATCTTATTATTCATTCTTAAACTTCTCCCTCTTTAGTTCGGCTCTGAAGCATCCGCATTCTCCTCCGTACTGTAAATAACAAAGCTGTTTCTCCCTGATAAAGAGCCATGTCTGCATTCCTGTACAGCATCTCAAAATCACTTCCGGCATCAGGTGTCACGACCACTCCGATACTCGCCGTAATTCTGCAGATGCCTGTATCCGTGTCCACGTTGAGGGTTATGCTGCATTCAGAACTAACAATCCAGTCGCACATAACAGTTATTCGCTCCATGCCCAGCAATAACGGCCCTTACCCCTTTCCTTGGCAATGTACATCGCCTTATCGGTTCTCAGATAAAGATCGGTAAAGTCTTCTCCATTCCCACCGCTGAAAGCAATACCTGCCGAACAGCTGACTGGAATGTCCAGCCTTCCTGACAATACACGGCATCCCTCCGTGAGCGCTAAAAACCGCATGCCTGCCATACTCTTTTCTCTCAGTGTACTGTCCCACACAGCAAACTCGTCGCCGCCCATTCTCCCGATAATCGCTGAGGTACCGAATATTTTTTTAAGAAGCTGTGAAAATTCCCGGATCACCTTATCTCCTGCCAGATGTCCCATTGAATCGTTGACACTTTTAAAATCATCCAGATCTACGGAAAAGAAATACCCGGCCTCTTTTATAAGCTTCTGTCTTACATGGTGTTCCAGATAAACCCTGCTGTAAAGCCCGGTCATATGATCGAGTTCCACTCTCTGTTCCAGAGCTTTACTTCTCTGGATCGCCTCATTTGCCAGAGATACCAGTGTCTGAGGATAATATTCATCCTCTCCCTGTTCCAGATAGGGCATGGAATGATGGAGGCTGCAAATCTGTACGCCGTCTGCGGTATCCCGGCATACCACAGTAAACCGGCTGCCTTCCATATCCACAAGAACCGCTTTACCCGGAGCGGATTTTTCCCGTACCCAAATGCTTCCGTACACGACACAGACATCCCCGGTAATCTCCTGCGCTTCATACCATTCATCCTGCAGCTCGAACTGAATATTTCGTGCCTCCAGCTGATCCGCCGTTATCCCCCTCAGAAACTCTTCTCTGTTTTTATAAAACTCATGGCGTCCGGTACCGATCATCAGCAGATTACCGGGAAGTCCGTATAATCCTCTCTCCATCTGGTCCGGCTCATGATTGATAATATACAGGTGCCACAGATCCCTGACCTTTTCGACAGCCTTTTTGCAAAATTCCGATTGAATCTCAGACATGCTGATTTTCCTTTTCATGTTTATTTTTCTATTACATTTCTTTAAATCATAGCACATGAGCTGATAAAACTCAACGAACTTGTGCTATACCAGCCCATCGGAGAAATTCCTCAAATATTACTGTTGACTTTTCAAACTGTAACTGCTATTATAACAGTATGGAACTGTAATAAATTTTATTACATATGTTATCTAACGGTTACTGAGTGAAAGGAGATTATCTATGAGGAAGTTTGATGCAATCATAATCGGTTTCGGAAAAGGGGGAAAGACACTGGCAGGCGCATTGGCCGCAGCCGGAAGATCTGTCGCAGTGATTGAACAGTCAGCGCAAATGTACGGAGGAACCTGCATCAATGCAGCCTGCATTCCCACCAAATCGCTGGTGCACAGCGCCGCACGGTCCGCAGTACAGGGCGGTTCGTTTGATGAGAAATCAGACCGCTACACACAGGCAGTCGAGACAAAAGACCGGCTGACCTCCATGCTGAGGGACAAAAATTATCACAAACTGGCCGACAATCCTGATATTACCGTAATCGATGGACACGGTTCGTTCACTGGTCCGCACTCCATCGCTGTATCGAAGGAAAATCAGACTGAGGAGCTGGAGGCGGAACAGATTTTCATCAACACCGGTGCCCGTCCTTTCGTTCCTACAATCCCCGGTCTTTCGGACAGTGACTATGTATATCTGAGCGAAGACCTTCTGGACTTAAAGACACTCCCCCGCCGGCTGGCCATCATCGGCGGCGGCTACATCGGCATGGAATTCGCGTCCATGTTTGCCAACTTTGGCTCACAGGTCACAGTCATTCAGGACGGTGACGTCTTTCTCCCCCGGGAGGATGCAGAAATTGCACAGGCAGTTATGGAGAGTCTGGAAAACAGAGGTGTTATGATCATGCGTTCTGCCAAAACAGAGCTGGTCCAGGACACAGACTGCGGTGCCATGATAACGATTTCCACTGGTTCCCAGAGACAGTCGCTGCATGCCGACGCGATTCTGGTGGCAACAGGCCGGCGCCCCAACGTGGAAGGCCTGAATCTGAAAGCCGCCGGTATTGAACTGACTGCTCGCGGCGCTGTCAAAACAGACGATCATCTGCACACCACGGCGCCAAACATCTGGGCAATGGGTGATGTGGCGGGCGGACTCCAGTTCACTTATATCTCCCTGGATGATTACCGTATCGTAAAGTCCCAGATTCTCGGCGATGGTTCACGCACGGTTTCGAACCGCGGCGCGGTCCCCTACAGCGTGTTTCTGGACCCGCCGTTCTCCCGCGTGGGCATGACAGAGACCGAGGCAAGGGAAAAAGGGTATGACATACAGATAGCAAAATTGCCGGCCTCTGCAATCCCGAAAGCCCAGGTTCTAGAGAAAGCGGACGGACTGCTGAAAGCTGTGATCGACAGAACGACCGGGCGGATTCTCGGCGCCCACCTTTTCTGCGAGGAGAGCTATGAGATGATCAACATCATCAAACTGGCAATCGATTCAGACATCCCGTATACAGTTCTGCGCGACAACATTTATACGCATCCCACGATGAGTGAGGCGCTGAATGATCTGTTCGATATCTGACAGAATGTAAAAATCCCGATTTCCTTCTATATGGGCTTCCCCACCCGGGAAATCGGGAATTTTACGCTTATATTTTATTTGCTGCAGCAGAGGTTCACAAAATCATATCCCGTATAGAGCACGTAACCTGGCGGCAGATATTCTTACACTTGCACCTCAGCCCCTGCTTCAGCACTCTGAAGATTCCCCACATACCGGACTCCACATCCCACTTAAGGCTTCCGGAACGATACAGATAGTCTCCGGGACAGGAAGCGCCTTCTTCCAGCTCTATATCAAATTTATTTCCAATACTGACTGCTCCCTGTATCGGGATCACCCGTGAAAATGGATCCCGGGGCTGCTCCTTCCATTGATGTCCATGAACCGCGAACCCGGTATTTCTCGGCTTATCAGCCGGCATCATGGCGCGGAAGATCACACGGTCTCCCTCATATGCCTGATACAAAGGAGTAGCCGGATCCCCATGCACCTTACTGCTGAAGACTCTCGAGATATCAGGGTCCTCGTGCAAACGGTTTGCAAAGCGCTCGGATCGGTAGTTGTATCCCTTCTCACCCGTATCCTCCGCATCCACTGTCTCCTGATCCTCCCTTGCTGTCCTGATCAGATTTCCCTCCCTGTCAAGCAGGCGGATTCCATTCTGTATAAATACAACACATTCCCGAAAGGTTTCTTCTCCCGGAGGAATGATAACCGCCTGTTCCTCATAAGTTCCGTCCCTCATTGAAAAACCGCGGTACCATTTTGATCCAGGCGGCTCTATGATCACTGAACCGAACAGGCCGTGATACCTGTGATTCCGCATATCCCCGAAGGACTGCAGGATACAGGCGCCGTATTCACCGTCTGCATGCCACAGATATTTTCTGCTCTCACCCGGTCCCACTGTCTGTTCTCTGTTATTGTATCCGACATTAATTCCTGAATCACAGACTGCATCATACCGCAGAAACTGAGGATTCAGTGAGACTCTCATGGACGGCTGATGCTTCCTGTCCAGCGGTACACGGGGATAATCAAAATACGGAATCTCAGGGCCCAGCATGTTATGGAGTGTGACCTCAAGCCAGTCACCTGCGTTTGCTCTCAGGATCAAAGGCTTCGGCCGGCACTTTCCGCACAGGACTGCTTCGGCCTGGTCCGCAGGTACAAAGATCATCCCATCAGGATCATGATCCCCATACCGGTTGTATACCAGGTTTGTCGTTATTGCGGCTATTTCATATCTGCGGATCACCGCATGTTTCCCGGGGCACGGAGGCAGCGGAAGAATCTGTGCCTTGCCCTTACACAGCGGTTTCAGGCAACTTTGTTCCCGGTCGTAGGCCCTGATGATTCCCCATAAGCCCAGCCATGCATCGTCAATTCCCCCAAAATAATACAGGTAATCTCCGCATCCGTACTCTTTTTGGATTCTTAGATTAAAGGCTTCCGATATCCCGATAGAACAGGAGGCTGCCAGCGGCGAATGCTCATCCCGGATCTCCCTGTGCCAGGACATCCCGGTGATATTCAGAGAATGCTGTTCCTCATGTGCGCCGTCCAAAAGCCGGATGATGATCTCGTCACCGGGATACGTCTCCAGCAGAGGCGTTGCCGGGTCTCCATAGACATGGGAACTGAAAATATATGCAGGATCATCCCCCGGCCGCAGTCTCTCACGCATAGGCTCAGACCGGTAATTTACCCCCATGACACCGGGATCATCGTGAGAACCCGGTACTTCCGGTGGATTTAACGGATCTCCATTCTTGTCAAAAAGCAACGCAAAGTCATGGACAAACAGTGCAAATTCCCGGAATGAGGTCCCATCCCTTCTTTTAATCACGGCCTTCGTTCCTGACCTCAATGGTTCTCCCGTTCGTATGTCATGAAATGTTGCGCCGGCCTCCTCGATAATAAGCGAACCAAACATCCCGTGCTGCTGATGTGTATTGGCAAACAGGTGGTCATGAAAAAACACTGCGTTCAGCTCAGCATTGGCAAAAAAACGCTCGATCAATGTCTCATACTGCCTCGCACCCGCAATATTGTTCCATCCATTTGCTGCACCGTCTGAAACGATCGTATCAAATTTCACAAGATGGATATGATAGCCGACTATGTCTGTCAGCGTCATTCTCTGGAAGGCACTGGACTCTATATATTCCGGCAGCAGATTAGTAAACCGTACTTCAATGCAGTCACCGTGATTTGCACGGATAACAAGAGGTTCCGGCTGAATCTTTCGGCATTCTACTTTTTTAATATAAGCATCCAGACCCCCGTGCTTTTCCAGTTCCTCTTTCAGCACAAAGAACCTCCCCTGCGGATCATGCCATCCATATTCATTGTATGTGATCTTCGCCTGGATTGCAGCAATCTCAAATACTTTCACGTTTTTAGTTTCTTCATACGGACATCCGCCGGCATGGCAGAGGCATGTTTCCGTGTAAAGAGCTCCCTCCGCAAACTTATCAACAAAATTATCCATCTCCAGGGGAGTGGGAACGATCTTATTTTCTCCTTCGCTTGTCAGAATTCCAAGCGGCGGCTGCAGCGGACGCTCTCCAAATTCTCCGTTAATAAACCGCGGATATCCCGGATGCTGTGCATCCTTTACCTGCGGAGAAACCCGGTCTCTCAGCGGAAGCAAAGCGGGGACGGCCGTTCCGTCCGGCAGCCTGCCGTTTCCGTCTTCCAGCCGGTCATAAATTCTCCATAAGGTCCACATTCCCTCATGAAAATGGGGATAGAGGTGGCAGTGAAAAATAGCATCTCCAATCATTCCGTTAAGGCTGCCGGCACCGTGCAGAATATCCAGCGTATAGCACTCCTGCGGACTGATCGAGACTGAATCAATGATCGTCGAGCTGGGATTTTCACTTTCCAGTCTCCACTGATGATTATGAAGATGAAAAACATGTGTCTCTTTCACACCGCCATGGATCAGTCGGATTTTAGATGGATCCCCCACATATGCTCTCAGAATCGGGGGCGCCGGATCTCCATATGACCAGGAACTCATGGAAATATCTTCTCCCGAATCAGCATGTTCTTCGGTCAGCGGGAGCCGGTTTCTCATAGGCTCTGAACGGTAGCTGATACCGGTCGTTGCAGACGGCAGACCCGTATGGGGATCAACCGGCTGCTGTCCGTTTTTATCCTTTATTTCCAGCTCATCGTGAAAAAAAACTGCATATTCCCGAAAAGCAGCGTTTACCGGATGATAGATATCGGCAAACAGACCACTTTCCAGCTCCTCACCTGTCTCGGGGTCATACCACACAGATTCCGGGGCTTCTATAATAATCGCCCCAAACAAGCCGTGTATATTAGTGCCTTCCTCACCGCTTCTGGTATCCCCCATGTCGGAAAACAGATAAACACCTTCGCGCTGTGCATACCATCTGTACGTGATCCGGTTTCCGGTGGTACTGTCAGGATTTCTCCCAACCTCAGCTCCATCTGAAGTTTTCACATCATATATGAGTCCCTGAACATGCATAGACAGCCTGCGCTTCAGGGAGTGCTGAAAATGAATCATGATCTCATCTCCAACATTGGCACGTATAACCAGCGGCTGCACCAGCTCACAGGGCTGAGGCGGATCCTGGCTGTACTTCTCAAGAGCCTGTTTCCTGATCTCTTGGGCGTCCTTTTTGAGGACATACAGGAGTCCGGCAGGGTCGTGATCTCCGTACTTATTATAGACAATCGGAATTTCAATCGCCTCCACACAGAATGTACGGGTGCATGCCTTTTTGGGATAGTTTCGCAATTCCATGGTATCCCCCTCCTATTCCTGCAAAATTCTCAGATAGTGGTTCGCCTCCCGCAGAACATGGTCGGCAAGCAGCGGCAGTATAATGGATGAAATCTCACATCTGATAATGCCATTCGTTCCGGCTTCTTTAAATTCACGGTACCGTATCGTCTCTTCCACTGTTTTTTCGGTAAGTCCTTTCAGCGTACTGCAATTTTTTCTGCCGGCCTCTTCCAGCAACGCGGCGTATTCTTGTGCAAATTCATCCGCTGTTTCGATAAGTCCGGCTTCTGAAGGATCGAGCAGCCCCCTGATGAAGAGTGCATGCTCCATCATAATCTGATTCCAGAACATTTCAACTTCCCGCATACTTTGCTGACAGATGGTTCCTGTTCTTTCCAGTTCACATAGAAATCTGCGGTATAATTTTGCCTCTCTGATAATATGCTGTATCAGCAGCGGATAGTTGGCGGTATACAGACTGCATTGATCTGCCTGTTTTAATATTGACTCTTTGAATGCAATCAAACCGTCCAGCAGATGCAGCCCTTTTTGATTGATCACCCTGATCCTGTGTTCTGATCCGCACGAACATTGAAAACCTGTATATGCATGCAGCTGCCGTTCAAGAGCAGTGATACGGCTGTCAATAGCAACACCGGTCAGCTGGCTGGTCTTCTGTTCGGCAGAAGATGTGAAGCCGGTAACCAGTTCCTCTGAACACAATACTTCTTTTCGAATAAAGCCATCACTGATTTTGACTGCCTCACGCAGTAATTTTTCAAACTGCAGGCGGAACCACTGTGCCTTATTCCGCATTGCCCTGTCTTTTATTTGAAACCCTGTCTCTAAAAACAGGGCGTGCTCTTTCATGATTCTCGAGAAAAACAAATGCAGTTCTAGCGATGATGTGATATAATCTGTCATAATTATTCCTTTACTGTCACAGATATTCTTTTTATTATATGACAGTAAAATTCCGCCCGTTCATCTGAACAGGCGGAATTTTTGTACGTTATATCAGGACCGGTGTGCCAGCTCTGCGGTTATGTCTTCCCATGCAACACCTTTCTCAGCCATCAGCACCATCACGTGGTACAGGAAATCTGAGATTTCGTATTTGATCTCCTCTTTGTCCGGGTTTTTGGCGGCGATGACGATCTCCGTACACTCCTCGCCGACTTTTTTCAGTATCTTATCGATGCCCTTGTCAAAGAGGTAATTCGTATAGGATCCTTCTTTCGGATGAATCTTCCGATCCATAATCACATCATAGACGTTCTGGAACACACGAAGCGGATTCGTATCGTCGTATTCCTTCTTCACGAGTTCCCGGAAGAAACAGGTGCGGTTCCCGGTATGGCATGCGGCACCCACCTGTGAAACCCTGGCCAGGATCGTATCACTGTCACAGTCGATTGTCAGCGACTTGACATACTGTACGTGTCCGCTGGTCAGCCCTTTTGTCCAGAGCTCGTCTCTGCTGCGGCTCCAGTATGTCATTTTCCCTGTTGCCAGTGTGGTATCAAACGCCTCTTCGTTCATATAGGCGAGCATCAGTACCTCTTCTGTTTTGTAGTCCTGTACAATGACCGGCACCATTCCGTCACTGTTGGTCTTAAACTGTGACCACGGAATTTTGCTCTCAAATGTATTGACTGAAATCCCATTCTCTTTACAGGTGCGTTTCAGCTGCATCAGCTGTGCATCCAGGGCGCTCACCCATGCCCCCGTCACTCCGTCCACCGCTTCACTTTGAAGTGCGGAAATGACCTGCTCCTCTTCCATGCGGTCGCAGAGCAGAAGAATAGAAATGCCGGATACGCTTCGCACTTCTTCCTGCAGAATTTCTTTCAGACAGATCACCTGACTTGCATACTCTTCGATCATGGTCTGATGGTCCGTAAACTCTTCCTTTTTTGCAATGCAGACAGCAATCTTCTCTTTTCCGAATTTTTTAGATACCTCTTCCAAAAGCTCCACATTGGATGATTTGCTGAAATTCAGTACCGCTTTGGCACATCCCGCATAGATCAGTTTTTTCACATCTTCCATGCGTTTAATATTTCCGGCCGCCATCACCGGGACTTCCGCCGTCGCACAGATATTCTTGATATTGCCGATGGCCTCTTCATGTGATGCGTCATCAGAGGACAGGTCAAACACCAGAATTTCATCTGCGCCATTGTCACTGTAGAACCCCGCCAGTTCTTTTACATCTTTACATTCAAATACATTTCTTTCCTTAAAGCCGGCAACTGCCTGTCCCGAAAACAGATAGATACACGGCACGATCGTCTTCATTCCCATCGCATTCTTCTCCCGTCTCTATAAAGTACCTTTTGTTGACATCACGTCCGTGATCCGCCCGTCAAACATCGCAGCCTCGTCAAGAGCCTTTGCAAATGCCTTGAAGAGCGCTTCGATGATGTGATGCGTGTTCTGTCCGTCCAGCACCTTCAGATGCAGATTCATCTCTCCCGCATAGGACACGGCATAGAAAAATTCCCGTACCATCTCCGTATCCATATCTCCGACACTGTCACATTTAAAATCATAATCAAAAGAAAAATACGGACGGCCGCACAGATCAACCGCACAGAGGACAAGTGCTTCGTCCATCGGCAGGATCATGCTTCCATAGCGCCGGATCCCCTTTTTATCCCCGACAGCCTCCCGGATAGCATTTCCCAGTACAATACCTGTATCCTCAACCGTGTGATGGCAGTCCACCTCAAGATCACCCGCCGTCTCAAGTTTCAAATCAAAAAGTCCATGCCGCGCAAATCCGTCCAGCATATGGTCAAAAAAACCAATGCCGGTCTCTATCCTCGCCTTACCGCTCCCGTCAATCGACAGATCCATGGAAATCTGAGTTTCTTTCGTGTTTCTCTTCACAACGGCTTTTCTTGTCATACGCGTTCCTCCTTAAGATTCTTCTTCAAAACGTACACGGATAGAATTTGCGTGTGCGGTCAGCTGCTCTGACTCGGCAAACGTGATAATATCCCGGTGAACCGGTTCCAATGCTTCCTTTCCATAGTAGATGATGCTGGACTTCTTGACAAAATCGTCGACAGACAAAGGCGAAAAGAATTTTGCCGTCCCGTTCGTCGGCAGGATATGGTTCGGTCCTGCAAAATAATCTCCAAGCGGCTCACTGCTGTAATCTCCGATAAAAATGGCACCCGCATTCTGAATCTTCGTCATCACTTCAAACGGATGTTCCATCATAATCTCCAGGTGCTCCGATGCGATCTGATTCGCCGCATCGATCGCCTGCTGTGTATTCTCAGCGACCAGCAGGTAGCCGAAATTGTCCAGAGATTTTCGTATGATTTCCTTTCTGGATAGTCCGTCTGCAAATGTTTCCACCTCTTCATTCACCTTCTGAGCCAGTTCTTCACTGGTTGTGATCAGGATCGCCGACGCCAGCTCGTCATGTTCCGCCTGGGACAGCAGATCCGCCGCTACGTATCTGGGATTTGCCTTCTGATCTGCAAGCACAAGGATCTCGCTCGGTCCTGCGATGGAGTCAATGCTGACATGTCCATAGACAGCTTTTTTTGCCAGCGCGACATAGATGTTGCCGGGTCCTACGATCTTATCGACTTTCGGAATGCTCTGCGTCCCATACGCCATAGCGGCGATCGCCTGAGCGCCTCCTATCTTATAGATCTCATCGACTCCCGCTTCTCTTGCTGCCGCCAGAACGACCGGATTGACCCTGCCGTCTGCCCCGCACGGTGTCGTCATAATAATCTTCCTGACACCTGCTACTTTCGCCGGAACGATATTCATCAGCACCGAGGACGGATATGCCGCTTTTCCGCCCGGCACATAGACACCCGCCACAGCCAGAGGCGTGACTTTCTGTCCCAGCAGTGTACCGTTCTCCTGCGTGTCAAACCAGCTGGTACGTTTCTGCTTTTCATGATACGCTCTGATATTAAGCAGTGCTTTCCTGATCACGGTGATCAGGTCCGCATCCACTTCATGATAAGCATCCTCGATCTCTGCCTCCGAGACGCGTACATTGTCCGGTGTCAGTTTTGCATGGTCAAATTTCTCCGTATATGCAAATACTGCTTCGTCCCCTCTGGTTTTCACATCCTCCAGGATATCCTTAACCGTATCCTCATATGCGCCGTACTGCGACGGAGAACGTTTCAGCATATTGACCAGGATATCCTGCGTCGTTTCTTCTGTTAGTTTTACAATCCTCATATCTATTCTCCTTAATCAAAGAACCTCTCTCAGATCCCGGATAATCTTTGTGATCCGTTCATTTTCCATTTTCATGCTGACCTGATTGACCACCATCCGGGCGGACAGGGGACATACCTCCTCCAGAACATTCAGACCGTTTTCCCGAAGCGTAGATCCCGTCTCGACGATATCGACGATGACCTCAGACAGTCCGACGATCGGCGCCAGCTCGATGGAGCCGTTCAGCTTGATGATCTCAACTGTCTGGTGCTTTTTATTATAAAAGTAATCCTTTGCGATATTCGGATACTTTGTCGCAACCCTGATCAGCTGATTGTGCTGCAGCAGTTCCAGTGCAGATTCCGGGCCGCAGACACACATTCTGCATTTCCCAAAGCCCAGATCCATTACCTCATACAGCTTTCGGCCCTCTTCCAAAATCGTATCTCTTCCGACAATTCCGATATCCGCCGCGCCATATTCCACGTACGTCGGGACATCTGGTCCTTTGGAGAGAAAAAACTTCAGTTTCAGTTCTTCATTTACAAAAATCAGTTTCCTGGAATCTTTATCTTTCATTTCCTCACACGTAATCCCGATTTTTTCAAACAGCTCCAGTGTCGTCCTGGCAAGTCTTCCTTTGCCGAGCGCAAACGTCAAATATCTCATATTCGTGTATCCCCTTCATTTTTTCTGCTATATACGTACCTTCTGTACACGGTCCGTGTTCAGGTCTTCCATACTCACCGTATCTTCGCTCTTTACGTATCCAATGGTATCAAATCCATGCTTTTTCGCATAGGTGCGGTAATCATCCGGCGTCCTGTCCATATCCTGCACCATACATGCCATCTTCATTCCCCGGCTCCTGTCTTTCCTGACCATTTTAACCGCTGCACTGCGCAGATGCTCCGGATAGACGACCATCGTCTTCTGACTGGATACCGGAATCTCAATGTTCTGACGCTCCAGCGCATTCATCACCTGTTCCATCACAAGCGCAAAACCGATCGCAGGCGCCGGACGCAGAAAATGTTCCAGAAGACTGTTGTAACGGCCGCCCTTGACGAGAGGTTCACCGGAACCATACGTATACCCCTGAAAAATGATACCGGTATAGTACTTATATTTGCTGAGCATCCCCAGATCAAACGAAATGTATTTTTCGACACCGTATAGTGTTAAAATATCATAAATCTTTTCCAGGCGCTCAATCGCAGCACGTGCCTTTTTGTTGCTCGTCAGGTTCTTCGCTTCTTCCATAATCTCCACGGAGCCGAACATGTGCGGAAGACGCAGAAATGCACGCTCGAGTTCCATGCTCAGCTTCTGTTCGGAAATCAGCTCTTCCACGCCGAAATGGTTTTTATTGGAGATCAGTTCCCGCAGGCGGGCGACGGTATCGTCACTCATCCCGGCTTCCTCGATGAGAGACTTAAAGAAATCAACCTGTCCTACGCTGATCTGAAACTCCGACAAACCGGTCTCTTTCAGCAGATCGACCATCAGTGTGAGGATCTCTGCATCTGCGTCAATCGACGCATCGCCCATCAGTTCCACGCCCATCTCCGTAGATTCCTTTAACCGCCCCTGATAGCTGGAATTATTGATAAACGTGCTGCCCTGATAACAGAGGCGCACCGGCATGCCGTCTTCCAGAAAGTACTTTGCAGCAGCCCTCGCTACAGATGGCGTAAAGTCAGGACGCAGGACAAGCGTATTTCCCTCGCGGTCAAAAAATTTATACAGATCTTTAGAAGGAGTGGTACCCACTTCCCTGCTGAATACATCAAAGAATTCAAACGTCGGCGTCTCGATATCCTGATATCCGTAACTATGGACCATACGGTGCAGTTTCTCCTGAAGAAACTGTTTTCTCTCACATTCTCCATTGTAAACATCACGTACGCCCTCCGGCGTGTGGAACATTCTTTGTACCATTTTCATATACTCCTTCTGCTTTATCGTATTAAAGTGCTACCATGGTAGCATATTACCATGTGAATCTTTTCGATTATAGTCCATCCTGAATAAAATGTCAATCCCTGGACAGAAGGTCTTTCTGCAGCCCATCCAGATAGGAGACGAGCAGCCCGTTTTTCTGGTTGAGAAAGTATTCCCGGTCGAGCTCATCATAGGAAAATCGTTTCCTGCCGCCGCCATCTGCCCGTTCCCGAAACCGGAGCACCTCACGCAGACGCATGTAATAAAATTCGTTTCGTCCTGTAAAATACAGGATCAGAAAGGCGATACCTCCCTGTTTCTCGAATTCCTCCATGAACACAACCTGATGTTCATGGATATTCGCAAGCGGAAATGTATCCGCCGCACATTCCTTTGCATCAAAGCAGACCGGGATTCCCTGTACTGCACCGATATAGTCGACGGTACTCTTCTTCTCAAAATATGCAAGCGTGATGTGCCGGTGTTCCTTATCGATTTTAATGGGGGTGATCGGAGTCGGGATCTTCTGGATCAGCGCCAGCCCCTTTTCCCGATACTGTTCGTTGGTCCTGTTTATCAGCTCTTCCAGTGTAGAACCTCGAAGACCTCTGGAATTCCATGTTCCCATGTCAGCCCTCCGCTTTCTACTCGATAAAACCGATTTTATTAAACGGGAAGTAACGCAGAACGGCTTTTCCCAGGATTGCGTCCCGTTTCACGTATGTATTGTTCCAGAACCTGGAATCTTTCGACCAGTTGCGGTTGTCACCCAGCATAAAATACGAATCCTCCGGCACCTCATACGGTCCGAAGTCCCCTTCCATCGGTTCCGGAATGAAGCTGTCGTCAAGCGGCTCGGTACTGTCATTGATATAAACCTTCCCGTCCCTGATGGTGACAGTCTCGCCCGGAAGCCCGATGATACGTTTGATAAAAAGCTTGGATTCATTGTCCGGATATTTAAAGATCACGATGTCGTAGCGCTCCGGGTCGTGGGTGAGATAGGCCAGCCGGTTTCCAAAGATCTGGTCTCCTGTCATAATCGTATTCTCCATCGATTCCGACGGGATCTTGGCGTTGATGATCAGAAAATTATTGACGACCAGCACGAAAACGACAACAAAAATAATCATTTTCACGTAATCCCAGAGTTCATTCTTCATAGATTTGCTCATGCTTTACTCCTTAAGATGTTCTTCATCCAATATCTTTTTAAAAAGATCCGGAAGTTCGGCTTCTGCAACCCGCCCGCTCAAATCCCCAAAAGGTTCCTGCATCTTTGGAAAACAGAGTTTCCACGCATGCAGAAGCTGGTGGCGCAGTCCATATTTTTTTCTATACTTTTCATTCCAGACGGAATCGCCGTATTTGGCATCTCCTATGATCCCATGGCCGCATCCTGCGAGATGACTGCGGATCTGATGCGTTTTACCGGTAATGAGCTCCACCTTCAGCAGAGTGACGTTGCCATTGGATCTAAGAGGTTCATAAGCCGTCTCAATCCGGGATGCACCCGGGCGCGGCGTCTGATATATCTCTACTTTATTACATTTTTCATTTTTATGCAAATACCCGCTGATATGTTCTGCATTTCGTACCTCTCCCTGTACAAGGCAGAGATAATACTTCTGTATGGTCCGCTCTTTCAACAGGCGCGACATTTCCTGCAGTCCCGTCACCGTCTTGCCTGCCAGCAAAAGGCCGCTCGTGTTGCGGTCCAGACGGTTGCACACGCCCGGCCGGAATGTCCGCAGGTCCTCCCTGGAAAGCTGACGGCTGTGAATCAGGTAGCTGATCATATATTCGTTTGCAGATATATCATCCGCACTCGCTTTCTGAGACAGCATGCCTGCCGGTTTGTTCATGATCAGCACATGCGTGTTCTCATAAACAACCGCCAGAGGCACCTGTTCTGCCACAATTTCATGTTTCGTAAATTTGCCGATCGTCTCATCCGACAGAAACAGTGTGATTTCATCATCCTCGATGATCTTCTCGCTTCCGTCCGCCTTCTTTTTATTCAGCACGATGTTCTTTTTCCGGAGCATTTTATAGATAAAACTCTTCGGCGCCTGATTCATGTACTTCTGCAGAAACTTGTCCAGTCTCTGGCCAGCCTCTTTTGATGATATGTGTAAAACCTGCATAGGTAAAAACTCCCAATCTTTACAGAACCAGGGTCAGCATGATGTGTCTGACCATTTCATCTCTCGACAGCCCCGGATACCTGGGATCCGGGGAAAATGTGATCCCCTCCTGCAGGCTGTGCCGGTTTTTATTCATGCTGTCCAGCCGTTCCAGAAATCTATCAGTGTTTCCGTTCATTACTATGACGGAAACTGGATATCCGTTGTGCCGGATCATTTTCTGTATGTGTTCCTGAATGAAATCTGCGTTCTCCCTGGTCTCATTTTTCGTATAGCATACAACCGTGTTGCCGCACACAGCGGCGGCATCCACGTAAACATTTTTTTCATAGGTGGTGAAAAACAGTTCGTAAGCCATGGTGAGTCCTCCTGCATGCGCCTGTATTTCACTTATCATTTTTCCGGGACCCGGTTTCCTCATCATAATCATGACCAGGCCCACCATGGACCTGCAGCCCGGAAGACAGCCGACAACCGCCACCACTGTCAGTACATTTTCTCTCTTTCCAAAGTACAGCAGCCCGAGCGCGAATACAGCCAGCGGCAGAACAAAAAGCCCCGCCGTGATCAACAGCCTCCTCTTTTTCTGAGCCGATATATAACCGGCATCCCCTTTCTGTACTTTCATCTTACTTCCCCGATTTCTTCTTATGTACGTTTCGTATCGTTTTTCTCCCGGGTGTCTTCCCGGTATTCCTCTTCGGGTTCTGCCGCTCTGACGCGCCTCTGCCCGAAGGCCGGATCAGACATTTTTTATCGTATCCGATCAGATCCGTGCGTCCCGTTTTTTTCAGTGCTTCCTCCACAAGAGACCGGTTTTGCGGCAGACGGTACTGCATAAGCGCGCGCTGCATCTCCTTTTCATGGAACGACCGCGGTACATAGAGCGGTTTCATATTCCTGGGATCCAGTCCCGTATAATACATACACGTCGAAACGGTGGACGGTGTCGGGTAGAAATCCTGAACCTGCTCCGGCATAAATCCCATATCCCGGATGTATTCCGCCAGCTTCACCGCGTCGCCGAGACCACATCCCGGGTGTGAAGACATGAAATACGGGACTGCATACTGCTGTTTCTTCAGCCGCTGGTTCCAGAACTGATATCTGCGCAGAAACTGCTCATACACTTCATGCTTCGGTTTCCCCATGTACTCCAGCACAGCATCGGATACGTGTTCCGGCGCTACTCTCAGCTGCCCGCTGATATGGTGTCCGACAAGTTCCTTTATAAATTCATCATTGCCGTCCGCAGTCACATAATCGAAGCGGATCCCGGACCTGACAAATACCTTTTTTACTTTCGGGAGCTGGCGCAGGCGGCGCAGCAGTTTTGTATAATCACTGTGATCGGCATTCAGGTTTGGACACGGAGAGGGAAACAGGCACTGTCTGTCCTTACAGGCTCCCCTATCCACCTGTTTCCGGCACGATGGCTGTCTGAAATCAGCCGTCGGTCCCCCCACATCGTGGATATATCCCTTAAATCCGGGGTCTTCCGTGAAAGATACGGCCTCCCGCTCCAGTGATTCATGACTCCTCGCCTGCACGATACGTCCCTGGTGAAACGTCAGCGCACAGAAATTACAGGCTCCGAAGCATCCCCGGCAGCTCGTCAGGCTGAACCGCACTTCGTCGATCGCCGGAACTCCCCCGTCTTTCTCATACATAGGATGGTACGTATTCGCGTACGGCAGGTCGTAGATGTCATCCAGTTCCTGCATGGTAAGCGGCTTTGCGGGCGGATTCTGTACGATATATCCCTGTCCCTCATACGGTTCCGCCAGCGTATCCCCGGTAAATGGATCCGTATTGCGGTACTGCAGCGCAAAGCTCTCTGCATAACTTTTTTTATCCCTGCAGATGGTCTCATAAGATGGCAGGAGTACCGCGCCGTTTAAACGGTTCTTATCCTTCGTCCGGTAGACAGTCCCGGGTACATAAGTAATCTCAGAAACCAAAATACCGGCATCGAGTGCTTCCGCGATATCAATGATGGAGTGTTCTCCCATTCCGTAGGATATCATATCCGCCCCGGAATCCAGGAGCACAGACCGCTTCACCCGGTCTGACCAGTAGTCATAATGGCCGAGGCGGCGCAGACTCGCCTCAATCCCCCCCAGTATGACCGGCGTATGTTTGTACGTCCGTCTGATTAGATTCCCGTAGACGATCACCGCGCGGTCCGGCCTGCATCCCATCTTTCCCCCGGGCGAATACGCGTCCGTACGCCTGTGTTTTTTTGCCGCCGTATAGTGGTTCACCATGGAGTCCATATTCCCGGATGAGACGAGAAACGCAAGGCGCGGTTCTCCGAAAACCTGTACGCTCTCCGGCTTCGTCCAGTCCGGCTGTGAAATGATCCCGACAGAATACCCCCTGCTTTCCAGCAGACGTGTGATGATTGCGCTTCCAAAGGAAGAATGATCAATATAAGCATCGCCGCTAATATAAACAAAATCGGGCCTGCTGATGCCCGCGGCCTCGAGTTCCTGTTTTGTCGTCGGTAAAAAATTTACAGACATGTGTTAAGCACCTCGTAACTTCCTTCCAGAATGTCCCGGTATGTATGGATATAGTAATCCGCAAGATTCTTCTTCTGTTCATCCTGGCTCACGCTGTAGGCGTCCCAGACCGCACACGTCTGCATGCCTGCCCGTTTCCCGGCCATAATACCCGCCGGTATATCCTCGAACACGAGGCACTGCCTTGGGTCCACATCCAGTTCTCCTGCCACCAGCAGATAGATATCCGGCTCCGGTTTTCCGCTTTTCACATCACAGCACGTATGAACGGATGAAAAGCATTCCTCGAGCCGATGGACCTTCAGAATCGCCTCAACCAGCTCCCTGCTGTTGCTGGAAGCGATTCCCATGCGGATATCTTTTTTTTGCATGTCCATAATAAATTCAAACACCCCGTCTTTCAGAGGTGTCTCGTGCAGGTATTTATCGCGCGCCATGAAAAGCCATTCTTCTTTGATCGTATCAACGGAATCCTTGAGGCCGAACCTCTTCTTAAAGTATCCGGCGGTCTCAGTGAAACTCATCCCTTCTATTTCATGCTGCAGTGTGTCCGGAAGTTCCTTTCCGCGGCTGCTCAGATACTCAAAATCAATATCCTTCCACATCCACATGGAATCCACAAGCGTGCCGTCCAGATCGAACAGCATTGCCTTTTTATCCTTTAACATGTATTTTCACCAGCCTTTCTGTCTCCTCTGACGTAAGCGCCCGGTATTCGCCCGGACGAAGCGTTTCATCCAGCGTGAGCGTTCCCATGGACAGCCTCTTCAGATACAGCACCCGCTTGTCCACGGCCTCAAACATCCGCTTGATCTGATGAAATCTGCCTTCCCGTACTGTGATCTCCACTTCAGAGACCGCTCCGCTTTTTCTAATGGTGAGCTCTGCCGGCAGCGTCAGTTTCTCATCTCCGATATCCAGCCCCTCCTGAAAGCATCTTACATCCTCATCCGTCACAATCCCTGCAATCCTGGCATAATACGTCTTGTCCACGTGCTTTTTCGGCGACAGCAGCTCATGGGCGAGCACGCCGTCATTGGTGATGAGCAGCAGTCCCTCCGTATCCTTGTCCAGCCGTCCGACGGGAAACAGGTCACACCTTTTGTGTTCCGTGATCAGATCGATCACCGTCCTGTCTTTCGCATCTTTCACGGCGGAAACCACGCCTGCCGGCTTGTACAGCATAAAGTACTCTTTACTCACAAAGTCCACCCGTCTGCCCGACACCGTGATGCATTCTTTTCCCGGGCAAACTTTCTGCTCCGGTCCGCACGCGGCAGCGCCGTCCACACAGACCTGTTTTTTGCGGATCATTTCTTTTACCGAAGACCGAGAACCAATTCCCATTTCCGCCAGATACCGGTCCAGCCGCATCATTTTCTTTTCATTACTCCTGTCTGCCATCACTGCCATCTCCAGCCGCTGTAATATTTGTTCTTCAGTGAGTGATTCTGTACCTTCCCCCAGCCAAGCGGAAACGCATCGATACAGATGAGATACCATCCATTGACTCTGTCAAAATCTGTGATATCGAGAGTCTCGCCTTTCAGGTATTTCATGATCCGGTAATCGTCATGCGGCAGTGAGAGGACTCTGCGGTACTCCTTCGGCCTAAGGCCCATCGCAAATGCCTGCGAAGGCTCAAAACGCCCTTTCCTGATATCTCCCAGATACCAGCCCGTCCGAAGGTAACGTATCGGCTTTTCCGGTATATAGCCGCCGGGAAGAGCGTACAGCTTTTCCCCTATTACACGGAATTCCATGTCATCCAGGATTTTTGCCGACACATCCTTAAAAAACTCTTCCGCCTCTTTCGGTACTACGCTTTTTCCGGCTTTCCCGGCACGGTTTGCGGACAGTTCTCCCTGTTTTTTTAACAGTGCCAGAAAATGCCCCTCTCCGCGCATGTTGTGAGGGAAGATGCGGACGCACTGCACGAGACCGTCACAGCCTTCCGAAAATCCCTCGTACGGTGCAATCTGTGCAAGTTCAAGATCAGGAAATTCCTGCAGAAGCCATGCAATATTGTTTTCATTTTCTTCCTTTGAAAAAGTACAGGTGGAATACAGCATCATCCCGCCGGGTTTCAGCATTTCATACGCCTGACAAAGCAGCTCTTTCTGTATTGGGGCATATTCGCCCGGTCCACGCGATTCCCAGCATGCAGCCATACGCGGCTCTTTCCGAAACATGCCTTCCCCCGAACAAGGTGCATCAATCAGGATCTTATCAAAGTACTCCGGATAAAAATCAAGCAGCTTCTGTGGATTTTCACTTGTCACACAGATATTCGGGATACCGAACAACTCCAGATTTTTGAGAAGCGCCTTTGCCCTGGAACTGCTGATGTCATTCGCAAACAGAATCCCCTTTCCCTTCAGACGCGCCCCCAGCTTCGTCGCTTTTCCGCCGGGCGCCGCGCACAAATCAAGAACACGGTCTCCCGGTTCCACCGGCAGGCGGTCAGCAGGCGTCATTGCGCTCGGCTCCTGCAGATAATACAGCCCTGCCGCGTAATACGGATCTTTCGATGGCTGTCCTGACGTTTTATAATAGAATCCGTCAGCGATCCACGGGATCTCTTCCGTGGGGATCGATGTTCTGCTTTTGAATTCTTCCGGTGACAGTTTGAGTGTGTTTACGCGCAGCCCGCAGGAGGCGGGCTGTGTCAGACTCTGTATGTACGAATCGTACTGAATTCCGAGCAGTTTTTGCATCTGTTCCAGAAACTTCTTTGGTAAATTCATCTCCATGTTCTAACCTTCCAGCGAATCCGTCGTGACAGCCTGTGCCCGGTATCCTTCAGCTATAATATCAAGCTGTTTATGGAACCGTTTCAGCTGCTGCAGATCATTCGTCGCATAGATGCGGTAAAATTCATCCTGTATTTTCACTGCCTCCCTCTGGTTGGAGAGCTTAAACAGGTTTTCGATATTGTTCAGGATATCCGAGACCAGATTCATCTGCAGCAGCGAGGAATTCTGAGCATCCATGATCTCATTCCGCACTGTTGACATCTCGTTATCCAGAGCTATAATCGCATCTGCAGCTTTGCTCAGACGGATGCGAATATGTTCCGGCATCTTGGATTTATATTTGTACTGCAGTGAGTGCTCGATCGTCGCCCAGAAATCCATCGCCATCGTGCGTATTTGAATCTCCGCCTGAATACGCTTCGGCCCGTTCAGCGTCTCCACCATATAGTAAATAATCATATGAAAGCTCCTGTAACCGCTGTCCTTCATATGTGCAATATAATCTTTCTCGTATTTGACCGTTATATCGCTTCTGTTCCTGATCAGCTGAGCCACCCGCTCAATGTCTTCAACAAACTGACAGATAATCCTGATACCGGCGATATCCTCTATCTGTTCTTCCATCTGTTCGATCGGAATCTGTTTTTTCTGAAGCTTTTCGAGAATGCTGGTCACACTCTTTACCCGTCCGGACACTTCTTCTATCGGAGAATAAAGATTTTTCACTTTATGCTCTTTGATCAGATGATTAAATTTATCTGTCAGCTCCCTGACTGCCAGTTCATAAGGGTTTAATATTTCACGCCACAACTGTATTTCCATATACCAATCTCTCCTTTATTTCGACTTACCCATCATCCATTATATGAACGAATCCGGAAATTAGACCAGTTATTTCATATTTTTCAGGACATGCAGCAGATATTCCCACATACGGGCGACAGAAGAGATGCTGACACGCTCGTTGACACTGTGGATATCAAGGATATCAGGTCCGAAAGATATACAGTCAAGCGCGTCATTTTTTCCCTTGAACAATCCGCATTCCAGTCCGGCATGTACCGTGGTTACAACCGGCTGCTCCCCAAATAATGCCTCATACGTCCGGCACATGATCTCCCGAAGCCTGGATGTTTCCTGATATTCCCATGCCGGATATTCCCCCTCCAGCTCGCACTCACCGCCCAGAAATTCTGTCAGATAACAGCTCCTGGACGCCACATGATCCTTTTCACTCTCGACAGAGCTCCGAATGCTCACGAGCACGTCAAACGTTTCCGGCGTAAGTACTGTCACTGCAGTATTCGCCGAGGTCTGCACCATCCCCTGCACCAGGCCGCTCATATGGATCACACCGTTTTGCTGATTCATCAGGAAAAACAGAATTTTCTCCATACTGACCGGATGAAGAGCAGGTTCCGTGCTCAATCCCAGCTCTGTAACCGTCAGTGTAATGTCCGCATCACTGCCCGCATACTCTCTGCAAAACTCTTTCTCCAGCAGCTTCACCGTGTCTTTCAGGATATCCCCGCTGGCTTCATCCGCCATCACCAGAGCCCTTGCCTCATTCGGGATCACATTATGCTTTCTTCCGCCTTCAAATTCCGCAATCAAAAACGGCATCTGCTGTTTCAGCGTAAATAAGATCCTGCCCATAAGAATGTTGGCATTTGCGCGCTGCCTGCCGATCTCCATTCCGGAGTGACCGCCTTTCAGTCCCGTAACGCGGATTTCATAGCGGTTATTTGTCTCCTCAACATAACGCACGGGAATCGAACATTTCACGCTCACACCGCCGGCACATCCGCCGAGCAGTATCCCCTCTTCCTCGGAATCGATATTGATCAGGTACTTCCCTCTCAGCACTGAGGCGTCAAACTGCCCGGCTCCCAGAAGACCGACTTCTTCATTAGAAGTCAGCAGTACCTCAAGTGCCGGATGCTCCAGATTGCTGTCTTCCAGAAGCGCCAGCGCATATGCCACTGCGATCCCGTCATCCGCGCCCAGCGTCGTTTCCTCTGCACAGATATAATCTCCGTTCACAGAAAGTTTCAGTCCGTCCTTCTCAAAATCGTGCTCCGACTGCACGGTTTTCTCCGCGACCATATCTGTATGCCCCTGGATGATCACCGGAACAGCCGTCTCATATCCCGGCGCCGCGGCTTTTTCTATCAATACATTGTCAGAATCGTCGACACGGCAGGTGAGTCCGTGCTCACGGGCAAAATCCGTCAGGAACCTGCGAACCTCCTCAGTATGACCGGATCCGTGTGGAATCTGACACCATTTCTCAAAATAATAAAATACGCGTTCAGGTTTTAAGCCTTCCAATACCGCCATATTTGTACCTTCCTTTCACAAACTTCATTGTGTCATATATAATATGAAAAATCAAGGCATATATATAGGAAAACACCTTGAGGTGAACAGCCATGAAACGTACAGGATTTATCCTTTTTATCACACTGCTTCTCGGATATATGCTTTTATTTCCTGCAGAATCCCTCAATGCTTCCGTTCAGGGCATTACCCTGTGGTTCCGTACCCTGCTGCCTGCGCTTCTGCCCTTTATTATACTCTCAGGACTGTTGATCCATACGAATTTTATCCCATTTTTATTCGGCATCTTTCCGTCATTCTGGCGTACGACACTCGGTCTGTCCCCATACGGCGCCTATGCATTCGTACTCGGAATCTTCTGCGGCTATCCGATGGGCGCCAAACTCACCGCTGACCTGCTGAGAGAGAACTGTATCACCAAAAACGAAGCCGACTATCTGCTCACGATATCAAACAACGCAAGTCCCATGTTTCTTATGGCGTACATCCTGAATCAGCTGCTGCACACACAGCGCATGGTTATTCTTTCATTTGCATTAATATACGTTTCGGATTTTCTATGCTGCATGATCTTCAGGGCCGTTTACCATCGTTTTGCTCTCCCCTGTTCCGGCAGCCATTCCATTAAAAAAGAGGTATCCCAAGTCCCGCTTCCGGAACTTCTTGATACCTCTATCATGAACGGTTTTGAATCCATAACCAGACTGGGCGGATATGTCCTGCTCTTCAATCTTCTGGCTGCAATGATCGAAAAAATACTGCCGTCCGGATCGGGGATCGGTTCTCTGATCGCGGCGGTGACCGAGCTCTCCAGCGGAGCTGCCAAAATCGCGCAGTTACCCTGGGACTTTTCGCTTCGCTACAGTATCATACTGGCAGCCACCGCGTTCGGCGGATTCTCCTGTGTTCTGCAGACACACAGTATGATTCGAAAGACAGGACTCTCCATACGGATGTATCTGGCCGCAAAAGTGCTGAACGGAGCGCTTACTTTTTTCCTGTGCCGGTTATTCTTCGCCTTCTTCCATGGATAAGTCATCAAATTCATCTTCATCCGGAAGCTGAACCTGCTGAGCCATGGCACCCGTCTGCGGCGCCAGCTCACTTCTGTTTTTATTCACTACGTCATAACAGCTCTGCAGAGAGGTGATGAATGTCTTATATTTTTCTCCGGCATCCTGCAGTGTGCTGCCCATAATCTGCCCGAGATTTGCCAGCATATCGTCGGTATAGGCGATGGCACTGACGCGAATATTATTCGCATCCTGTGTAGCATCGTCCAGAATTCCCTGTGCCTGTTTGTTGGCATTCGTGATCGTCTCATTCGCCTGCGCATAAGCCTGCTGCATGACCTCATGCTGACTGACAAGCTCCTGTGCCTTTGCCTGGGCATCTGCGATAATGCTGTCCGCCTTGGACTGTGCATCTGCGAGAATGGCATCTTTATTGCTGATGATTTTCTGATATCTCTTCACCTCATCCGGTGTTTTCATTCGGAGTTCACGCAGCATCTCTTCCAGCTCTTCTTTATTAACGACAATCTTAGTCGTGGACAGGGGCTGATATTTACAGCTGTCTACATATTCCTCAATCTCTTCAATAATCTGTTCAATTCTACTGCTCATAGCTCTTCTCCTTATCCATTATTCTTCTGTTCCCCATGAAGTTTCTTATGAATTTCTTCCACGACATAAGGTGGAACAAATTTCGTGATATCACCGCCGAAGACGGCTACCTCTTTTACAGTTGTCGAACTTAAATACGCATACTCCAGACTCGTCGTCAGAAACATGGTATCGATATCGGGTGCCAGTACCCGGTTTGTCTGTGCCATCTGCAGCTCAAAATCAAAGTCTGTGATCGCACGCAGCCCCCGCACAATTGCGTTGGCCTTATTTTCTCTGGCAAAGTCAATAGAGAGGCCGGAAAAAGACGCTACTCTTATATTCGGGACTGATTCCGTTACCTTAGTTAGTATATTAACACGTTCTTCGACAGAAAACAACGGACTTTTTGCAGAATTGTGCAGAACCCCCACGATGACACAGTCAAATAATTTTGCTGCTCGTGTGATCACGTCGAGGTGCCCGTTTGTTACCGGGTCAAAAGTGCCCGGATATACTGCTGTTGTCATAAGTGGATTTCTCCTGTATCTTTATATTTTTAATTTCAGGTTTTTTCATCTGCAGAAACAGATGCCTGTTCGTCTTATATTTTTTTTCACGCACAACGATAAACGGCAGCTTCTCCAGAAATGAAAAATCCGTATCAAGCGCCGCTTCTATTATAATCACGGTATCTTCCGTGATCAGTGCCGAATCCGCCAGTGTCTCCAGAACTCTCTCTTCCACTGCGTTTAGATAGGGCGGATCCATGAAAACATAATCAAACCGAACCGTTTTGTCCATCCTGCCAATTGCCGATAGTACATCCATCTCCAGGATTTCGCTCTCGTCCTGCAGCTTCGTCTTCTGCAGATTATCTTTGATACACCTTACGGCTTCCCTGTCCTGTTCCACAAATACGCAGTGTGCCGCACCCCGGCTTAACGCCTCGATGCCGATCGCTCCGCTTCCCGAGAACAGATCCAGAAAATAACATCCTGCCATGCCTGTCTGCAGAATATTGAATAACGTTTCTTTGATCCGGTCCGTTGTCGGTCTCGTCTGCATTCCCTTCGGTGTCTGAAGCCGAATGCTTCTCGCTTTTCCTGCGATTACTCTCATCGCCTAGTACCTGATCTGCTCCCGCCAGTCGAGATCTCCTCTTGCCAGTCCGAGAATCAGGCATTCAGCCGTGGCAATGTTCGTTGCAACCGGAATATTGTACTGGTCACAGCACCTTGAGATCGCCTGAATATCAGGTTCCTTGGAAGACATCATCACCGGATTATAAAACAGGATCACGAGGTCCATATCTCCCCGCTCGATCATTTCTGTAAACTGTTTGTCCCCTCCGACAGAACCCGCCAGAAACTTGTGTACGTGAAGACTCGTTACCTCTTCAATCCTTCTTCCTGTCGTACCCGTTGCATACACTTCATGCTTGGAAAGAATCCCTTTGTATGCAATGCAAAAATCTTCAATCAAGCTCTTTTTACTGTTATGTGCTATAATTCCTATATTCATTCTTAAGGCCCCTTCAGCATTTTATAGGCTCATTATAACAAATAACTAAATAAACTGCAAATATTTTTCACAAATTATACATGTCTTCTAAATTCTTCAGAATTTGTCAATACTTGAAGAAACTTCTAGTGTAATATCTTTTTTATTTCATATACTACCATCGTAACCAAAAACAAAAAAAACTTTTCAATTTTAAGGAGGCAACATTATGTCAAATCGTTCTTCTAATACTGCTGCAGTACCGGAAGCAAAAGGCGCACTGGACCGTTTTAAATTTGAAGTGGCAAACGAGCTGGGAGTACCGCTTTCTGATGGTTATAACGGAAACCTGACTTCCAAACAGAATGGTTCTGTTGGCGGTTATATGGTTAAAAAAATGATCGAAGCACAGGAAAGACAGATGTCTGGCGCTCAGGGCGGACAGATGACTGGCGGACAGAGCGGACAGTTATAATAAAACTTCCGTTCGTGAAAGCAGCTCAGATGGGACTCATCTGAGCTGCTTTTTTTCTGTTCTTATAATTCGATGCTTCCGGTCACATCGCCGTTCAGCACATAGTATGCGGCGAACTCCTCCGGTTTAACATAGAGTTTGACGTCTTTCAGGTCTTTTTCCTTATTTCCCAGTTCTTTAGTCCAGATCTCTTTCACACGTGCGGTCAGAGCCGTCGTATCGACTTCCTTTCCTCCGAACTGAAGGATAACAGCTGCGTTCACTTCCTGTTTCACTTCAGTTTTCGCTGCGGTCTTTTTCGCCGCCGGTTTTTTAGCCGCTGTTCTTTTTGCAGCCGGTTTCTTAGCCGGAGCTTTTGCAGCAGCTTTCACTGTATCTTTCACTTCTTCTTTTACCGTTTTCTCTGCTTCAGCGGGCGTAGTTTTAACCGCCGGTTCAGCAGTTTCTTTACCTTCTGTTTTTACGGTTTCCCTGACGGTTGCCGGAATTGTTTTAGTCTCAACTGCGGGTGTCTCTTTCACTTCCGTTACTCCTGTTTTTTTCACTGCCATGAAATTCCCTCCTTGATATATCCTCATTGCATTTTTATACATGATACTCCTAAACTCACAAAAATGCAAGATTATTCTATGCTTTTCAGGGATTCTACCATATTAATCCGTTTTAAACGGAAATGCATCACCACATTGACGAAAAACGAGAAGATCCAGGTAAGCACAATGCTGTACAGATAGCTCAAAGGTTTAATACTCCTGCCAAACATCATCATATCGATTTCAGCTGTCAGTATCACATAGCGATGCAGAATCATGCCAAAGCCAACTCCGAGAATACATCCAAACAGCGTGAGCCAGATATTCTCCCTGAACACATATCCGGAAACTTCCATTTCATAGAACCCGAGCACCTTCAGTGTGGCAAGTTCCCGTTTCCGCTCACTGATGTTGATATTGTTGAGATTATACAGCACGACAAACGCCAGCAGCCCTGCCGAGATCACGAGTACATAGATGACGGTGTCCATACTTTTCAGCATGTCTGCGATCCGTTCGCTGGTAGAACTTGTAAAGGTGACAGAAGCCACGCCGTCCATATCCATGTAATCCTTTTGAATCTCATCTTCTTCCTCTTCTGTACCCTCTCTCGTCTTAAAGAAAAGTTCCTGAATATCGGCAGGCTCTCCGTACAGCTTTTCATAATACGCGGACGTCATGTAGACATAGTGAAAAAAATAGTTCTCAGTGACGGCCGTCACGGCTGCCTCCATGTGTTTCCCGTCATCGTCCTTCAGATAGATGGTATCCCCCGCCTTCACGCCGAGAAGTTTTGCGAGTTTCTCCGTGATCACAACGCCGTCGTCCGTAAGCTGGTATGTTTCACCGGTGATCCGGTTCTTCAGCAGAATAAAATCCTTCAGTTTTTCTTTCTGCTCCACCACTACCTGGTAAGCGGATTTCTCTGTCCTGCCGTAGCCGACATCCACGCTGGATTCTCGTGCCCTCATCGTATCCGTGATCCGGCTGTCCGCCTGCACGGCATTCATGACGGTGTTCATCTGATCCTGCGCGGCATCGTCCTCCATCGCAAGCGTACCGGAAAAAATGCGTACCTCACCAAACTGCCGGTCACCGATCGCCATGATCGAGTCTTTCAGTCCGAATCCAACGAGCAGAAGTCCCATGCATCCCCCGATTCCAAAAACCGTCATCAGGAAACGCTTTTTATACCGGAACAGATTCCGCATCGTCGATTTCTGAGTAAAACTCAGATGGTTCCATACGACAGCAAGGCGTTCCAGAAGTATCCGTTTCCCCGCCTTCGGCGCTTCCGGGCGCATCAGCTGTGCCGGTACCTCACGCAGTTCGTTGTAACACGCGCCCAGAGTCGCCGCCGTTGTACACAGGACTGCGAGCAGCGCTGACGTCACCGTATAACCGGTGTGAAGCGGATTCAGCACTTCGGGCAGTGTATCGTACAGGATCGCATACGCACGTATAATGACGACCGGCAGGAATTTCTGTCCAAACACAACTCCGATGGCGCTGCCGAACAGCGTCGCCAGAAACGCATACATGATATATTTCATCATGATCGCGCCCTTTTGATACCCGAGCGCCTTCAGTGTGCCGATCTGCTGCCTTCCCTCTTCCACCATCCTTGTCATCGTGGTCAGGCAGATCAGCGCGGCGACCAGAAAAAAGATCACCGGAAATACGGTTCCAATGGCTTCGATCCGCTCCGCATCCTGCTCATATTCCACATAAGTCTGAATCGAATTCCGATCCAGGACGTACCAGGACGGAACTTCCATATCATCCAGTTCTTTCTCCCCATCCGCTATCTTCTGCTCCGCGTCGGCGATCTCCTTATCCGCCTTTGCCTTCTCGTCCTCGTATTCCTGTTTCGCGTCCGCGAGCTCTGTCTCCTTCTCCGTCAGCGTATCCTGTGCTTCCTGCAGTTTTTCTGCCCCGTCCTCGTATTCCTGTTTCGCATCCGCAAGCTGCCTGCCGCCGTCGAGGAGCTCCTGCTCATGATCGGCGAGCGTCACTTTATTCGATTCGATCTCCTCACGGGCATTGTCCAGTTCCTGCGCTCCTGCATCCAGCTGCTGCCTGCCTGACTCAAGCTGCTTCCGCCCTTCTTCCAGCTGCCTTCTTCCCTCTTCCAGCTGCTGTCTTCCCGCCGCAAGCTGCTGCCTGGCAGCTTCCAGCTCATTCCATCCGGCCTCCAGGGTCTTCTCGTTATCTTCCAGGTCGGTCTCCTGGGCGGCAAGCTTTCCTCTTGCGGCTTCCAGCTCATTTCTTAGCCCCGCCAGCGCCTGCATCTGCTCCTCCAGGTAGGTGCGCTCCTCCGGTGTCAGCGCCGGGTTCTGCAGTGCCTCTTCCAGCTGCTTTTCCTGTGCCGAGAACGCGGCATCCTGTTCTTCCAGCGCCGCCTTCGCCTCAGCTAATTTATTTTTCCCGTCTTCCAGTTCGGCAGTGTTTTTCTTCAGCGTCTCCTCGTTTTGGACAAACTGCTCCTGATTCCGGTTGAGTTCCTCTTCCTGTGCATAAAACTCGGCTTCCTGTTCAGACAGCAGCTGCTCCTGATCAAAGAATTCGGCTTCCTTTTCTATGTATTCATCGACGGACCGGTTATACTCCTCAACACCGTCGTTCAGCTGCCCGTATCCATCCTCCAGCTGCTGGCGCCCGTCTGCGAGTTTCTCTTCATTTTCATCGATCTCACGCTTTCCGTCTTCCAGCTCCGTCTGTTTTTCCTGAAGCTTTTGGTCAGCATCCGCCAGCTTTTGATCAGCATCATCCAGTTTCTGCCGAGCGTCCTCAAGCTGCTGTCTGGCATCCGTTATCTCAGCCCTGGCGTCATCGATTTCCTGACGGCCATCCTCCTGCAGCGAAGAATACCGGGCATCGCAGCGCTCGTCCTCGATCGCCTCGATCTTATCCATGACCGGTTCAACGGCATCCCCGTATTCATCGCTGTAGCAGAGCAGATCTTTTGTCCCGTCCGTCTCCACGTACAGTTCGCTGTACGCTTCCATCGAAAAGTCCTCCGGCAGGATCACCCCGAAACCCTCGACGACACCGCTTCCGAGACTGCTGGTCCCCCGCTCCAGGCTCAGATAAAACGGGCTGTTGCCAAACCCGCAGACCGTCAGTGTGTCTGTCTGCAGGATGTCTTCCAGGTCAGTATCCGCCCCGGCGGTCACCTTGATCTTGTCACCGATCTCATAGCCATACTTTTCCCGCATATTTGCATCGAGCAGTACTTCCCCGCTGCTCTCAGGCAGCCTGCCGGAGAGCACCTCCGTCTCATTCATTCCTTCCGTCAGTGACATGAGTTTCACTACGTACTGACTGTCTTTGCCATTCATGAACACGTCCGAAGAATACGAGGGAACCACACGCCGGATGCCGGGCAGGCTGCGGATCGCACCGACATCCTCCTCAGTCATCCCCAGTGTCCCCAGCACACGGATATCCATGAGTTTCTGCGCATCATAATAAGCGTCGGCCGACAGCTTCATATCCGGCCCCGACGCGCGGATGCCGGCAAAAAAAGCGACTCCCAGTGCGACGATGATGAGAATAGACAAAAACCTGTTTTTACTTTTTTTGATCTCCATCAGGAAATCTTTGCGCAGCATATGTTTTTTCATAGGCTTTCCCTACCATTCGATCACATCTACAGATTTCGGCTTCGTATTCACCGACATTTCACTCACTTTACCATTTTTTATGCGGATGACCCGGTCGGCAATCGGTGCGATCGCGAGATTGTGCGTGATCACGACAACCGTCATCCCTCTCTCCCTGCAGGTCTCCTGCAGCAATTTCAAGATCGCTTTTCCAGTCTGATAGTCAAGCGCTCCGGTCGGCTCATCACACAGCAGAAGCTTCGGGTTCTTGGCGAGCGCCCGGGCGATGGCGACCCTCTGCTGCTCTCCCCCCGACAGCTGCGCCGGAAAGTTGTGCATGCGCTCTCCGAGTCCGACATCCGCAAGCACTGTCCCCGCATCCAGCGGGTCCTGGCAGATCTGGGATGCGAGCTCTACATTCTCCAGCGCGGTCAGGTTCTGAACCAGATTATAGAACTGAAACACGAAGCCGATATCATTTCTGCGGTATGTGGTCAGCTGCCGTTCCCGGTACTGACTGATATCGTTTCCGTCGACCAGTATCGTCCCCTCATCGGCAGTATCCATGCCGCCCAGGATATTCAGCACTGTTGTTTTTCCGGCGCCGCTCGGCCCCACGATCACCGTGAATTCTCCTTTTTCTATTGTCAGGTCGATGCCGTCAACTGCCTGAATGGTGACTTCCCCCATACGATAATACTTTCTGATTCCTTCCATTACAACGATCGGCTGCATGGCACACCTCATTTCTTTTCTCACAGGCTGATGCCCTCTGTCTGATATTTTAAATACGCTTCCAGTCTTTCCCGAACCCCGCTGTACTCCTGCGAATCCAGGAGTTTCC
The DNA here is from genome assembly GCF_025151995.1 of Ruminococcus gauvreauii. NCBI lineage: Bacteria > Bacillati > Bacillota > Clostridia > Eubacteriales > Oscillospiraceae > Ruminococcus > Ruminococcus gauvreauii. Next base: position 203,866 of record NZ_CP102290.1, read on the forward strand.
CGTTGTCCTCCCTCAGTATGGCGGCAGCCTCGCTGGCGGTTTTCAGCACGTCTGCGTCCTGAAAGATATCCGCGATCCGAAATTCCATCATTCCGCTCTGGCGGATTCCCAGGATATCCCCCGGCCCTCTCAGCTTCAGATCTTCTCCCGCAATGTAAAAACCGTCGTTGGAGCGGTTCAGGATATCCAGGCGCTTCGCCGTATTTTCATCCTCATTTCCCTGGATGAAAATGCAGTAGGACTGTGCATCTCCGCGTCCCACGCGTCCACGCAGCTGATGCAGCTGTGCCAGCCCGAACCGTTCTGCGTTTTCAACCATCATGACGGTGGCGTTCGGTACATTTACCCCGACCTCCACAACAGTCGTGCTGACCAGCACCTGAATTTCGTTCGCTGCAAATCTTTCCATCACTTCATTCTTCTCCGAAGGCTTCATCTTGCCGTGCAGAACAGCCACGGACGCCTCCGCCGGCAGATAACCGGCAAGTTTCTGCGGATAATCCGTGACATTCTCCGCATCGAGTTCCTCACTCTCCTCAACCATCGGGCAGATAATATACGCCTGATGTCCCTCCTGAATCTGCTGCTGAATAAAACGGAAGGCCGTCCTGCGGTATCCCTGATTCACAACACAGTTTTTGATGGGCAGTCTTCTTGCCGGAAGTTCATCGATCACTGAGATGTCCAGATCCCCGTACAGTATAATCGCCAGTGTTCGCGGTATCGGTGTTGCACTCATCACCAGAACATCCGGCACGCCTCCCTTTTCAGAAAAAACTTCCCTCTGCCGCACACCGAAACGGTGCTGCTCATCCGTCACGACGAGTGCAAGGCTGTGATACTCTACTTTTTCCTGGATCAGCGCATGCGTGCCGATGATCATGCGGCTGGCTCCCTTCCTGATCAGCTCGTACCGCTCCCGCTTTTCCTTTGCCGTGTTGGAACCGGTCAGCAGGACCGGCGCATACTGCTCCCACTCCTCTTCACTCAGAAGCTGCCTCAGGGATTCGTAATGCTGCCTGGCGAGTACTTCCGTGGGCACCATCATCGCTGCCTGACAGCCATTCTCCGCCGCCATGGCCATCGCCAGAAATGCCACAATGGTCTTTCCGCTTCCCACGTCTCCCTGCACCAGTCGTGCCATCGCCGTACGGCCCTTCATATCCCGTTCAATCTCAAACCAGACCTGCTTCTGTGCCTCCGTCAGTTCATACGGCAGGCGCTCCATGATTTCCTCTGTTTTCCAGACCTCTTTCAATGCAAATGAAGACGGTGTCGTCTCTGATTTTTCTTTAAATCCTGCAACCGTCAGGATAAACAGCAAAAACTCATCAAATACGAGCCGCCTTCTGGCTTCCTTCAGCGCTTCAAAGTTCTTCGGAAAATGAATCTGCTCCACGGCAAATGAATACTCTGCCAGATGATACCGCATGCGCAGTGCGGCGGGAAGGTATTCCTGTCGATACTCTGCCCGAAGAAGCAGCTGTCTGACAGATTTGACGATCACTTTATTGGAAAGCCCTGCTGTCAGCCCGTAGAGCGGCTGCATGACATTTTGTATCTGTTCGTATGCGGCAGGTGTATAATACTCCGGCTGTTCCATGGTCAGACGCCCGTTTTTTTCCGTCACTTTCCCGCGGAACACAAAAACAGAGCCGCGCTTCAGCACATTTCTCAAGAACGGCATATTAAACCAGGTCAGAGTCAGATAAGCATCTCCATCCTTGATCCTGGTCGTGACCACGGCGCGCATTCCCGTCTTTTTGACGTCGGGCGCCTGCATCAGCATACCCGTGACGGACCATTTTTTTCCCGGGACCAGCTGGCAGAGCCGTACCGGCGGTTCATAGGCATCATAGTCTCTCGGATAATAATGGATCAGGTCGTCTGTAGAACGGATTCCGAGCTTTACAAACAATTTTTCTGTCTTTTCCCCGACTCCCTTGATCGATTTGATTGTGTGCAGTGTCTCCATGCCATATATCCTCTTACTAATTAAAAATAAAAGGCATTGCAAAGAATGTTTCTTCCCCTGCAATGCCCATGCTCTATTCTACTGAAACGATGCAGTAATAAATAGGCTGACCGCCATAATTTACCTCTACGTCACAGTCCGGGTATGCCGCTTCCAGATCTTCTCCTAACTTCTCAGCAACTTCTTCCGTCACATCTTCCCCGTAATATACACTGATCAGTTCTGAATCTTCGTTCACCATCACTGACACGGTCTCTTTCGTCACGCTCATGACATCCTCTCCGACCGCCAGAATCCCGTGGTCTCCGATTCCCATGATATCACCCTGTTTGATATCCTTATCGTCGATATGTGTATCGCGGACTGCATATGTGATCTGTCCCGTCTTCACATTGCCGATGCCCTCTGTCATCGCCTGTGCATTCTCCTGCGGCGTTTTTTCCGGTACGTAGTTGATCACAGCTGTGATCCCCTGAGGCACTGTCTTCGTCGGTATTACGATAATTTCCTTGTCCTTCGTCAGATTCTGTGCCTGGTTCGCAGCCAGAATGATATTCTTATTATTCGGAAGAATGTAGATCGTCCTTGCATTCACACATGCGATCGCATTGAGCATATCTTCCGTACTCGGATTCATCGTCTGACCACCCTCGATCAGATAATCCACACCAAGCCCTCTGAATATCTCACCGATACCCTCACCGATGGACACGGAGATAAATCCAACCTCCTTAGGAGGCTCCTGGTTCTTCTGCTCTGCCGCCGCCTTTTCGGCATCTTTGATCAGTTTTTCCTGATGTTCTTCCCTCATATTATCGATCTTCATCCTGGAGAGTGCACCATACGTCAGGGCTTTCTGGATCGCCAGCCCCGGATCATTCGTATGTACATGCACTTTCACGATATCATCGTCTGCAACGCACACAATAGAATCACCGATAGAACTCAGGTAAGATTTAAATTCGTTCTCATCCTTTTCATTGAACACATGATCGTCCGTCATGATAATAAATTCCGTACAGTAGCCAAATTTAATATCAGCCTCCGACTCTGTCCTGACCGCTGTGCCGCCCCCGGATGACACGGGAACATCAAATGTGAGATCAATCTCTTTTCCCATGAAGGCGTCATACGCGCCGCGCATAACCTCAACAAGTCCCTGACCGCCTGAGTCCACGACACCCGCCTCCTTCAGAACGGGCAGCATATCGGGAGTTCTGGCCAGAACACTCTCAGCCTCCGCCAGGACATCTTCAAAAAACGCCTGAAGATCATCACATTCTTCCGCCAGCTGCACCGCTTTTTTTGCCGCGCCCCGCGCGACTGTTAATATTGTACCTTCCTTCGGTTTCATGACCGCCTTGTACGCTGTCTCCACACCCTTTTCAAAGGCAGCTGCAAAAATCGGAGCGTCCAGTTTCTTATAATCCCGGATTCCTTTTGTAAAGCCTCTGAGCAGCTGTGATAAAATGACTCCGGAATTTCCTCTCGCACCACGCAGAGAACCGGATGAAATTGCTTTTGCCAGTGTGTCTGTCGTGACTTCGGAAAGTCCATTGACCTCTTTGACAGCGGACATGATCGTCAGCGTCATATTCGTTCCTGTATCTCCATCCGGAACCGGAAATACATTCAGTTCATTGATCCATTCCTTTTTCACTTCCAGATTTTTAGCACCAGCCAGAAACATCTTTTTCAGCATTCCGGCATCTACTGTATTTGTTGCCACAATAAGTTCCTCCTTAATCAATCTATTACTCTGACGCCTTCGACCAGGATATTGATATGTTCAATTTCCAGTCCCGTAAATTCTTCCACTTTATATCTGACACTGCTGATCAGATTATCAGCTACTGCAAGAATGCTGACCCCATATGATACAATCACATGAAAATCCAAGGAGATTTTATTGTCATTCAGCACAACATTGATCCCGTGTTTTAAACTTTCTCTTTTCAACAGTTTTACCAGACCGTCTTTCATATTTACCGCAGCCATACCGACGATGCCAAAACATTCTACGGCAACGCTCCCCGCATACATGGCGATAACGTCCGGATTTATGGATATTTCTCCTAGTTCTGTATTGATTCGACCCTTCATTCGGATTCCTCCATTTCTGGTTCTTAAGTCTCTGTTTCATAATGACCCGTATTTTATGTTTGTATTATAACCTTTTTTACAGGAAAATGAAATATTTAATTTGAATTTTTTATTTTTCTCTTGCAAATCAGGGCAACTTCTGATAAAATAACTATTGTTGCAAGTCTGGATGTGCTTTCCGGACTTATTATATGTTCAAGGAGGTGCAATCATGGCAAAATGTGCAATTTGTGAAAAAGGCGCTCATTTCGGTAACAATGTGAGCCATTCTCATAGAAGATCTAACAAAATGTGGAAATCCAACATCAAATCTGTAAAGGTTAATGTAAACGGAGCGGCCAGAAAGATGTATGTATGTACTTCATGTCTGAAATCCGGCAGAGTTGAACGCGCTTAGTTCTTCATGAATATCGTTATGAATACTATGAAAAGGGTGTCCTGAGAGGACATCCTTTTTTCGTCATACTATGATGTTAGGGTCAAAAGATCTTTTAACCCTGGCATTATACTATTGACAAATACATAATATCTTAATAAAATAGAACGAAAGCAAGTACTTGCATGGAGGTGTCATTATGGATGAAACCAGTCAGAAGATCATCGACGCAACGATGCGTCTGATTCGCGACAAAGGATACGTCGCTACTACTACAAAAGACATTGCTAACCTCGCCGGCGTCAACGAATGCACACTTTTCAGGAAATTCAAGAGCAAAAAAGATATTGCACTTAGCGGTATCGAACAGGAAAAATGGCGCGGCAATGTTACCTCTGATATCTTTCACGATGTCGTCTGGGAACTGCAGCCCGACCTTGAAATGTTCATGAACGCCTATATGGATCGAATAACCCCCGATTTCGTAAATCTTTCCATTGGTCTGCGCGCACCTCAGCTGTATGAGGACGCCGCACCTTTTATTATGAAGATCCCGCAGGCATTCATCTCTTTTCTTGCCGAATATTTCCGAAGCATGGAGGAACTCGGAAAGCTTCCTCCACTGGACTGTGAGTGCCTTGCCCTGACCATATTTTCTGCGACTTTCGGCTATACCTTTCTGAAGGCTTCTTTTGGAGAAAAGCTTTCGTCTGTGGGCCGGACGGATTTTATCAAACGGAGCGTGGAACTGTTTATCAGCGGTATTCCGCCTCTGTCACAACATTAATACTGCAAAAAGGAGAATTATCTATGCAAATATCTGGAGCTGAACTGTTTGTAAACGCTTTAAAAGCAGAACAGGTTGACACTCTGTTCGCCTATCCCGGCGGCCAGGCCATCGATCTGTTCGATGCCCTGTACCAGGAACCGGATATCGATGTCATCCTCCCGCGCCATGAGCAGGGACTGATTCACGCCGCGGACGGCTATGCCCGCTCAACCGGAAAGACGGGGGTATGCCTGGTGACGAGCGGCCCCGGAGCGACCAATCTCGTGACCGGGATCGCCACGGCAAATTATGACAGTGTCCCGCTTGTCTGTTTTACCGGCCAGGTACCGACCAGTCTGATCGGAAATGACGCTTTTCAGGAGGTCGATATCGTCGGTATCACCAGGAGTATCTGCAAGTATGCCGTGACGGTCAGAGACCGGGAAGACCTGAACAGCACCATCAAGAAAGCCTTCTATATCGCCAGAAGCGGAAAGCCGGGAGTCGTCGTCGTCGACATTCCCAAAGATATCCAGCGGGCGGACGGCAGCGGCCTGTACCCCGACACGATCGATATCCGCGGATACAAGCCCAGTACGTCCGTACATATCGGACAGCTGAAGAAGGCGCTTGGGCTGCTAAAACACGCAAAACGTCCGGTCTTTTTAGTGGGCGGCGGTGTCAATATCACACATGCCGGTAAGGAAATGACGAAGCTGGCAGAGCTGACGGGCTGCCCTGTTGTCACAACGATCATGGGAAAAGGCGCCGTTCCGACCTCCCATCCCCTCTATATCGGAAACATCGGAATTCACGGCAGCTTTGCCGCCAACTCAGCAATCAGCCACTGCGACCTGCTGTTCTCGATCGGTACCAGATTCAACGACCGCATCACCGGAAAGATCGAAGAATTTGCAAAAGGTGCCTCCATCGTCCACATCGACATCGATTCAGCTTCGATCTCCAGAAATATTGCCGTCGATGTACCTATCGTGGCGGATGCGAAACAGGCGATTCTGGCGCTGACCGAGAGGGCGGTCCCGCTGAAAATCGATGCGTGGCGCGATGAGATCAAAGCCTGGGATCAGCAGTTTCCGTTAAGTTCAGAGGCAGACGGGCTCACGCCGGCAGCGATCATCGGCGCGATCAACGAGACGTTTGATCACTCCGTCATCGCGACCGACGTCGGGCAAAATCAGCTGTGGGCGACACAGTACCTCTCGCTCGACGAGCACAGGCAGCTGATGACCTCCGGAGGACTCGGCACAATGGGATATGGATTCCCGGCGGCACTCGGTGCGAAACTCGGCAATCCAGACAAGGACGTGATCGTCATATCCGGCGACGGAGGCATGCAGATGAATATCCAGGAGATGGCAACAGCCGTGGTCTACGAACTTCCCGTCATCATCTGTATCCTGAATAACGGTTACCTGGGCAATGTAAGGCAGTGGCAGGAAATGTTCTTTGACAGGCGTTATTCTTCCACCTGCATGCGCCGCAGAAGGAGTTGTGTTGCGGCATGCACAGATCCCCGCCGGGAATGTCCCGAGTACACGCCCGATTTTGTGAAACTGGCGGAAAGCTACGGCGCGAAGGGAATCCGTGTGACAAAAGCGGAGGATATCGCCTCTGCTCTGATGGAAGCAAAAAACACCCGTACTGTACCTACTGTCATTGAATTTATCATTGAGCGGGAGGCGAATGTTCTGCCGATGGTACCGCCGGGAAATCCGCTCAGCGATATGATACTGGAAAAGGAGGAGCAGGGAGAATGAAAAAGAGATGGATCTGTCTGTTTGTAGAAAATGATGTCGGGGTACTCGCCCGGATCTCCGGACTGTTTTCGGGAAAATCATATAACCTGAACAGCCTGACGGTCGGAGCGACTGAGGACGAAACCGTATCCCGGATGACGATCAGCCTGACCAGCGACGACAGGACGTTCGAGCAGGTAAAAAAGCAGCTCAACCGGGCCGTCGAGGTTATCAAGGTGGTGGATTATACGGATGTTGCCATACATCTGAAAGAGCTTATGTTTATAAGGGTTAACTGCTGCACTGCTAAAGATATGGCTGAGATCTTCAGGCTTTCTCAGGTATTTGGTGTGAAAGTGATCGATTATACTCCCACAACCGCTCTGCTTCAGAGTATTCAGACTGAGAAACAAAACAATGATCTGGCTGCCATGTTCGGCAAATATTTTTTAAACAGGATTGAGATCATACGCGGAGGAAGTGTCGCCGTGGAAGCACTCAACGGGTTTGAAAGATAGTATGGGGGAGCATCCTGATATCAGGATGTTCCCCCAACCAGTCTGCGCACAAATTCCGTTGCCGGCTGCTGTTGTATGTGTTCCGGAGTATCATACTGCTGGATGATTCCCCTGTCCATCACAAGCACCTTCGTTCCCAGCTTTAACGCCTCCGCAATATCATGTGTTACGAACAGGATGGTGATTTTTGTCTTTTCATGTATCTTTTTTAACTCATCCTGCAGCTGTTTCCTTGTGATCTCATCCACTGCGCCGAATGGTTCGTCCATCAGCAGGATATCCGGTGACGCCGCCAGTGCCCTTGCGATTCCCACCCTCTGCTGCTGCCCTCCGGATAACTCAAAAGGGTATCTGGGGAGAAGCTCCTCTTCCAGGCCTACAATCTCCATCCACTTTCTGACTGCCTGTCTGGTTTTCCTCTTCTCTCGCTTATTCAGAAGATTCGGGACATAAGCGATATTCTGTTCCACTGTCAGATGCGGAAACAGGACACTTCCCTGAATGGCGTATCCGATATTCCTGCGAAGCCGTATCATGTCTGCATCTTTTATATTTTCACCGTGAACCAGCACATCACCGCTGCTCTGTGTGATCAGCCCGTTAATCATTTTCAGCAGCGTTGTTTTTCCACACCCCGAAGATCCGATGAAGGTCACAAACTCCCCCTCTGCAATACTGAGATTCAGGGAGTCAATCACCTTCTGATCCCCATATATTTTAGAAATGTTTTGAAATTCGACTGCCGCCTTCATTTTCCCGCCCCTTTCAGAAGTCCCTGTCCCTCCAGGAATTCCACGGCGACGTCCCGCGGCTCTTTTCCTTCGGATTCTACTTCATAGTTCATCTGTGAGACCTGTGCATCATCCAACACACCGGTCAGCTCTTCAAAGACCACTTCCAGTTCCGGGTAATCTTCCAGCACGTCACCGCGAACAACGTTACCGCACATATACGACGGGTAGAACCCCCGGTCATCCGTGAGAACGGTGACATCCGATGCGCTCAGCTGTCCGTCTGTCGTAAAGATCACCATCACGTCAATCTTTCCTTCCTGCATCGCCTTATATTTCAGCCCGATATCCAGATCCATCGTGCTTTTAAACTTCAGGCGGTAGGCATCACACAGGGCATCGTACCCGTCTTCCCGTTCGAAAAAGTCATATTCTGCACCGAACACCAGCCGGTCAGCCACCGCTTTTAAATCAGAATATGTTTTCAGGCCGTACTGATCGGCGATCTCCCTTCGCACTGCCAGTCCGTAAGTATTGTTAAATCCATACATGCCCTTCCAATTCATATGATACTTTTCTTTATAGGCATCCTCCAGCTCTCCAAACATCTCTTCCGTATACCCTCCTTCTTCTTTGAGGACCATATTCCAGGCAGTACCCGTATATTCAGGATACATATCAAACTCTCCGCTTTCCATGGCGGGTTGAATATTTGACGTGCCTCCTCCGACTCCCTGCGTCAGCTCCACTTTCAGATCTGTGTCCTGTTCTATCAGAAGATCCAGCATTTCCCCCAGAATATATTGTTCTGTCATTGGCTTAGTAGCAATCCGTATGACTTCTTCCTTATGTGTGTTCCACAGTATCCCTCCGAGTACAGCTGCACAGAAAATCCCTGTCACAAACTTCGCCGCCAGACTTTTTCTGCTGACCCTGCTGCTCTTTCGCTCCATGCATTTCTCCAATATTCCAAGCAGGAAATCCATGAGCAGTGCCAGAAGCGCAATAAACATGCTCCCCGCTATCGTCATCGCCGCGTTGTTTGTCGTTATGCCGCGGTAGATAGCGACACCGAGACCGCCCGCCCCGATAAAAGAGGCGATACCAGCCAGTGCAATCGTCATGGTCACCATGCTGCGGATGCCTGACATGATCACTGGCATCGCCAGCGGTATCTTAATCCTGTACAGAATCTGAAAATCCGTGCTTCCCATGCCTTTTGCCGCTTCCAGTATTCCCTTGTCCACATTCCGGATCCCCGTGTGCACTGCGCGAACCATGGGAAGCAGCGCATAGACCGTCAACGCGATGACAGCAGTCGTATTGCCCACCCCGGAAAATGGAATCAGAAATCCCAGCATGGAAATCGACGGTATGGTATATAGAAAGTTGATCGCTGCCAGCGTGGGTTTTGCGGCCCTGTCATATTCACTGATCAGGACTCCGGCCAGACCGCCCGCAAGTACTGCAATCACGATCGATATAAACGAAATCTCCAGATGTTCCCACAGAAGCTGCAGGAAGAATCCTTTCCGCTCCAACACCAGGGTACAAATATCATTTAACATATTGATCTCCTTCTTACGATTGCCTCAGCCGGACAGTTCTCAGCACAGAGTCCGCAGTGCAGGCAGTGTTCCTGCTGTATCCTGTACGGTTTCCCTTCCTTTATGCAACGCTGCGGACAGATGCTTTGACAGCTGCCGCACTGTGTACATGACGTCGAAATCATAAATCCGCTCTCCACCCCGGATGCCGCCCCGATTGAAAAGCTTTCCCTGTAGACGGGCTGTACACCCAGATCAAAGAACTCTAACGCCGCGTCTTCGATGCAAAAAGGCTCCAGGATATATCTGGTATTCCCCGGGTATACATCCCGCATCGCCGGGTTTTCCTCAAAAATCCGGTCAATCCAAGCTCTTTGATGATCCAGTTTTTTTACCCGTCCTTCCAGCCGAACCATCTGAAACCGGCGATTCATCCCTGTCACCGCAACCTCCGGTCTGTCCGTCAGCTGCCTGTAAAATGCCTTGCCTCTGGCCGTACAGAAGATCAGTCTGTTGTCTTCCGCCAGCATCACGTCAATGATCCGTATCCTTGGTCTTCCTTCCCCATCCGCGGTGGCGAAAGCAACATCTTTGATCTCTCTGAGAATCTGCAGACAATCCTGTGCGTTCATAATTACCTCCCTCTTACTTTTCCCGTTTTCTGTTCTTTTATAGCATAATTGAAATCAATATTTTTGATAAGTACGCACAAAAAAGTAGCATAGTATCTATTCGATACTATGCTGCTTTTTCAGAAAATCTCTGCTGTTCTTCCCTTCATCAAAACGCCGAGATCAGCGAGCACCCTATCCAGTGCTGCAAGTGTCCGTCTGACTTTTTCTTCCCGGCAGTTCTCACCCATATGTCCGATACGGATCACCTGTCCCGCCATGACATCAAAGGATCCGGCAATCAGAATATTGTGCTCCGTCTTCATCTTATCCAGAATATCTGCCGCTTGAGCGGGCTTAGGCACTTCGAACACCGTCACCGTGCCACAGAAACCGTCCTCCTGGTACAGTTTCAGTCCGCAGGAGGTCAGCGCCCGGCGGACCCGTGCTGCGATCTTCTGATGACGCGCCACGATATCAGGTTCCCGCCTGATATTCTCAAGCGCTGCTCTCAGTCCGCAAATATCACTGACCGGCATCGTATACGGGAACCACTGGTTTTCATAATAGTCTTCAAAGGTAAGCAGATTCGCATAAAAAGAAGCGATGGGTGTCTTTCTGTTTTTCATGGCAGACCTCGCATCCTGACTTAAAGTCACCAGCGTCAGGCCAGGAGGCGCCGAGATTGCTTTCTGTGATCCACCCAGCAATACATCGATCTGAAAATCGTCCGCATCCATCTGTTCGCCGAACATCGCCGAGACAGAATCCACGACGGTCAGAATACCGTAAGATTTTAACAGAGGGCAGATCGCCGCCACATCATTACACATACCGCTCGGCGTATCACAGTGTACGACTGTCGCATATTTAAAATCCGAATCCTGTTCCAGATATGTCTGCAATGCCGCGGGGTCGATGGGTTTGCGGTAATCTGTCGTATAGAGCACCGCATCTCCCCCGTACATCGAGACAAAATCCTGAAATCCCTTCCCAAACACCCCGTTGTCCAACACCAGCACACGGTCTCCCGCCTCCGTCAGCGATGCGCACGCGGCTTCGAGTCCGAGTATTCCCTCACCGCCCAGGATCAGCGTCTCATTCTCTGTGCGGACTAATTCACTGAACATGCGGCAGGTATCGCGGTAAAACTCATAAAACTGCGGGTCCAGATCCGGATTCGTACATTCTCTGCTTCTTGCCATTCTCACATTCTCTGCGACCGCAGTCGGTCCCGGTGTCATGATCTCATACATCAGCATGCCCTCCTGCAGATCCGAGTTTCTCAGCTGCGCTGCGAAGCCTTCCGACAACCGGAAGTGTCAGCACCGCGGCTGCCCCGATCTGTACCAGATTCCCCGGAATGGAGCTTGCCGGTGACAACCAGTTGCCGTAAATAATAACTTCTGCGAGATAGTAGCCGGCCACCTTGATCACACAGGCCGCGGCGATCGCCAGTGCATACCAGCCGATTCCTCTGTGTTTCTCAGCGATCAGACCGACAGTGAATCCCATCAGGCCGACGATCACCAGGGTAAACAAAGCCCATGCAGTCCATCCGGACAGCAGGTCGAACATCGCCATCCCTATGCCGCCTGCAATAGCCCCCGTACGCTTTCCAAATATCATGGCGCCGATAAACAACGGTACATTTCCAAGATGGATCAGCCCTCCGTTTGCCGCAATCGGCAGCCGGATATTCACGAATGCTGTGAATACATAGGTCAGCGCAATAAAGACAGCCGTAATTGTCAGTGCTTTGATGTGGCTCGCTTCACGAACCGCGGTCTGTGTCGATTGATTCATAATGTTTCTCCTCTTTTCCGTAATGATTTGAATGTCCCTTACATCCTGAAACTTATCTTAACGGAAAATTGGCATTATTAAAATATCCAGTTTTATTAATTTCAACCAGACCACTTTCAATCCCAGTTACAGCGGCAGATTTCTTCTGCTGAAAGCAGCGATACCCAATGCCATCAGAAGGATGCCGCTCACATACAGTGCGGCGCACGCCAGCCATGCGTCCCCGTCAGCCGCAGTCAGTCCGTTGATGTCAAACAGTGTGAGGGGCGTCGCATACTTCGCATTCTCAAACTTCTCTCCCACCTGCGACACCATCTGAACGAGCACGGAGTAAACCACGACAGCAGCACCGATCCCGGTTGCCCTTCTTGAATCATTAAACAGGCAGGAGAACAGAAAGCAGACTCCGCCCAGAAAGATCAGCAGACCGAGCAGACCTGCATTCACCCTCAGAAACGCAGGCATTTGAAGCTCACCCGGAAACATGATTTCAGATACGGACGCAACCAGAGCCGTTACGAACACGACCAGAAATACAAGACATACGGTCAAAAATACTGCCTGCGTAGCGGCAATCTTCCTCCTCCGGTGAGGTGATGCCAAAAGGCATGCCATCGATCCGTTGTCCACATATTTCGCCACCAGCCGGTTGGACAGAATGATGATAAAGACCGCCGGAAATATCACAAACAGCATACCATACAGATACCCGGTGATAAATTCCAGCAGTGTCGTACCGACCTCCCCCATGCCGAATGCCGCAAAGATCTGCGGCATACTCTCCGCCATGGCTCGCAGGCTGTCCCCCGTCCTGGGATCAAACATCATGACGATCATCACCGCATACATTGTCAGAACTCCCAGGAAGATCACAAGCAATATGTAATTGGATTTTAGTTCCTTCCGAAACAGTGTCGTACTAAACATTTTCTTCCCCTCCATAAAAGTGCATGAAAAATTCCTCCAGACTCTGGGTGCGGATTTCCATATCCAAAACCTTGTACTGAGACGCTTTTTTGATCAGCAGATCGACTTCCTTTCCCACTTTCACAGTCACCGTACGTTCCTGCAATCCGGCTCCCGGAAATTCGTCTGCCAGATCTGATGCCATCCCGGCGGTTTCCAGTTCCAGCTGTACGATCTTTTTTCTTCCCGTGCGCAGTCTCTCCATCTCCTCCACAGCAGCCAGTTTCCCGCCTCTGATGATGGCAGCACGGTCACACGTCTTCTCCACTTCCTCAAAGCTGTGAGAGGACATCAGGATCGTCTTTCCTCTTTTCTTTTCCTGAAGAATGAGCTCCACGAACTTATTCTGCATCAAAGGGTCCAGGCCGCTCGTCGGTTCATCCAGGATGAGCAGCTTCGGATCCTGCATAAAGGCACATACAATTCCAATCTTCTGCTTCATACCCTTTGACATTTTTTTCAGCTTACCGGACGGATTCAATTCAAACATTTCCATCAGTTCAGGAGCCCGTCCCAGATCTTTCATCTTTTTCATCCGCGCGATAAAACGTATGAACTCCATTCCATTCATGGTATCGATAAATGCGATCTCCCCCGGCAGATATCCGACATCCTTCTGGATCTCATCCGCCTTTTTAAAACAGTCTTTGCCCCTGATGGTCAGAGATCCGCTGTCAGGTTTGATAAATCCCATCAGCTGACGGATTGTCGTCGTTTTTCCTGCACCGTTTGGCCCGAGAAATCCCAGGACTTCCCCACGCCAAACTCCGAAGCTGACATCAAAAACTCCCCGTCCCTGACCGTAATCTTTTGTGATATGGTTAATCTCTATGACACTCATCCAGATACTCCTCCTTATATGTCAGTTTTTTCATCATGTCCATCCAATCCCCAAATTCCTGTGCGAGAAGGTCAACGTCAAACTTCTTATTTTCCATCTGAAGCTCATGGATATATCCGTCCGCCATCCACTGCAGCATCTTAAATACTCTGTATGGATCCACTGTTTCTTTGAACCTGGAGGTATCTATATGGCCGAAATACTGCTGATACAGAACTTGGAGCAGCGATGTATTCATCTGTTTCAAGCTGTCGGAGACTTCCTCCTTTACGGAATAGAACGCCCTCATCGAAAATTCCATGAGGTACGGATTCCTGCCCAGGATCCTGACTTTTTCTTCCGTACAATACCTCAGCATTTCATAAAAGTCTGTAATCTGTCTCATCCGCTGATTTCCAATCTGGCTTTTCATGATTTCCACCACGTAGTCGTACAAAAACAGATACAGTTCCTTTTTATTGTGAAAATAGTAAAACAACAGTCCCTTTGAGACACCGGCCCTGACCGCCATCAACTCCGTTGAAGCACGCTTGTACTCATTTTGAGCAAAGACTTCCATCGCCGCATTGATGATATTTTGCTGCTTTTCTTCCGGGAGAGAAAAAAATTTTTCATTCATACTCTCATCTGTCCTTTCTGCCGCACGCTGTGCTGACTCTTTTGGTTTGACTCCCATGGTCATTCCCTATTATCAGAATAGCGAATTGACTATCTTTTTCAACCCCCTAATCAGAAAAAAAGACCCCGATTAACGATATCAGAGTCTTTTTATGAACAACAGAATAAATTGTAACCGATCAGAAGACATATCAATGCTACTATGACTTCACAGAGAGACGACGGTATGATCAATGCGATCATGACGCCGATTCCGATGAAAAACATAACAAAGCCGATAATTCGGATCATGAACTCTCCTATTTTTCTTCTTCTTGATTCAGTATATGCTCAATATCCTCCTGTGTATACTCATCTGTTTTGTCCTTCTTTGTGAATTTATCCGCGATGTCCGGAACCATATCCAAAATCTTGGTGATTGCATCCTGGTTCTTCACGTTGACAAGCTTTGTGCCGTTTTTATTGATGACAAGAACAGCCGATGGGGATATTTTACCGCCCATGCCGCCGTAGCCATTGTTTTTCGCGTTCTCGGCAAATGCTCCCGCACCAACGCCAAACGTGACGTCTACCAGAGGCAGTATAATCGTGTCACCAATATGGATCGCATCACCGACGACTGTTTTGGTCGTAATAAAACTCTCCATACCTTTGAATAATGCCTCAACCGTATTGTGAAATGTATTGTCTGCCATATGTTTTATGCCTCCTTGTGCTGAAATCTTCTGATTGTTTTCTTAACAGACTTGCTGCGGTATACCCGCCATCCCAGGCGAAGCAGGACCACTCCCAGTATATGTCCGCCAAGCACTATCCTGCCCTCCAGAATCTCCTGATCAAAGACGGGGATGACCTGCAGTTTTGTCTTATACAGGGGAACGATAAGACCGCATACTCCCAGGGCCTGCCCGGTCAGCGCCGGGTCATCGAAACCAAATTTGATATATCCCTTTGCCCTTCTCGGAATCAGATGCCTCAGCAGTGATTTCGACGTCGTCCATAAAAATCGGATTGCCTCTTTTGTGGTCTCATCTGCAAGAAACGATTTCCATTTTTTTATTTTAGCATAGATTTCTGTTATTGTTAACTTAAACTTTCGGAAAACACTGCGTATTTTTGCGGGAATCCCCAGCATCCTCAGCCAGATCTGCCGTACTTTTGAAATGATTCGGCTGCCAGGACGCTCCTGCTTTTCCTCACGGTGAATGTCCGCTGTTTTATCCGGGGACCTATCCTCTCTCTGGTCATGCATCCCGGAGTTCTCTGTCTTCAGGGGTTCAGTCTTTTCCATCGGGACCGGCGTATTCACCGCCGTTTTGCTCGAAACAGTCCTTTTTGGTTTTCTTCTGAAAAACCGTTTTATACCGGAAAATATTTTTTTCAGCCGGTCCATTGAGATACCGAAAATGCGGATCACAAGGGATGTATTCCCATCCGTTATGCCAGCCCTCACAGACAGCAGTCCGCCCAGCCATGATACACGGATATTCCCGGACAGTTCATCCGGATTCCTGATACCCTCCAGGCGGTAACAAACCGGAACAAAAAGCAGGCAGAGCACTGTCAGCAGCAGAAGGCCCAGTATGACCAGCAGCAGCACACCTATTATTTTTAATATTATGAGAATAATATGTAACATGACTCCACCTTTTATTACGCTTTCTGATTATTTTCCAGAAATGCCCGTATCTGGACACCTCCCGTCTTCTCCCAGACTTCCCCGGCGATCTCCTCCACGAGTTCAAGTGCCTCCTCATATCCCTCAGCGATGCCCACAATCATCGGGCATCTGGCCCGCAGCGGTTTCTGGAGAAGATAATTTGAAGAAATGATCTCCAGATGATCGGCCGGATTGGCAGCCAACGTAATCACATACACACCGATCATGCCGGAGCCGTTGTTGATCTTTCTCCGGATTTTTTTTTCTTTCTTTTTTGCAGTATCGCCCACATAAAGATTCTTATACCAGTTTAACATAAATCTGTCCTTTATTTCTTGTCTTCCAGTCTCTTTAAAATGGCATCGATGACCGTCCTCAGCACTTTGATGCGTGCATAATACTTACAATTGCCTTCCACAATGATCCACGGTGCATATGTCGTCGAAGTATGGATCAGCATCTCGTCAACCGCCTGCTCATACAGATCCCATTTCTCACGGTTTCTCCAGTCCTCATCTGTGATCTTCCATTGCTTCGACGGATCTTCCATACGCTCTTTAAAACGCCGCTCCTGTTCGTCCTTGTCGATCTGCATCCAGAATTTCAGAACGATCGCACCGTCATGCGCCCAGCTTGCCTCCATGTCATTGATCTCTTTGTATGCCCGTTTCCATTCTTCTTCCGAACAGAAGCCCTCGATCCTCTCGACCATGACCCGTCCGTACCAGGTCCTGTCGTAGATTGCGACATGACCGTCTTTCGGTACCTGATTCCAGAAACGCCACAGATAATGGTGAGAACGCTCCAGGTCATTCGGAGCCGCCGTCGGGTTTACCTGATATCCCCGGGGATCCATGCGTTCCGTCAGGCGTTTGATGGCGCCGCCTTTCCCACCTGCATCCCAGCCTTCAAATCCTATGATCACAGGGATTCTCCTGCGGTACAGCTCTCCGTGCAGATGTTCCATCTGCGACTGCAGTTCCCCCAGATACTTTTTATACTCCTCTTTCTTATATGACAGGCTCAGGTCCACACTGTGCAGACTGGAGGTCCGCATCACGCTGTCATCGATGAGTTCATCAGACGATGTCTGTAAATCTGCCTGTTCCGTGCCGGCAGTCTCTTCTTTCTGACGTTCTTTACCGGCCAGCATTTTCTTTTTGGCCTCAATCGCCTCTGTCAGGCATCGGATCACCGACATATAAATCTTTACCGTAGCAAACTCCCGGTCCACGGATTCTATGATGGTCCACGGCGCGCAGTCTGTATCCGTCTTCTGCAGCATCTCATCATTGATCCGCTTATACTCTTCATACTGTTCATTACGCTTCAGGTCGCCCTTGCTGACTCGCCATGCACTTGCCGGATCGCTCATCAGCTTCTCAAACCGCTTTTTCTGCTCTTTCTTCCCAATATAGAGAAAGAGTTTCAGAATCGCAGTCCCGCCGTCTGAGAGCTGCTGCTCGAAAGCATTGATCTCATCATACGCGTACTGAAGCTCCTGATCTGTCGTGATCTTATCAAAACGATCCACCTGAACTCTCCGGTACCAGCTTCTGTCAAAAATGGCAATCCTTCCGTTCGGAGGGGTCTTTGTCCAGAATCTCCACAAGAACGGCCGCATACGCTCTTCCTCAGTCTCACTTCCCGTAGCATATACAGAAAATCCTCTGGGGTCCAGCGCATGTATCAGGTTGCTGATTTGGACTCCCTTGCCGGCGGCACCAAATCCCTCAAAGACGATCATCACAGGTATCTGCAGTTCTTTGCACTCTCTCTGCAGCAGCGCCAGCTGTGGTTCCAGCCGGTCCATCCGTTTCTTGTACTCACCTTTTCCAAGCTTTTTCGTCAGATTAATCTGTTCCAGCATAGAATCCCTCCTTTATATTTTAGAATAAGGGAGAGATACTGGTATCCCTCCCTTTTCTACGAGAATCATTAATAGTATTTGCGGTTTCCCCACAGGTTGGATTTTTTCAAATCCAGGTATTCCTGATATGCCATTTCCAAAATCTGCCGTTCATTTGAAAATTTCAACAGGTGGTAAGCTTCATGGAACTTATAATATCCTGAATCAACAAAGTATTCCTCTCTCTGCGGTTTGCTGTGATAGCTGTTCGCCATCATGAGATACCAGTGAACATCCTTTTCCACCGTGTCTTCCGGAACAGTAAAACTATATTGACTTTTTCCAATGTATTTGATAATGGAAGCTTGTACCCCCGCTTCTTCCAGAACCTCCCGCATTGCGGTATCCTTATAGTCCTCTCCTCTTTCAACAGTTCCCTTCGGCAATACCCATCCCTCATACTTGTTTTTATAGCTCTTATATAAGGTCAGGATCTTCCCCCGATATATTACCACCCCGCCACAGCTCGTTGCCTCAATCATTGCAATTCCTCCTGTTATGCGTAGTGTTACTTGTAATAAGTATAACTCTTTTTAACAGGGTGTGCAACCTTAATTGTAATATGCATCGAATATTTGTCTTGCTATCGGAACTGCGACATCACTGCCTGTACCGGCACTTTCTGCGATCACACTGACCACGATATCCGGATTGTCCACGTTCGAAAAGCCGACAAACCATGCATGCGGAGATCCGCTCATATCACCGTGTTCAGCCGTCCCTGTCTTCCCGGCTGCCGTATAACTCTGGCCGGAAAGTGAGGATGCGGTGCCGCTCTGAACCACGCCTTCCATCAGCTCCTTGATCGTCTGTGCCTCGTCTGAAGTCATCAGTCTTTCATAGACCGACGGTGAATATTTCTTCACACTGTCCCCGGTGTAATTCTCGATCCGTTCCACAAAATACGGATGCATGAGATTACCGCCGTTGGCGACGGCTGCCGTTATCATCGCCATATGCATTGGCGATGTGACCGTATTTCCCTGTCCGATCGCTGTCTGCATGGCAAGCGCATCCGGTGTGCTGCCATCGAGAGTGAATTTACCCTTGCTGTAAGGAATCTCGATCGGAAGCTTTTTATTAAATAAGACATCTTCTGCTGTCCGTGCAAAGGCGCTTCTGCCAAGGTCCACACCGATCTGGGCAAATGCACTATTGCACGATTTCGCAAATGCCGTTGCAAAATCCTCGTGGCCGTGTACGTTGTTGTTGTAGCAGTGGATGGTGTAACCGCCATGCGTCACTTCACCCTGACAGTCAAAAGAAAAATCACTCATACGCTCCCCGGATCTTAAGTACGCCAGCGTTGTTACTATTTTAAACGTTGATCCCGGAGGATAAAGTCCCTGTGTCGCGCGGTTCAGAAGATTTGTATTACTGTCATCGCTGACGAGTTCATCCCAGACAGAGCTCAGAGTATTGGGATCAAAATCCGGCTTGCTGACCATCGCCAGTACTTTTCCGGTGTCAGGTTCCATCACGACCACAGCTCCGTTGTATCCCCCGAGCGCATCATAGGCAGCCTGCTGCAGGCGTACATCCAGCGTTGTAACGATCGTATCTCCCATGTTTTTCTCTTCTTTGAATTCATTCGTCACCTGTTCAACCGCACCCGCGTGTGATGTCAGGAGATGATAATTCTCCGTTGATTCCAGTCCGCTGTTGCCGTTGCTTGTATAACCCACTACATGAGCGAACAGATTGTTATACGGATACGTCCTGTATTCATTTCCCTCTTCATCCGTCTCCGTCTGCGCCAGTATCTCCCCGCCGGAAGCCATGATATCTCCCCGCACCACCCGTTCTTCATAGGAATTCTGTCTTTTATTATACGGGCTGTTCAGAAATTCCTCACTCAGCTTCACGTTAAAGTAAACCATATAGCCGATCAGGGACAGAAAAATCACGACAAACGTGTATGCCACCACCACATATTCCTTACCACCGGAGGCTTTTTTCTGTTTCTTCTTCAATTTTTTCTTCAAGGCTTTTTTCTCTTGTCTGCTCCGTGCCTTTTCTTCTTTTCTGCTCATACTGCGCTCCTGGTCTCTGGTTTCGTTCTTGTTTTTGTTTCTCAAGTTCTGCTCCTTCGTCCTCTCTCAAAATGTAAAGCCCCTGGATGATCGCCAGCATGACGATCGTACAGATGACTGAACTTCCTCCGTAACTCACGAGCGGAAGTGTGATTCCGGTCATTGGTATGAATTTTGTCGTGCCGCCGACTGTCAGGAATACCTGAAATGCATATTCGGTCCCAAGTCCGAGGGCGATCAGCTTGTAAAACTTGTTGCTCATCCTCATTGAGATATTTAAGATCATGAGGAAACAGCTCATGCACACGAGCAGAAGACAGATTGCAAAAATCGCTCCCATCTCCTCACAGATCGCTGCAAAGATGAAATCCTGCGTCACGACTGGAATTGATTTCGGCGAACCCGCAAACAGCCCGACACCGAACCATCCTCCTGCTCCGATCGCAAACAGCGACTGAACAATCTGATACCCGTTTGTCTCGTATACTGAAAATGGGGCTTTCCATGCCACAACACGCTGCCGCACATGTCCGAACAGGAAATAGGCAGCCACAGCTGCAAGACTTCCCCCCGCGAGTCCTGCAAGCGCATACAATGGTTTTTTCGTGGCGACGTAAACCATTACCACGTATGTCATAAAAAATACGAGCGCACTTCCCAGGTCAGTCGATAATACCAGAATCATCACATGGATTCCTGCCACAACCGTAGCCGTTACAACTTTTTTAAAATTGGGATCTCCCCTCAGAATCCCCGCAACGAAAAATACAAACGTTATTTTTACCAGCTCTGAAAACTGAAAACTGATCCCGCCGATCTCCAGGGCCAGATTGGCGCCTCCTGTAACTTTTGACAGCGCCAGCACTGCAAGCAGCAGAATAATGCCCAGAATTCCGTACAGCCATGTCAGGTCCTTCAGAAGTTTCACCTTCCGGATAATAACCGGTACCAGCAGGGAAATAACGGTTCCCGCCACCACGATGAAAAACTGTTTCTCCGCTTTCTCAAAGTCCAGACGGCTGAGCATGATGAACCCGCAGCTTAACAGCATACACATGTTATTCACCACCAGCATGGAGGCCTTCTTATAAAAGATGCGGTACATGACCTGCAGAACCACGATATAGGCGGCTACCTGCAGATACATGATCAGCATTTTAATTTCCATGGTCTGAAGATACATCACGAGAAAGGCAACCAGATTCAGAAAGAGAATCAGGATCACCTGCTTTCGAAGCACGTATTTCTTGTCGTCTTCATCTTTTTTCTTGAATATCCGAAAGCACTGAAAGGTAAACAGCGTCATCAGGATTATGATTAAATACTTCGATAATTCAACTATGATATTGATCATACACTCACCTGTCTATACGCCCCGCCTGAAATGCCCCTTCGTAAATTCTCCGGAATGCTGCGAAAGCCTTCCCATATGGTAAGCTTCCGAGAATTCCCGGGCAATCGCCGCGGTGCGTTTTGAATCCTCTATCGTAAAGTTAAGCCTTACGGCTCTTACACCGAGTTCTTTTATCTCCTGATATTCCTGCAAAAGTCCGGTGGGTATACTGTTATATATGGTATTATAACAGAAACTGCAGTCACATTTTACAGGAAATTGCTTTTTATAGCGGTCTCGCAGAAAAAGCAGGGAATCTGCCTTTTGGCAGGTATCCAGATTCTTCTTCACACACTGTGCGGATATCATCAGCACCGCATGCCCGTAAACCACCATTTCGCTGCCCGTATTGCAGCGTTCTCTGATCTCCTGTGCGTTTAATTCCGCAGGAACGGTGTCACCCTCGATACCGAGCCGGTCAAACAGCAGTATTCCTCTGTGGTTCCACGCTGACATCGACGCGTTCAGCACCGCACACTCCTGCATCCCTGCTTTTTTTAGCAGCGCATACTGTTCCAGATTATGCACGAGAAATCCGCGGATTCCCGTCTTCTTCAGATCAGTGAGGGCTGCAAAAAGCTCTTCCGTCTTCTCCTCACGCAGCATATACGGAAGCATCAGATACGGTTCTATGCCAAGTTTCGTACAATCCCGCACATACATCCCGGCATTTTCTAAAAACCGTGCGCCGTAAAATGCGGAACACAATGCATAAATTCTCGTCACTGCACCCGAACCCAGCAGGGCGCTTATCTGCTCCCTCGTTTCCGCCGAAGCCCAGACCGGCAGATCGACCCCTTTATGTGAAGGTTTCACCGTTTGTACGGAATCATTCATACTTCGGAAGGTTTCCCTGAAAAATTTTTTTAAAATCTCCTGTTCCAGTGATGCGAGCGCCCCGCGGCGCAGCTCATTCAACGCCTGCACCGGCATGAAAATATCATCCGCCATCTCCAGAGACAGTTCCCGGATCTCAAATACCGTGGTTCCCGTCTTCCTCAGCTGTTTCACCACGCGTTCCTTCGACAGCGGCTGTTTCACAGCCTGCGAAACCTCCGGTCCCTGAAAAAACGCAGAACATCCGCAGGCAAAGAGCTCCATCCGGGCTTTCTCCCCCGCATGCAGGGAAACCCTGGCGCGCACCGTGACCGGATCCTTCGGCTGTACGTACTCCTCTGATATCCGCTCAAACAACGCCTCATTTCGAAATTGGCCGTCTTTCTTTTTCAGCGCCTTTTCATTTCGGAGTGCCATCATTTTGCGCCCGTTCCTCTGTCTGTAATATCCCTGATGAAAGCCGTCACGGTTATACAGGTCAAACAGTTCCCGCCTGTCCTCCCCCGCCACCTCATAGGGCTGTCCTGCGATTGCCAGATCCAGATATTTCCGGTAAATGCTGACAACACCCGCCGTATATTCCGGCTTTTTCATCCGGCCTTCGATCTTCAGAGAGGTCACACCGGCTTCCAGTATCTCCGGCAGCAGATCGATTGTACACATGTCTTTCGGACTCAGCACATACGCTGTTTTTTCGTCGTTCAATGCTCTTCTGCCCTCAGATACCTGATACGGCAGACGGCAGGGCTGTGCGCATTTTCCCCGGTTTCCGCTGCGTCCTCCCAGCATGCTGCTGAACAGGCACTGACCGGAATAGCAATAGCACAGTGCACCGTGAACAAAACTCTCGATCTCGAGCTTTGTGTGGCTCCTGATGTCCCGTATCTCCTGCAGTGACAGTTCCCTTGCCGTCACAATACGGTCCGCGCCCAGCTGTTCCAGAAGCTTTGCGCCAGCCGCTCCGGTGATTGTCATCTGGGTACTGCAGTGTATGGGTAGCCCTGGGAATTCTTTTTTTATAAAAGCAAAAACACCAAAATCCTGGACGATGACCGCATCCAGCCCCCGCCGATAGAAGGGGAGCAGATAATCGTATAATTCATTCTCCAACTCCCGCTCTTTCAGCATCGTGTTGACAGTCAGGTATAACTGCTTCCCGTGCAGGTGCGCATAGTCTATTGCCTCCAGCATATGCGCGCTGTCCGGATTATCCGCGTAAGCTCTCGCTCCAAATTTTTCACCGCCAATATAGACTGCGTCAGCTCCCGCATGGTAAGCTGCCGTCATCGCTTCATAAGAACCGGCCGGCGCCAGCAATTCTGCTCTCATAACGTTCCTCTTTTCAAAAAATAAGGAGATTACCCGTCCAGCAATCCCCCGTTTTCCTATTTTAAAAGTTCTTCCATATCACTCTGCAGTTTTGACGCCTGCTGCGACAGAGACTGTTTCTCTGCCCTGACTGCCTCCAGCTCTTTTAACGCATTTTCAAGCTGAATCTGTACTGCTATCAGCTCATGCTTCAGATCATATACTTCTTTATCTTTTCCCTGAGAATCCTCTTCAAACACTTCCGCCTGTTTTTTTGCCTTAAAGTAATCATCTGCAATATTCAGGCTCAAAAGCGTGCTCTTTGTCTCAACAGGCTGACGGTTGTATCCTGGAAGTTCGCCCAGCTCTGCAATTTTATTATTCAGATATGCAGCCACCTTCTGCAGATATTCCTCACTCTCATATCCGCTCAGCTTAATGATTTTTCCGCCGATCAAGACCTGTGTTGTATTTTTTGTAGGCATTAACAGCTTACCTCCATCCTTTTATACTAAGATACCAGGGTCAAAAGGTCGTGCGTTTCATGCTTGCATGAAAAAGCATGACTTTGGGACCCGCATACTATTATTATAATAGAAAATGCCAGAAAAACAACCTTTACTTTTCCACACCGTCAGTTTTCCGTCTCCGGGACAGCGATACCCAGATGTTCATATGCCTTAACCGTTGCACATCTGCCGCGGGGAGTACGGTTCAGAAAACCGTGTTTCAGCAGATACGGTTCATAGACATCTTCGATCGTCCCGGAGTCCTCTCCTATGGCAGCAGCCAGGGTATCAAGCCCTGCAGGGCCTCCGGCAAACTTTTCGATCAGCGTAGTCAGGATCATCCGGTCGCAGCTGTCCAGGCCGTACTGATCGACTTCCAGTAGATCCAGTGCATAGACCGCCACCTCTTCTGTGATAACACCGTCATATTTCACCTGTGCAAAATCCCTCACCCTTTTGAGGAGACGATTTGCCAGTCGCGGCGTCCCCCGCGCGCGTCTAGCGAGAGCTGCCGCTCCCTTCGTATCGATCTTAACCCCGAGTACCTGGGCTGAATGCAGGATAATCGTTTCAAGCTCCTCCTCCTGGTAAAATTCGAGATGGTGAATCACTCCAAAACGATCCCTCAGCGGCGCCGTCAGAAGCCCTGCCCGCGTTGTCGCCCCCACCAGTGTAAACTTCGGAAGATCAAGGCGTATCGAACGTGCGGTCGCCCCTTTGCCGATCATGATGTCGATTGCAAAATCCTCCATCGCGGGATACAGAACCTCCTCCACCTGACGGTTCAGACGATGAATCTCATCCACAAAAAGTACGTCTCCCTCCTGGAGATTATTCAGGATGGCAGCCATCTCCCCGGGTTTTTCGATCGCCGGTCCGGAGGTGACCTTCATATTCACGCCCATCTCATTTGCAATAATACCTGCGAGTGTCGTCTTCCCCAGTCCGGGAGGCCCGTAGAACAGTACGTGATCCAGCGCATCCCCACGCTGCCTGGCAGCCTCGATATAAATCCGCAGATTTTCCTTCGTCTTCTCCTGTCCGATATAGTCATCCAGGGTCTGCGGCCGCAGACTGCCCTCGATCTTCACATCTTCATCAGTAAATTCTGTCGTAATGATCCTCTTATCCATCCGCCTTCATTCCATTCATTGAATATTTCATTAAATCAGTCTCTTCAGTGCCGCCTTCAAAACAGCCTCGGCATCCATTCCCTCCGTGCTGCCTGTCTGTTTTACCGCACGCAGGGCGTCTGAATTTGAGTATCCGAGTGCCGTCAGCGCCTGTACAGCCTCGTGCACTGCGAGATCAGCCCCCGCTTCTGCCTGCGCCTCCTGCTGATGCATCAGCTTCTGTTCAAATGCATCCTGAAGGTCCATCTTGTCCTTCAGTTCCAGTATGATCTTCTGCGCTGTCTTCTTCCCGATCCCCGGCGCCCGGGAGATCGCAGCGGCGTCATCAGAGAGAACTGCAAACCGCAGTTCATCCGTGGACAGTGCAGACAGTATCCCAAGTCCCGCCTTAGGTCCCACGCCGTTCACACCGATCAGCAGCCGAAAGACCTGCATATCCTCTTTTGTCAGAAATCCAAACAGCTGCATGGCATCTTCCTTCACATGCTGGTATGTATGTATCCGGATTTCTTCCCCCTGCCGCAGACATGCCAGCATGGAGGACGGCATGAAAATTTCATAGCCAATTCCGCCGTTATCGATCACTACATGGTGTTCGCCGAGCTCCGCGACCTCACCTTTAACAAACACGATCATCTTCTATGCCCTCTTATTCCTTTTGAAACACCGGCGCCAGACGCCGGATCATCTCCCTGCTCACGATCCCGATCCCTGCTCCGGTCACCACGCCTGATACGAGCAGAACGGGAAGATAATACATCAGTTTAAACGTACTGACCAGACATACCGCCACCGCGATCTGCGCGGTATTATGCGCCACACCTCCGGCGACACTCACGCCGATCACTGTAAATCCCGGAGCTCTTTTGAGCAGTCCCATCACAAGCAGGCTTAAAGATGCGCCCGCAAGACTGAACAGAATACTGAACAGATTGCCAAACAGAAAACCGATCACCAGAATCCGTATGACAGAAATCAGGATCGCCTCCCTCCATCCGTACAGATACAGCAGAAAAACGATCATCAGGTTGGACAGCCCGATCTTTACGCCGTACACTCCGGCAAAAAACGGAATCAGAGACTCCACATATCCAAGCAGAATCGCCAGGGCTGCGAACAGTCCGAGTACTGCCGTTTTATTCTTCATAACCTTTCTCCATCAGGATGCGACTGCATCCGGAACTGCATCCGAATCCGCCGGATGTACGACCTCCAGAAATACCCGGTTCGGCAGGCATACGATCGTCCCGCCGTTTTTTGTCACAGCCGCTGTCTTTATGCAGAGATGATCCGGACAGTCAGCCTTTATCATCTTTGCCTTTCCATCTCTTATCTCACATATATTCGTATCATTGATCGCAATCGTCTGATCCTGGTCCAGCGGATATTCCCCGTACACTTCGTTGTCCACCGTGATACGAAGCATACTGCCCTCGTCCGGTATCAGTGCACGTGAAACCATCCATAATACGAGGGCCGATGCCAGAACAGCTCCGATTAAGATCATATCTCTTTTTTTCATCGTAACCTCCCTGCAGTGCAGACTATGTACTCCAGTTTCAGGAACTTGTTCTATCATATCATAGGGGCTCTTAAAATGCAAACACCTATTCGGTCGTCACAGGAGGAATGGAAAAAGGAGATACCCCGTGTTTTGGCATCTCCTTCTTCCATCTGATCAATTACGGTTCCATAAGGGAGCCGTCGTCTCCCACAAACAGTACCTGCTGCACTCCATCCAGCTGATCTGTCAGCTGTCTTGCCTTCTCATAGCCCAGCAGCATGCAGACCGTGCTGAGTGCATCCCCCTGCATGGAGGAATCTGTCACTACCGTGGCCTGCCACAGGTCTGTGTCTGCGGGATAGCCCGTCGACGCATCCAGAATATGTGAATACCGGATGCCGTCTGTTTCAAAATAGCGTTCATACACTCCGGAGCTGACAACAGAGCAGTCCGGAGCCCGGAGGGTAGCAATCGTCTCATTCCGTTCTGCAAACGGCTTCTGGATTCCCACACCCCAGTCAGTTCCGTCCGGTTTTCTGCCGATCGTCATGACATTTCCTCCGAGATTGATCATTCCGGACGTGATGCCGTCTTCCTCCATATGTTCCTTCAGCCTGTCAGCCGCATATCCCTTTACGATGGCACCCAGATCGATCATCGTATCGGGGCTGTCAAACGTTACGGTATTCCCCTGTACATGGACTTTGCGCGCATCCACTTTTTTCACAGCTTCCGCGATCGCATCCGCATCCGGCACCCGGGGATTTTCACTCTTAAAGTCCCAGAGCTCACTGACGGGGGCTATCGTAATGTCAAATCTTCCTTCCGAGAGTTCATAGTAGGAAAGCCCGGCGCTGATCACATCTGCAAGCTCGTCTGATACTTCAACAGACTGTTCTGTGCGGTGATTCAGTGCATAGAGTTCACTGTCACTGCGCGTGCGGCTGAACGTCTTTTCCATATCCTGGCATAGCGCAAACGCATGCTCGATGGCATCCCTTACGTCGTCCGGGCTCCCATACGCCTCAATACCGATGACGGTATCGAAATAAAATCCCTGCCTGGAAACCATTTCCGGCTGCTTACTGCCGCAGCCGGAAATGAGAAAACCAGGTACCAGCAGCAATGCCGCCAGTACTCCGGTTTTTATGATTGTTTTAAAATTCACTGACAATACAGTGGCGCGGGCAGACTTCCTGACATGTGCCGCAGTTCGTGCATTTTTCAAAATCAATTTTTGCAACGTTGTTCTCCATTGTAATCGCATCAGCAGGACAGTTTTTCACGCATTTCATACAGCTGATACATCCTGCGTCACATCCCGTGATGACTGCTTTGCCTTTTTGCTCACATTTACACTTCACAAGTGTTTTCTGCTCATAAGGTACAAGGTCAATCAGATGCTGCGGACATGCCGTGATACATTTACCGCATGCCTTACATTTCTCACGGTCTACGACTGCGATTCCGTCCTCAATATGAAGTGCGTCAAAAGCACACGCCTTCACGCAGCTTCCAAAGCCGAGACATCCCTCGTTACAGATTTTAGCGCCTCCGTTCGGCACATAGATCATCATGTTACAGTCTTCCACGCCGTAATACTCATATTCGTTCTTGGCCTTGGAACAGCTTCCGCCGCAGCGCACAAACGCAACCTGTCTCGTAGTTTCGGAGACTTCCTGCCCCATTACTTTTCCGATGACGGCGGCAGCTTCTGCCCCGCCCACCGGACATGCATTCACAGCCGCTTCACCTTTTACAATTGCCGCAGCCAGACCATCACATCCGGGATAGCCGCAGCCTCCGCAGTTGTTTCCCGGAAGCGCATCCCGCACGGCTACTTCTCTTTCGTCTACCTCAACCGCAAATTTCTTTCCTGCAAGTCCCAGCAGCAGACCAATCACGAGGCCGATGCCGCCGATGATGACTGCCGATATTATAATAATTTCCATATCACCCGAGCCTCCTTAAACCAGTCCGGCAAATCCAAAGAATGCGATGGACATCAGTCCCGCCGTCAGAAGAACGATCGGCATTCCCTGGAAAGCTTCCGGAATATCATTGTATTCGATCTTCTCCCGAAGACCGGCCATCAGCACGATCGCGATCGTAAAACCGACAGCAGTGGCGATCCCGCAGACAGTACCTTCCAACACACCATAACCATTCTGAACATTCGTAAGCGCAACACCCAGCACGGCACAGTTGGTGGTGATCAGCGGAAGATACACACCGAGCGCCTGATACAGGGACGGCATGGTTTTCTTCAGGATCATCTCCACAAGCTGAACGAGTGCTGCGATCACAAGAATGAATGCGATCGTCTTCAGATATGTCATATCCAGCGGTACCAGTATGAATTTGTAGATCAGGCTGGTGCACAGTGATGCAATCGTAATAACGAAAATAACCGCACCGCCCATTCCGGCAGCCGTATCCGTCTTTTTGGATACGCCAAGAAACGGACACAGGCCCAGGAACTGACTCAGAACAACGTTATTTACCATGGCAGCGCCGATGGCAATGATTAATAATTCTTTCAAACCTTCCATTTCGCACTACCTCCTATTCTTTATCCCGTGTCTGCTCCGACAGTGCTTTACCACCGCAAATTGTATTTGTGCAGTTCATACAGCTGTCTTTGGAACATGCCTTCGTACCGTCTTCTTTAACACGCGCACTTCCGATTTTAAACTTATTCTGGAAGGCTACCAGCATTGCAAGCACGAAGAATGCTCCCGGTGCCAGGATAAATATTGTGATAGGCTGATACGAAGCCGGCATGATCTGAAAACCGAAGATCTGTCCCGCGCCGAGTAATTCTCTGAACAGACCGATCAGGGTCAGCGCTACTGTAAACCCAAGTCCCATTCCGATACCGTCAAAGACAGACGACACGATCTTATTCTTGGATGCGTAGGATTCTGCACGGCCAAGGATGATACAGTTTACTACAATCAAAGGAATATAAATGCCGAGCGCAGAATACAGACTCGGGATAAATCCCTCCAGCAGCAGTTCCACAATCGTTACAAATGACGCTACCACAACAATATAAGCCGGCATGCGGACACCATCCGGTATCACCTTTCGCAGCAGCGAGATCATCAGGTTGGACAGGGTAAGAATGACCGCTGTGGTCAGCCCCATTCCCAGTCCGTTCATAGCCGAAGTGGTAACTGCAAGTGTCGGACACATACCAAGCATCAGTACGAAGGTCGGGTTTTCTTTGATTATACCGTTATACAGACGTTCCACCGGTGAATTCGTTTTCATCTTAGTTACCTCCCTTCAGATACTGGAATGCCGCCAGACCGGCATTCACACCGTTCGTAACAGCATTTGTCGTGATCGTTGCACCGCTCAGCGCATCAATCTGCTCATCACTTGCTGCACCGGTTTTTGTATACTCGAATTTCTCCACATTTTTGCCTTTGAACTGGTTTTTGAATTCATCGGTGTCAGCCTTCATGCCGAGACCAGCGGTCTCACTGATGGAAAGAATCGAAATACCATTCAGCATTCCGTCCATCTGTACACCCATGGAGAATGTGATGTCTCCGCCGTACCCTTCAGAATCCGTCACTGTGATGACATATCCGATGATTTCACCGCTCTCATTAACCGCCTCCATGACTTCATCAATCGTCTGTTTATCCCAGCCGTTTTCGATGTTACTGGCAGTGACCGCATCCAGATCCGCATCGCTTTCCCTGAAATCAGCGGCATCTGCGAATACTTCCTGACATGCTTCTTTTTTTGCAAGTTCTTCCTGAACCTGTATCGGTTCCAGCGTCACATCATACACCAGCCCCAGCAGAAATCCCGCAACAAGAGTGATCGCCAGCAGTGCACCGGCATCTTTGATAATTTTACCCATTACGCTTCCCTCCTTTTTCCAGACCGAATGCAACAGGCATCGTCACACGTTCAATCAGCGGAACAAGAAGGTTGCCAAAGATGATCGCATAAGATACACCCTCTGCTGTACCTCCAAAAAGGCGGAAAATTCCTGTCAGAATACCGAGAATAATACCATAGACAATCTTTCCCTTTTTTGTGATCGGTGAAGTTACGTAGTCGGTCGCCATGAACCATGCACCAAGCATCAGACCGCCGCCGAACAGCTGCCCGAGAAGATATGTGGGATCCAGTCCGTGTCCTCCGAAAACTGCTGCAAAGATCAGAAGCGTAACAATATATGTAAGCGGAATCCGAAGATCGATCACGCGCAGACAGACCAGGAAAATCGCTCCGATCAGAAGTGCGATCACGGATGTCTCACCAATCGTTCCCTGAACATTGCCGACAAACATGCTCATCAGGTCAACACTTCCGCCCGTCTTCAGAGCCAGCAGCGGGGTTGCCCCGGATACGGTATCCACAGCGATATTCCCAAATGCACCGCCAGGTACGGCATAGTTCGTCATCTGGCCCGCAAATGAGATCAGCAGAAAACATCTGGCCGCGAGTGCAGGGTTCATGAAATTCTGTCCCAGGCCGCCGAACAGCTGTTTGACGATCAGGATCGCAAACACTCCGCCGAGAACAGGAATCCACCAGGATACACTGGCGGGAAGATTCAGCGCCAGCAAAAGCCCGGTCAGAACGGCACTGAAGTCTCCGATCGTAACCGGCAGCTTCATCAGTTTCTCATAGATAAATTCTGTCAGCACACAGGCTGCGATACTGACACAGATAAGCATCAGCGCACGGAATCCAAAATTATAGATACCGAAAATACTTGCCGGCAGTAATGCGATCACTACCATCAGCATGATATAATCCGTCTTTACCCTGGAACGCGCATGCGGTGATGACGACACATGTAATAATTCACTCATTTTCTTATCCCTCTCCTCTTATTTCTTCCTGCGGCTTGCCAATACTTCCTTGCGCATTGACTTGATCGACTGAGCGAGCGGACGTTTAGCCGGACAGACATAACTGCAGCAGCCGCATTCACAACACTCCGCGCCGTTCATTTTTTCAAATTTTTCAATATCATGATGATCTGCGATTGTCGCAAGTCTTGACGGCACCAGGTTCTCCGGACAATCCGTGACACACCGTCCACAGTTGATACACGCCGTTGTCGGACTGTCAGCAATATCATCATTTGACAGACATAAGAGCGAAGAGGTCGTCTTTGTCACCGGAACATTCATATCGAACATGGAAAATCCCATCATCGGACCTCCGGAGATCAGTTTCTTCGGCTCCGTCTTAAAACCACCCGAAGCATCCACCAGCTCCCGGTAGTTTGTTCCGATCGCCACATAATAGTTCTGAGGATTTGTGATCGCATCTCCGGTAACCGTGACAATCCTGTGCATCAGCGGTGTACCCAGCATCACAGATTTATAAACAGCTACGACTGTATCAATATTATCCACCACACAGCCCGCATCAGCCGGCAGCATAGAAGAATTGATCTTCCGTTTCGTCGTCGCATAGATCAGCATACGCTCCGCACCCTGCGGATATTTCGTCTTTAATGCCTTTACTTCAATCCGAGGTTCTTCCTTCACCATCTCACTCATTTTTGCGATACAGTCCGGTTTGTTGTCCTCGATGCATATGTATCCCTTTGCATGATCGAATAATTTCAGGATCACCTTCAGACCGCCGATCACCTTGTCAGGCTCCTCCAGCATTCTGCGGTAATCACTCGTCAGATAAGGTTCACATTCCGCTCCGTTGACAAGTACATACTCGATCTTATCCGGATCCTTAGGCGCAAGCTTCACATGCGTCGGAAAACCGGCCCCGCCCATTCCCACAACGCCGCCTTCCGAAATGCGCTTCAGGATGTCATCCTTTGAAAGTTCATCCAGTGATGCAATTCCCTGAAACTCTACGGTCTCATATTTCTCATCATTTTCCACTACGATGGCATCCACAACAGAACCAACGGTTGTCAGATGCGGTTCAATTCCCTTCACAGTTCCCGACACACTGGCATAGATCGGCGCCGAAACGAAACCACCCGCTTCCGCGATCTTCTGTCCCATCAGGACATGGTCACCCTTTTGCACGATGGGTTTTGCCGGAGCACCGATATGCTGCGACAATGGATAAACCAGATCTCCCGTCGGATTCAGCGTCTGGATCGGTTTGTCTTTCGACAATTCTTTCCCATCATAAGGATGAACACCACCCTTAAATGTTAAAATTCCCATTCCTAAACCTCCTTCATCATTAATGCCTGTCACAGTAAAACTGCCTCAGGCATAAAATCATAACTTATACTATAAACTAAATTTTTATAAAAATCACTATTTTTTTTCAAAAAAGAAGTATATAATTAAATGCAATTCGAGGAAAGGAGCAAGCAATGATGCAAATACACAAATTCCCCGTAAAAACTGCACCTTATTTTGACAAAATATCCAACACGCTGCCTGATGGATTCTGTCTGTTCGACATTGAGACTACCGGTCTCTCCCCCGACAGAAGCTACCTCTATCTGATCGGCATACTGAAAAAAGAGTGCGGTTCCTGGCAGCTGACACAGTGGTTCTGTGACTCTCCCCTCGATGAGAAACATGCCATCGGCGCATTTGCCGAAGCGCTCCCGGAAGTCTCCTGCCTCATCCATTTTAACGGAAGGTCATTTGACATCCCGTACCTGAAACATAAATGTGTGCACTACGGCCTTTGCGATTTTCTGTCACAGATACCGGAACTGGATCTCTATGCCGCACTTCGCCCGTACCGGTCCATGCTTCCCGCAGCTTCCATGAAACAGCAAGACCTGGAGCTCCTTGCCGGAAGTGACCGCACCGACGACAAATCTGGAAAAGAGCTGATCAGCATTTACCGTGAGTACCTGGGGACAGCCGATCACCGTTTTCTGGAAATGCTGCTTCGGCATAACCGGGAAGACTTGGCCGGCATGACATGGATCCTGCCTCTTCTTACAATTGACCGGTTATTCGAGGGTGATTTCGAAGTTCTCGGCATGACAGAGCAGGAACGAACAATCACTCTGCCGCTGCAGACAGAACATCCGCTCCCCGTCTCTTTTACCTGCTCAAGAGAAGGCTTCTGCCTATCCGGCGGACCGGACAGTCTTTCTCTGTCTGCCGGGCGATTTGACGGTTCACTGAAATTCT
Organism: Ruminococcus gauvreauii; assembly: GCF_025151995.1. Taxonomy (NCBI): domain Bacteria; kingdom Bacillati; phylum Bacillota; class Clostridia; order Eubacteriales; family Oscillospiraceae; genus Ruminococcus; species Ruminococcus gauvreauii. Next base: position 237,888 of record NZ_CP102290.1, read on the forward strand.
TTTTTCCAGACTGCAAAAATTACTATTATCTGCCGGACGAAGACACCGCGGTTCACAAGAGCATCGGATGTTATGTGGAACGCGGGCACAGAGTACAGGCCACGAAGAAAAACTGTTATCAGAAAAAAAGCGGAAGCTATGTACTGCTGCCTCCCGGATACGCGTGCGAAAATCCTGTTTTCGGGCAGGATCACCGGATGGAACGGCGCTGGTGCCTCTATGAAGACTTTTCGAAACTCTCAGACTTTAAATCATATGCACATGCCGCATTACAATATGTGCGGCCCGGAAAACAGCAGGCACCTAAAAAATGGACAGACATCTGAAATGTCCGTCCATTTTTTTAATACTTATTGTTATTTTGTAACAGTTCAGGACGGCGCATCTTCTTGACCGAAAAAACCGGTCAAGAAGCATCGGATGTTCATCCGATGTGGGAATTGGTGCAGAAAGCGGCTTTCAAGCAAGCTTGACGCAGCTTTCTGCACCAATTCCCCGCCGTCCTGAACTGTTACGTTATTTTATTCTTCTGTCTCTTCAGCCATATCTTCTGTCTGTTCCATTGCTTTCATGCTCAGGCTGATTTTTTTCTCTTCGCCGTTGAAGTCAACGACTTTCGCAGTAATCTCCATTCCGACATTCAGAACATCCGACGGTTTTTCTACATGCTCTTTGGAAATCTGTGAAACATGGAGCAGTGCATCAACACCCGGTTCCAGTTCAACAAAAGCTCCGAAGTCTGTCATACGGGCAATTCTGCCTGTCACAACATTTCCTACCGCATAATTTTCAGCGGCTGCAAGCCATGGATTCTGATCTTCGAACTTCAGGCTGAGCGCAATCTTGTCACCGTTGATCTCCTTGATGAGAACGGTGATCGCTTCACCGACCTTGAAAACCTTTTTCGGGTTTTCAACTCTTCCCCATGACATTTCAGAAATATGAAGAAGACCGTCAGCGCCTCCGAGATCGATAAATGCACCGAAATCTGTAACGTTTTTGATTGTACCTTCTACTACATCACCTGCGTGGATTCTCTCAAACAGTTCTTTTTGCTTCTCTGCTTTTTCAGCTACCAGAAGCTGTTTTCTGTCACCAATGACACGTCTTCTTCTGGGATTGAACTCGCTGATGACAAACTCAATTTCCTGATCCGCATACTTGGAAAGATCTTTCTCATAGGAATCAGAGACAAGACTTGCAGGGATAAAGATTCTGGCTTCATCAATCACAACGCTCAGACCGCCGTTTAATACCTGCGCAACTTTCGCTTTGAGGATCTCATGATTTTCATAAGCTTCTTCCAGTCTCTTGTTTCCTTTTTCTGCTGCCAGCCTTTTATAGGTAAGCAGAACCTGTCCCTCTCCGTCGTTTACCTTCAGAACCTTTACTTCCATGGTGTCACCCGGCTGGGCGATGGTCGTGAGATCAACGTTTGGTTCGTTCGTGTATTCGCTTCTTGTAAGGATACCATCTGCTTTATAGCCAATGTTCAAGATAATTTCATCCGGCTTAACGTCGATGACTGTACCTTCAACCACTTCTCCGTTTCTGATAGTTTTAAATGATTCTTCCAGCATTTGTTCAAAACTTAATTCTGACATGTTTTTGAACCTCCTCAATTATATTATTTGGGGTCGATGCCCCTGCTGTAATACCTACATGACTGATAGATTGAAAAGGCTTGGTTTCCAAATCAACGAGTGTCTGTATATAGTAAGTATTTTTACATTCGTTTCTGCATATATCATACAGTTTTTGCGTATTTGAACTATGTCTGCCACCAATGACAATCATAGCATCCACCTCGCTTGCCAGGACCCTTGCTTCTTCCTGTCTCTCCTGGGTGGCATTGCAAATCGTATTTAAAACAATTCTATCATAACCCTTTTTGGCAAGAATTTCAACTAAATCTTTAAATTTGTTGTAATTAAATGTCGTTTGGGATACAATACATAATTTTGTGTCCGGTTTAACGTACAGTTTCTCAGCTTCCTGTTCAGTATTGATAACAATGGCAGGCGTCTCACACCAGCCTTTGATACCCTCTACTTCCGGATGAAGATCATTTCCAACGATAACGATCTGTTTTCCCTCCCGGCTTTCCCTCTCCACAATGTCATGAATCTTTTTTACAAACGGACAGGTTGCGTCAACACATGTGAGTCCCCGCTCTTCGATGATCCGATAGATCTCTTTCGGCACTCCATGGGAACGTATGACCACAGTACCTTCCGTCAGAGCTTTAAGTTCTTCTGCCGTTTCTATCACGCGGACGCCTCTGGATTCCAGATCAGCCACAACCTGTTCGTTATGTATAATGGGTCCATACGTATATACGTTATCTCCTGAACACGCTACCTGTTCGTACACCCGCTCTACAGCCCGTTTCACTCCGAAACAGAATCCTGCAGACTTTGCCACTGTCACTCTCATCTTCTATCCGTTCTGCCTCTCTGTACATAGTTTAAGAACCGCCTCCACAACTTCCGGTATACTCAGATGGGAGGTATCCAGATAAACAGCATCTTCCGCCTGCACAAGCGGTGAAATCTCCCGGTGCATATCCCGGTAATCTCTCTGCTCAATATCACTCTGAATCTGTTCCAGGTCTCCCTGAATCCCCTTTTTCTTCAGTTCCTCGTATCTCCTGAGCGCTCTTATCCTGGCCCCCGCTGTCAGGTAAATTTTCACCTGGGCGCCCGGGAGCACCTGTGTGCCGATGTCACGCCCGTCCATCACAACGTCATTGACAGCGGCCATCCGCTGCTGCAGTTCTACGAGTTTCCTGCGCACTGCAGGATTGGCGGAACTCACGGACGCCATATTTCCTACTTCTTCCGTCCTGAGATACCCCGTCACATTTTCCCCGTTCAGTATCACCTGCTGTTCTCCATTCTCATAGACGATCGAAATATCTGCAAATTCACACACCCGCTCCGTCTCATCAGCATCATCCGGCGATACCCCCTGCATCAGCAGATAATACGCCATTGCCCGGTACATGGCCCCGGTATCCACATAAATATATCCCAGTTTCTTTGCCACCTGACGAGCGATCGTACTCTTTCCCGCTCCCGCCGGTCCGTCGATTGCTATATTAAAACTCATGTTTTCCTCCTGTCGTAATGTTCCTGGTCTCATATGACTGCACTGGCGGCGGCATATGCGGTCGACCACGCAATCTGCAGATTGAAACCGCCGGTGAGCGCATCCGTATCCAGTACTTCTCCAATAAAATAGAGTCCTTTTACCTTTTTCGATTCCATTGTCTTCGGATTGATTTCTCTGACAGCAACTCCTCCGGCTGTCACAACTGCTTCGCTGTATCCGCGAAGTCCGGTAACTGTGAACGGAAAATGTTTTAAAAGCCTGACAAAGGCAAGACGCTCCTCCCTCGATATCTCATGGATCTTCTTTTCCGGAGAGCTTCCCCACAATTCCAGGAGCGCTGACATGGCTTTTGACGGCACCAGCCCCTGCGCCACCGTTTTGAATTGTTTATTCTGATTTTTTGTGAAATCCCGAAGAAGACGGTCATCGAGCTGTTCCTCAGAAAGTGCCGGCTTCCAGTCGATTTCGCACGCAAGCGGACCCTGCTGCAGACTGTCTCCCACCCGCGCGCTTGCTGTCAGAACCAGCGGCCCTGTAATGCCGAAATGCGTGAACATCATCTCACCGAAATCCTCAAAACAGCACTTCCCGCCAGTATACATCCGAAGCGTTACATTCCGAAGCGAGAGTCCCTGCATCCCGGCAATATAATCTTCCCCGGTCTCCATGGGAACGAGCGATGGCCTGAGTCCGGTCACATCATGCCCGCATTCTCCGGCGAACCGGTATCCGTCACCCGTCGATCCTGTCGTAGAATAAGACAGCCCTCCCGTGGCAACAAGCACGGCATCCCCCGCGATAACTGCATCATTCTCCAGCAAAATACCCGTGACACCATTTTCATCCGCCAGCACCTTTTTCACGCCGCTTCTCAGATGAATCTTCACATCCAGTTCTTTCATTCTCCGCTCCATGGCAAGAATGATATCCGATGCGTGGTCGGAAGCCGGAAACGCACGGTTTCCCCTCTCAATCTTCGTTCTGACCCCGAGACGCTCAAAGAAATCAATGGCATCAAAATTATTATACCCATAAAATGCACTGTATAAAAACTTTGGATTGCGAATTACACTGTCAAATAATTCCTCCATGGAACAGGCATTCGTAAAATTGCAGCGGCCTTTTCCTGTGATATAAACTTTTTTCCCCAGCTTTTCGTTCCTTTCAAACAGGTGAACGAGATGCCCTGCCTCAGCAGCAAACACCGCTGCTGCCATTCCGGCCGCTCCTCCTCCTATGATCAATACCTTAGACATCATCTTCCCCCAGACCTGCAAAGCTCAGTTTCACTGAATCATCAATTGAGTTGATCTCATCGCTGCTGTAAACCTTATATTCGTCCCAGATTTTTTCCATGGACTCCAGTGTATCGACGACTTCCTGCTGTTTTTTCATACAAAGCGCGACGACCAGTGCATTGATCACGCTCAGAGGCGCAACCAGAGAATCCACAATCGACGCCATATCGCTTCTGGCGATCAGATTGCATGAGGAATACAGGTTCATCGGCGAATGAATACTGTCCGTGAGCGTGATCACTTTTGCATTCCGGTTATTCGCAAATTCCATGGCCTTGAGTGTATGCATGGAATACCGCGGAAAACTGATGCCGATGATCACATCCTTCTCATTGATGCGGATCATCTGCTCAAAAATCTCGCTTGCGGAATTCGTCTGGATCAGGCGGACATCATCCACAACAAGATTCAGATAAAAACTCAGAAAATGTGCGAGCGGTGCACAGCTTCTGATCCCTATGATATAGATCGTCTTTGCCTGCAGGATCGTCTCAACTGCCTGGTCAAAGATCTCGTGATCCAGATGTTCCATGGTCAATTTGATCTTGTCGATATCAGCCTGAAGTACTTTATCCAGAATTTCCGCCTGCGGCACCCTCCCGTAGGTCACTTCCATCCTCTGGATGGAATTCAGCTTGTTGATCACCAGCTCCTCAAGCGCACGGTGGAATTCCGGAAATCCCCGGTATCCAAGCTGTGCTGCGAACCGGACCGTTGTGGATTCACTCACCCCGACTTCACTTCCGAGTTTCGCCGCCGTCAGAAACACCGCCTTGTCATAATTATCCGTAATATACGCCGCCAGACGCTTCTGCCCCTTGCTGAGTTTTCCATACTGCTGGTTGATTCTCGTCAATAAATTCTCTGATTGTTCCATACTTTTGTTTTCTCCTAAGCGGTATGCATCACAGAGGAGCCATATCCCTCTTTGCATACTTTCATCTGTCCAGTATAACACAAGAATGGATTGCGTCAAGACGCAATCTCCCAAAGACTTCTGACCTCACACTTTTTCAAAATGCTGATAATCCTTCGCTCCCGTCCAGCTTCCTCCCCATGAAAATCCGTATTTTGTGAACACCTGATAACACAGGTCCTCTGTGTCTATTTTGTATGCAAATTCCGCCGTGCGGTCCACATATTCCCAGGCATTCGCAGGCTCACAGTTTTCCCGCCCGTCCACAGTCTTCACATACGGATTATATTTTGGATTCATATCAACCGCCATCCCTCTGGCATGATTGGACAGCGTAGTACTGTGGGAGATAAAGCGGAAATTAAATGCAGAGCTGTTGTTGTCCGCCATTGACCGCTCATCATCTGCGTCATAGTCGTCGATCAGCCGGATTTTCTCAATCGGATACCCTGCCTGATAAAGCTCTCTGAAGACCGCTGTCACGTCGTCTGCGATCGCCTGATTGACGACCAGTTCGCCGATACGTGTCTCACCGTCAAAACCAGTATGCAGAACTCTTACATACCTCAGTTCTTCTCTCGGCACGGTACAGTCCTCTTTAAAAGATTTTCCATACATCCGTCCAAATACAACATCTGATATCTCTTCCTGGTAAAATAAGGAGTCCACCCCGACAGCGGCAATCTGTTCCTCTGTGAGCACTGTCTCTGCAGTCATCTGCCGGATATCCCCAGCCGATACAGGCACTGCAGTCTCCTCATCCTTTTCCGCACTCTGATCCGGTGCGTTTTCCTCTTCCGGCTTCTGGTTTTCTGTAAAGCGGTAAACCAGAAAAACCGCTCCGGCCGCACAGACTGCGGCAGCCGCAAGCACACGTTTCACACTCCTCTTCATTTTTACCTCCTCTGCCGCAGACTGCGGCAAAAAAGAATACGCCCACAACACGTCTTTCACGCATCATGGACATATTCTGTTACTTATACCGGGTAAGCCTTGTTTTCCCTGTCAGCCGCCGCCGCATCAATCTTTTTTTCCTGAGCCTCCCTGTACTTGAAGAAATCCGTAGCCACCTGCGGGAACAGTGCGTACGTAAGCACGTCCTCATCCTGTTCCTTCCACGGGGCCACCTCTTTTTCCAGGGTATCCAGTTCATCCTCGATCAGATCCGCCGGCCTGCAGGTGATCGGTTCCGTATCTCCAATACATTTTTTCTGGACTTCGGGATTGAACGGTTTGATGGTTGCCCCATACTGCCCGGACAAAACAGCCTTCGTCTCCTTTGTAACCATCTTATACCGTTCTCCCATGATCACGTTGAACACAGCCTGAGTACCGACAATCTGTGAGGAAGGCGTGACAAGCGGGCATTCCCCAAGGTCTTTTCGGACACGCGGTACCTCTTCCAGCACCTCATAGTATTTGTCTTCCGCATGCTGCTCCTTCAGCTGCGAGGTCAGATTCGAGAGCATGCCTCCCGGTACCTGGTACAGCAGCGTCTTGATGTTCACACCCAGATTTTTAGGATTCAGCAGGCCGCTGTCCAGCGCTTCGTCACGGATCGGACGGAAATAATCAGCAATCTCCGCCAGAAGATTCTGATCAAAACCGGTGTCATAGGGTGTTCCCTTGAACGTTTCCACCATAACCTCTGTCGCAGGCTGGGAAGTGCCGAGTGCAAACGGTGACATCGCAGTGTCGATCACATCGACGCCGGCCTCAACCGCCTTCATATACGTCATGGATGCAACGCCGGACGTGTAGTGCGTATGAAGCTGAATGGGAATCGATGTCGCCTGTTTCAGTGCAGTCACCAGCTCTGTCGCCTGATAGGGAAGCAGCAGTCCCGCCATATCCTTGATGCAGATCGAATTTGCCCCCATCGCTTCCACCTGCTTTGCCATCCCGGTCCAGTATTCCAGCGTATACGCGTCTCCGATAGTGTAAGACAGTGCCACCTGTGCATGGCCTTTTTCCCTGTTTGCGGCACTCACGGCCGTCTGAAGATTTCGCAGATCATTCATACAGTCGAAGATACGGATGATATCGATGCCGTTCGCGATCGATTTCTGTACAAAATATTCCACGACGTCATCCGCATACGGACGGTATCCGAGAATATTCTGCCCTCGGAAGAGCATCTGAAGTTTCGTGTTCTTGAATCCGTCGCGGAACCTGCGAAGCCGTTCCCATGGATCCTCCTTCAGAAAACGAAGTGACGCGTCAAATGTCGCGCCTCCCCAGCACTCCACGGAATGGTAACCGACTTTGTCCAATTTATCGACGATCGGAAGCATCTGCTCCGTCGTCATTCTTGTCGCGATCAGAGACTGATGTGCGTCACGCAGGATCGTTTCTGTTATCTTGATTGGTTTCTTTTCTATATCCGCCATGTTATCCCTCCTATACTCCAAATATTGCCATAAAAGTTCCCGCCGCAACAGCCGTTCCGATCACGCCGGCCACGTTAGGACCCATGGCATGCATCAGCAGGAAATTCGTAGGATCCGCTTCCGCCCCCACTTTCTGGGAGACGCGTGCCGCCATCGGCACCGCTGACACACCTGCTGATCCAATCAGCGGATTGATCTTTCCTTTTGTAAGTTTGCACATCAGTTTGCCCAGCAGAACGCCGCCCGCCGTTCCAAATATGAACGCTATGAGTCCCAGTATCACAATCTTAATCGTATCCCAGTTCAGGAAACGTTCCGCACTGGTCGTCGCACCCACAGAAGTTCCAAGCAGAATGACTACGATGTACATCAATGCATTCGAAGCCGTCTCCGTCAGCTGTTTGACAACGCCGCACTCCCTGAACAGGTTTCCCAGCATCAGCATTCCGACAAGCGGTGCAGTTGTCGGGAGAATCATACAGACGACGATCGTGATAATGATCGGGAAGAGTATTTTTTCCAGTTTCGACACCGGGCGAAGCTGTTCCATCTTGATTTTCCGCTCTTTTTCTGTCGTCAGCAGCTTCATGATCGGAGGCTGTATGATCGGTACCAGCGACATATAGGAGTAAGCCGCCACCGCGATCGGTCCGAGCAGTGCAGTCTGTCCCAGCTTACCCGCCAGGAAGATGGACGTCGGTCCGTCTGCGCCTCCGATGATCGAGATCGCCGCTGCCGCCGCCGGTCCGAAGCCAAGAAGAATAGCCAGAAAATACGCAACATAGATTCCTACCTGAGCTGCCGCTCCCATGATGAAACTCCTGGGGTTCGCGATCAGCGGGCCAAAGTCTGTCATCGCACCGACTCCCATAAAGATCAGAGAGGGCAGAATGCTCCATTCGTCAAGCTTATAAAAATAATGCAGAAGACCTGCTGCGTGCTCTACCCCCTGTGCATCCACGTACGGTCCCGCCATGATATCCGGATAGATATTGACCAGCAGCATACCGAAGGCGATCGGAACCAGCAGAAGCGGCTCAAAGCCTTTTTTTATCGCCAGAAACAGGAACACGCAGGCGATCAGTATCATCACCAGGTTTCCGCCGGTCAGGTTGAAAAACGCCGTCTGGTGAAGCAGGTTTGATAATGTTTCTAACATTTCATGACCCCCTGTCCTAATCCATGGATGCCAGTGCATCTCCAGATTCTACCGTATCGCCTACAGCTACATCGATACCCGCTATCGTTCCGTCCTGCGGAGCGACAACCGGGATCTCCATCTTCATTGCCTCCAGGATCACGATCGTATCCCCCGCTTTCACGCTCTGGCCGGCACTCGCCTCCACTTTAAATACTTTCCCCGGAACAGAAGCCGTGATCTGAACGGCACCTGCCGATCCGCCTGCCGGTTTTGCCGCAGGCCGGGCAGCCGGAGCTTTTGGCGCTGCAGCCGCTACCGGCTTCGGGGCAGCTGCCGGACCGTCTGTGCGTTCCTCCACAGTGACATCATATACATTTCCGTTTACAGTGATCGTATAGCTTTTCATATCGAATCCTCCTATGCTCTCTTCCAGTTGTTTCTATGGACTTTTTTTACAGAACGAACCACAAAGCTGTCTGCCGGTGTCTGTTCCAGTGCCGCAATCGCCGCTGTAATCACCGCGACAAGCTCCGTATCGTCCGTCACATCCTCCTGTTGTCTCTCCACCCGCGGAGCCATTGCGGCCTCCGCAGCCGGTTTCTGCTGCCCGCCCTTTTTCTGCTCGCGCTTCGCAACCCACAGGTTAATATATTTAAACAGGTAAATCAAAAAGCTCAGGAAAAACAGCACGACAAATACGATCAGAATCCCAAGTACGGTGTTTCCCCCGGCCTCCTTCATCTTTTCCCCGAGTGTCCTGCTCACCTCCACGGACAGATAAGTCGGTGTATTTTCTTCCCTGTTGATCGTCAGGGTAACCGTCGCATCTTTCTTCTCAAACTGCATTTTGGAGGTCACCGTTATAATTTGCCCATCCAGTGTACATTTCGTCTGTCCCGCGTCCTTGTATGCCCCGAGTACATCGCGGTTATCCTTCCAGGCTGAAACAGCACTCTCATAGAATTTCCCGTACTGCAGAAGGCTTTCCAGATCTTCATCAGACATCGTTGTCATCTGGCTCACAAAACTGACGGTCTGCGTCTTCCAGCTCTCCGACTCCTCATCGGTGAGTCCGGATGTATTGTTTCGGGATCCGCAGGCACACAGGGTGATTGTACAGAACAACAGCAACAGCACACTTATACATTTTCTTAATGACTGTTTCATACGTCCACCTCTCTTATACCGTTCCATGTTTTTTCCCCGGCCGGTCTTCCCGTTTTGTAAACAGCATCTCAAACGCGGCGATCACATGTTTCCGTGTGTCCTTCGGATCAATGACCGCATCTACATATCCCCGTCTTGCCGCAGAAGCAGCGCTGTCCTGAAGCGCCTCATATTCCGCCGCTTTCCGGTCAATAACATCGATACCCTCATCGATATACATCAGCTTTGCCGCAGCCCTTGCATCCATCATGCCGATCTTCGCATCCCGCCACGCAAATACCATGTCAGCTCCAAGTGCTCTGCTGTTCATCGCAACGTACGCGCTTCCGTATGCCTTCCTGGTGATCACGTTGACTTTCGGAACAGTCGCCTCGGTAAACGCATACGTCATCGCAGCAACAGATTTCGCCATATGTGTTTCTGCACACTTCGTCGCCTTGAACCCGGTCACGTTTGTCACCGTCAAAAGCGGTATCTGGAATGCATCGCAGAACCTTATGAAGTCTGCAGCTTTTCTGGCCCCTCTGGCGGAAAGAACTGTACCAAAAGATTCTTTCAGATTTCCGTCAGCATCATACTCTTCGCTTCGGTTCGCAACCGCGCCGACAGTCATCCCGTTCAGCCGCAGAAAGCCGATGGTCATGTCTTTACCGTAATCTTTCTTCAGTTCAAGAAACTCGTGAGCATCCGCCAGCTGCGTGAGCATCAGCGCCGCATCGCCTGCACTGTTCTCCAACTGCTCACAGATCCTGTTCAGATCATCCGTACATTCAATATAAGAAGAATCGTCCTCATTATTCTCCGGAAGCATTACAATGAGCCGTCTCATCTCACTGAGGATTTCCGCCTCTGTTCCCACTTTGTCCGCAAGCCCTGTCTCTTCACCCTGAAAGACAGCGGATGATGTATCGCACTTTGATTTTTCATTGCCGTCAATGGCATTCGGTGAATTGACAAACAGGTGCCCGGTTTCTTTTTCCATAAAAGTAAAATCGGTAAGTCCCGGGACGATCGCCAGACCGCCTCCGCAGCTGCCGAAAATCCCCGTGATCTGCGGGATGACTCCGGACGCCATGACCTGGCTTCTGTAAATTTCTCCAAGCGCATGCAATGCATCCGTCGCCTCCTGCAGACGCATCCCCGCGCAATCCAGAAATCCCAGGACAGGAGCTCCGGTCTTCATGGCAAGCTCATACAAACGCACGATTTTCCCGGCATGCATTTCACCGATGGTTCCCTTTAATACCGACGCGTCCTGGCTGTAAACATAGACCATACTTCCCTCGATCACACCGTATCCTGTGATGACGCCGTCGGAAGGCGTTTCTGTTTCAGATAAGTTGAAATCTGTGCTGCGCGCCGTGATCTGTCCGCCGATTTCCACAAAGCTGTTTGCGTCGAGCAGCGCGTTAATTCTGCCCATCGCAGCGCTCACTGTAGTGTTACTCATGATAAGCCCCTCCGTTTTCTATAAAATTGTCTGCAGTAAGCTGCAGATCCACTGTAAATAATTGTACTGCAACTTTCACTTTATTTCAATATCATGTTGAATTAAAACTTTCAAATTCGGTATAAAAAAAGGATGAATCTGAAAAATTCACCCTTATACCACCTGCTGTTCGTTAATTATCAGGCGAAATCCCATTCCAAGCGATTCCGCTGCCTTCCGGCAGAGCAGCATGCGCACCATAAAGATCTCAAAGTAATCCATAATCGAACCGTAGTGAAGATCAACCGTCAGTTTCAGTTTAATCAGCGTCCTGTCTTCATTGATCTTAACCACGGACCGTTTGACAGAGTAATTCACCCTGTCATGGATATCGAATGTCGTCTTGTCCTTATTCCTTACACGGCTGCGCCGTACATCTGTTTTATCCGCCAGGATCAGTGCCGCAGCGATCGGATTCACTGCTTCCGCCGTTCCTTCATCGTGATTGCCGATCGCCGTGACGATCGTCGCGATCTCCTGTGCCTCCATTCCCATATGGTCCAGCAGCCTGAAAGCGATAAGCGCCCCGCTCTGGGCATGGTCCGTCCTGTTCACCAGATTACCGATATCGTGAAGAAATCCGGCGATTTTTGCAAGTTCACAGTCTCGTTCGCCAAACCCCAGAGTTTCCAGTATATAGGAAGCTGTCTGCGCAACTTTTGTGACATGGGCAAAGCTGTGTTCGGTAAAGCCAAGTGCAATCAGTGATTCATCCGCTTTCGTGATATATGTCCTGACTGTCTCGTTGTTTTTAATATCCTGGTATTTGATCAAAAGATTCATCCTTTCATGCGGTTAATGTGAAATTTTTTGGCAAGTTCATTAAACAACGCCTCTCTTTGAAAGATCAGAAGCGCCAGCAGGACCAGAAGGCTCGCCCCGCTGCATATCATAGCCGGTATGCGCATTGTAAGGATTCCTGCAGCCAGCAGAAGAAACGGCAGCATGCCCAGCAGACATATCATAAAAAAGTAGATCATATAACGCGGTGACGGAAGCCTGAAGACCGCCGTTACGATCAGCATGGCCACCAGTGCTGCTCCCACCGCGGCCGGAAATCCTATATTGACGGACCAGCCTCGCCACCCCGTCGCCAAATCCCAGATCACCAGTCCGATGGAAATGAGTACCGTCTGCCAGACGATATTTTTCATCATATCCCGCCGCTTGCGCACTGCCACCGTCGTCAGCACCCAGCCGCACAGCAGCGCCCCGAATACATAGAGACTCCATTTAAAATCCGGATTTATGATTCCGTTGAGGACTCCGCAGATCACCGCTGCCGCAACGCAGAAAAAATTGAAACACTTCAGAAGCACGTCCTGCCTGGAGTTTTCCTTTTTCAGATCCGGGAAGCTCTCCCTCTCATCAATCATGCTAACGGGTACTCCAAGAGCCTCCAGCCCCTTAAAAAAGCATGCTTCCACTCTCTGATTCGCGTATGCGGACGTGAAGCTGAATACCATCTTGTCTCCGTAGGAACACATCGCAAGCTCCTGTTTGGGCGTACTGGTAAACACATCGAAGAAATCAATATGTGGCATGCACTCCCTGGGCATATCCACTTTTCCGACATTCGAAAAAATTGCCGTCACCGTGTTTTTGCTGGCAAATGCCCCCACCTGCATGGAATAGAGCTTTAATTCCAGCGGCAGCGCGCGTACAAGCGGATTCATCTCAAAATCCATCAGCCCGTACATGCGGGCCGCGATCTTATCCGGCTGCAGCTCTTTTTTAAACATCTCATCTACGGCTTTGATCACCTCTCCCAGATCATCACTGGATTCTGAAAATGAATAGCCGATATCAATCCATCCAAAAAAGTTGCGCATGGATTCTGACGGATAGTAATTTCTGAGATTCACCGGTATCATTAGGACCACCGGTTTTTTCTTCTGTCTGACCGTCATGTCCTGTGCGATCGCTTTCAGATACAGAGCTGTCAGCAGCACGGTCACTGTCGTCCCCCGTTTTCTCGCTTCCGCAAGCAGTTGTTTCGTGGACACGATTCCCTCCGTCAGCTGCATCTGTCCATAATCCATTTTTCTGCCGTGGAGCTGACAGGCCTTATATTTTTTGATTTTCTGGCGCCTGGTATCGCGGTCGTAGTATTTCCAGAAGCTGTCTTCCTCTTTGTCTTCCTCTGTCTGAATCAGCTGCAGTTTTCCGGCATCATAATCGATCTGACCCGGATACAGCAGAGACAGATAGTGATAGACAAGCGCGCGCAGAAAATGCAGGGCTCCCGTCCCATCCGTGAGCGCGTGATAGGTCTCAAAATTAATTCTGTTTTTATAATACGTCACTTCAAACAGCAGACTCTTCTGGTCTCTGACATAAATCTGACTGCAAGGCCGCTTATACTCCCTGCGGACGATCGCATTCTCCTCCGATTCCTCCAGGTAATTCCAGAAGAAACCCTTTCGCAGCACACACCGGAACATCGAAAATTCCTCGAGCGCCAAATCCAGCGCCTCCTGCAGTGTTTCCCCGATCACCGGCTCTTTCAGCACACAGGCAAACCGAAACACCCGCTCATCTTTTTTACCGCTCGTAGCAGGAAAGATCTTGGCCGTATTCTCCAGACTTCTCCACCGTGTTTTCTTTTCCTGAAACACCGTTATCTACCTCTCTCAAAAAATCGTTGATATATTCATACGTTTCTTTTACCGCCGGATAAAGCGTCGTCAGCAGAAAAAATCCATGGACCGCATCCCTGATCCGGTGCAGGCTGACAGGCACCCCCGCAGCCCGCATCCGCCTGGCATATTCTTCACCCTCATCGCGCAGCGGGTCGTATTCCCCTGTGATCACAAGCGCCGCGGGAAGATCACTGTAATCCTCCGCCTGCAGCGGGGAAAAATATGGACTTAAGCGGTCCTCCTCCCTGCTCTGATAAAGATTCATATAGTCCTGCAGGTTTTTCTGCGTCAGCAGATAATCAAAACCGTTTTCCTTCACGGATGCAAACGGCGTACTGTCCGAATAGTCATTACCGGTACAAGGATAGATCAGTATCTGCCTGTGCACCTTAAAGTCCCCCGTATCCCTGGCTTTCTGGCAGACCGCAGCCGTCAGATTTCCTCCCGCACTGTCGCCGATAATCGTTATGCGCTCCGGTTTCACATGGAGTATGGTCTGGTCCGTAAAGATAGCCTTCGCCACCGCATAACAGTCATCAAACGGCGTGGGGAAACGGTGTTCCGGAGCCAGCCTGTAGTCAACGGAGACGACTACGTGCTGTGTATTTCTGGACATATTCCAGCAGATCCTGTTATACGTCTCCACACTCTCCGTCACAAATCCTCCTCCATGAAAAAACAACAGCACGGGATACGTGTTGTCTACCATTTTTCTCCTGTCAATGTCTTTATGTTTTCTGCAGTAGGCATCAATATCCACCGTATCGAAAGAATCTTCATCCGGAAAATAGATGCGCAGCGGAACCTCCACCCCATTGTTGTATATCTTATCATCGATCGTGCGGTAAAACCGTTTAAACACGTCAATGGACTTCAAATTCATCAGATACCTTGTTCTTCTCAAGTTCATGTCGGCTTCCGGTTCTGACAGCGCCTTCAGCAGCACCTGCAGTGCCTTATTCATGTATTTTCCTCCTGTGTCAGTCCTCTTCTTTCTCCCAATTCCGGGAGCAGCGGACTGCCCGTTTCCAGTTTTTCAGTTTTTTCTTACGTTCCTCTTCCTTCATCTCCGGAATAAACGTGTGTTCCAGCGCCCAGTTTTTCCGAATGTCTTCCCGGTCACTCCAATACCCCACCGCCAGCCCGGCCAGATAAGAAGCCCCGAGTGCAGTCGTCTCGATACAGCGCGGCCTTTCTACCTCTGCATTCAGCAGATCCGACTGAAACTGCATCAGAAAGTCATTTGCACACGCACCGCCGTCCACTTTGATCGTTCTGGTCCGGATACCGGAATCTCTCTGCATCGCCTCAATCACATCTGATACCTGATAGGCAAGAGATTCCACCGTGGCCCGGATCAGATGTGCGCGTCCCGTCCCGCGCGTCAGTCCGACGATGGTTCCGCGGGCATACGGATCCCAGTAAGGAGCGCCAAGCCCGGTAAATGCGGGCACCACATAGACGCCCCCTGTATCCTCCACCGCCCGGCAGTATTCCTCAGACTGCGGTGCGCTGTCCAGTATCTTCAGTTCATCCCGCAGCCACTGAATCGCGGCCCCCGCAACAAACACGCTTCCCTCCAGTGCATACTGCACCGTATCGCCCACGCTTGCCGCCACGGTTGTCAATAGCCCCGACTTTGACCGTACCGCCTGTTCTCCCGTATTCATCAGCAGAAAGCAGCCCGTTCCATACGTGTTTTTAATGTCTCCGGCTTCAAAACAGCACTGTCCGAACAGTGCGGACTGCTGGTCACCCGCAGCCCCCGCGATGGGGATCTCGCCGCCCATCACATTCCTGTCTGTACAGCCATAGACACAGCTGCTCGGCTTTACCTGCGGCAGCATACAGCCCGGGATCCCAAACATCTCCAGAATCTCTTCGTCCCACCGCATCCTGTGAATATCATATAACATCGTCCGCGACGCATTCGTCACATCCGTCACATGCACCTTGCCCTGAGTCAGCTGCCAGATCAGCCAGGTATCAACCGTTCCAAACAGCAGTTCACCGTTCGCCGCCCGCTGCCTTGCACCATCCACATGATCCAGGATCCATGCCAGCTTGCTTCCCGAAAAATACGCATCCGGAATCAGACCGGTGCGTTCCCGGATACAGGCTTCTTTCCCATCCGCTTTTATGGCATCTATCATCTCCGCTGTTCTCCGGCACTGCCACACAATGGCTGGATATACCGGCTTTCCGGTGTTTCTGTCCCAAACGATCGTAGTTTCCCGCTGATTCGTAATACCGATCGCCGCAATATTTCTGGCGTCAATTCCGATTTTTCCCATGGCCTCTGTAGCCACACTCAGCTGTGAGGACCATATTTCCATCGGATCATGCTCCACCCATCCCGGCTTTGGGTAATACTGTGTAAATTCTTTCTGTGCCACACTCCTCATCGTTCCCGCTCTGTCAAATAAAATACAGCGCGAACTTGTCGTGCCCTGGTCCAGGGCCATCATGTACTGTTCCATCTGTCATCCCCCTGTCTCTTTCACGGCTGCATTTCCGGCAGCAATCACATCAACATCTGTCCCTGCCGTACGCCGGATCAGGATATCTCCGATCCTCACCGGTGCCTGCGCCACGGTCTGATGGATTTCCTCCATGCATTTCGGTATCCGTTCCTTTGGGATCTCCCGCGCCGTTTTGACAGGAACCCTTTTCACCGCTCCGCCTGCAACCGGCACCGTGGATGTCACCGTCCTGGAAGGCCGTGTGCATTCCTTTATCCCATATTCTCTGCCATTTTCACATTCGTATCCGCTGATCCCGGATACCTGTCCATTTTCTTCCGCCGTCACCTGCAGCGTACATCCCTTCGGACAGCAGATACATATTAATGTTCTTTTCATATGCCGTGTCCTTTCAGGTAAGCTGCCGCAGCCATCCCGGCCCTTTCCGCCTCACGGCTCACATGATCAGCCAGATCATGGACACGGCGTACATTTCCGCACGCATATACCCCCTCTGCACTGGTACGGCAGTCTTTATCCGTCTTCGGCCCTCGCGTCGTCTCATCCATCCTGGCCCCGAGTTTCTCAGTCAGTTCATTTTCCGGAATCAGCCCCACCGACAGCAGCAGCGTGTCACAGGCAACGTATGTCCCGGTGCCGTTCACCCTCTGTCCGTTCTGATCAATCTCTGCAACCGTTACACCGGAGATCCGCTGTCTGCCGTGTATCTCCGTGACAGTACTGTTAAGCCTGAGCGGTATTTCGAAATCATCCAGGCACTGAACAATATTTCGCTGCAGTCCTCCCGGTCTGTCCTTCATTTCCACCACCATTTTAACATGCGCCCCCTCGAGCGTCATGCGGCGCGCCATGATCAGACCGATGTCTCCCGATCCCAGGATCACGACTTCTCTGCCGGGAATCAGCCCGTCCCGGTTCACAAGCCTCTGTGCCGTACCCGCTGTATAGATGCCGGCGGGCCGGTATCCGGGGATGCCAAGCGATCCGCGCGGACGTTCCCTGCATCCCATTGCCAGGATCACGGCACGCCCTGTGATCCGCTGAAGTCCTTTTCTGCTGCTCATAACCGTCACAATTCGTTCCTGTGTGATATCTGTAACCATACTCTCCAGCTCATATGCGATACCAAGCGTGTCGACCATCTCCACATAACGCGCTGCATATTCGGGCCCGGTCAGCTCTTCATGGAAGGTATGCAGACCAAAACCGCTGTGAATACATTGATTCAAAATACCGCCGAGTTCAGCATCCCGTTCCAGGATTAAAAGGCGATCGATGCCCTCTCGTTTCATGGCAACAGCCGCCGCCATGCCCGCAGGACCGCCTCCGATGATCACTGCATCGTAATGCTTTGGTTCATCCGTTTTCATCGTCCACCCGCCTTCCCGCTGTCTCCATTCAGCAAATACGAAGTACCTCCGGCTTTTGTCACCTGAGAAGGGGTTAGTCCGAGTTCCCTGCAGAGAATCTCCATCACCTTCGGCATACAGAATCCCGACTGGCATCTGCCCATTCCCGTTCTCGTCCGCCGCTTCACACCGTCCAGAGAGCGCGCGCCCGGTTTTCTTCGGATCGCCTCGACGATCTCTCCCTCCGTCACGGTCTCACATCTGCAGATCACATTGCCATACGCCGGATTCTCTTTGATCTTCATGCGGAGTTCTTCTGCACTTGCCTGCGCAGCCGAAAAGATATTTTTCTGAACCGCTGTAAACTCCTGCTTCTCCCGTGCATTCAAATAGGCCGCCGTCATCCCGGCCAGCTCACACCCTATCGCCGGAGCAGCTGACAGCCCCGGTGATTCGATACCCGCAGCGTTGAAAAATCCCGGCGCCCCCTTCGCCTCACCGATCACAAAATCCCCGCCGTCCTCATGTGCCCGAAGTCCTGCAAAGGATGTGATGGTCTCGTGAAGCGGCAGGGCTTTGATACCGTCCATGCTTTTTTTTTGCACCTGTGAAAGTCCCTCCGCCGTCGTGCAGACGGCGTCTCTGTCCGGTACATCCTGCGCTGTCGGCCCCACCAGCAGATTGCCGTGGACGGTGGGCGTGATCAGCACTCCCTTTCCCATCGGACCGGGCATCTGAAAAATCGTGTGCTGCGTATAAGAACCCGCCCGCTTGTCCAACAGGAGGTATTCCCCGCGGCGCGGCGTAATGCGAAGCTGCTCTTCACTCACCATATTGTTGAACACATCCGCATAGATTCCTGCCGCGTTGATCACGCAGCGGGTCCGTATCTTTCCTTTCCCGGTATGCAGGCAGTACCCGTCCTCCTGTTTATCGATTTGTCTGACGGGACAGTCCATCCAGAACTCCACGCCATTGGTGCAGGCATTCTCCGCAAGCCCCGCCGTCAGCCGAAACGGACAGATGATTCCGGCACCCGGCGCCAGCAGCGCTGCCTTTACATCGTCTGCGGCCACAGGGATCATCCTGTGCAGCTCCTCCCCTCTCAGCAGCCGCAGACCAGGCACGCCATTTTTATACCCCTGCTCCATGAGCCTTACAAGCTCTGCTTCGTTCTGACCTTCCCGGCACAGCACAACTGCGCCGTTCCTTCGAAACGGTATATCAAGCTCCTCTGCCAGGACATCCATCTTCCTGTTTCCCAGAACATTCATCCTGGCTTTTAATGTGCCCGGAACGGCATCATAACCTGCATGAACCAGTCCGCTGTTGGCCTTGGACGTGCCTGTACAGATATCTTCCTCTTTATCCAGCACACAGACATGCAGCCTGTACCGCGACAGCTCCCGCGCCGCTGCACACCCCGTCACACCCGCACCTATGATTACGGCATCATACACAGACATATCCTCCTGTTTTGAAATTACCACTTATTATGTACTTTTTCTGCAAATCCCTGCATGTGTTCTACTGGTACCCTGGTTCCGTCGTCAAGCACCGCGGTTCCGTCGAAATGTCCGAACACCTGATGCTGGTCACTTAAGATAATCCCTGCAGAAGTTCGTGCACTCCTGTCCAGAATCGGAGTAAAGGTGAGCGCAAGCCGTCCGTCATCAGACACAATCTTCCACTGCTTCATGTATTCCGTCTGTCCCTCTTCTTCTCCCGGAATCAGGAAGCGGACGCTCTCCAGTTTATGAGCGCGCCCGTCAAAAAACAGCATGTTTTCCGTAGCGCGGCTGTTATCTCCAAAACCGTAACCCAGATTAAAACCAAATACGCGGTCTCCCAACAGCGCCTGCGCCGCGCCCCAGTACCAGGTATTATCATATGGCCATACACCGCGTCCCCAGTCCAGCAGCCCAAAACTGTCCTCCGGCTGAAAATAAAACCTCTGGCTTCCGATTTCCACGATCCCCTTCGCACGCATCCCGATGATCTTCCGGTTATAGTAAAATGCCCTGGGATTCTCCCGGAACGGAACGGCGATCACCATACTGTCCTCCGGTTCCCGGGTCAGATGGATTTTCATACGGATCGGCAGTCCGTCCTTAAAGTTTTTCATCCCTGCAGTCAGAATCCGGCGGTCTTTTTCTTTCACGAATGAAAACTGACATCGGCGGCTGCCAAACCTGACGTCGCCCGCCTCCGAGGAGGACGGCATCCCCGTCCTGCCCATCGGAAGCAGAGTCATCGGGCTTACCGTCGTCTCCCTCTTCTGCTCAAAATCAAGAAACGAAATGCTTACCAGCCCCATATAACTGTTGTCCGCCACCGTGAGCGCAACTCCAAAATGTTCGTTGCAGATCAGATAATAGTCCCATTCTTTGATACGCAGTGTCCCCTGGCGGACTTCAGCCCTCCTGTATTCTTTCACGGGACACGTAGCATAGCCGGCCTCCTGCAGACATCCGTTATCATCCAGAAGTCTTCCCGGCATCAGCCGTTTCTGCATGACCTCACCCCCTCATCAGATACTTTTGTTTTATTATATCAAAACACCAGATAAAATCAATCTTCTTTACACTGTCATCGGCATACACCGGATATGTTTTCAGAACCTCCCCATCCAGAAGATATGACACTTTCCCCACCACTGTCCCGGCTTTGACCGGCGCCTGAAGCGCATCCGGCAGACTTTTCTCTACCTGAACCTCCTCATCTGCACCCAGCAGTACCTTCAGAGACTGCTGCTCCATGTCACAGCGGTAGCTCAGGGGCACCACGGCTTCTTCAGAGAGTCTTCCGCCGTGCTGTCCTTCCAGTACCTCCAGCTGTGCAGCCGGAAGCTCTCGTATCAAAACATCCTGTATGGAATAATGTTCGAGGCCGTAAGTCATCAGCTTCTTCGTATCTGACCATTTATAGCTCTTGTTATTGGGCCACCCGCAGGCGAGAAGTGAGACAATGAATGTTTTGCCATCCTGCTCAAGGGCTCCCACATAACAGTATCCCGCATCTGCCGTAAATCCCGTCTTTCCGCTTAGTGCGCCCTCCATCATCGACAGAAATGCGTTGTGATTATAGCAGTTATAAATGACCGTCTCTTCCATATTCCAGAAAGTATACGACGCCGTCTGTGTGATCGCCAGAAATTCCTCCCGTTTGGGGGACTGCATGATACAATACCTCATGATCCTTGCCAGATCCTGCGCCGTTGTCCCGTGTACTCCCTGTTCATTCTGATCATCCAGACCGTTCGGCGTTATAAAATAGGTGTTTTCACACCCAATCTCCTGAGCCTTCTGATTCATCATACCCGCAAAATCTTCCACACTCCCTGCGATATGTTCCGCTATCATCACAGCGCTGTCATTGTGTGACTCCAGCATCAGGGAATAGAGAAGGTCATTCAGCCTGAACTGGTCTCCTTCATGTACCCCGAGATGTACCTTGGGCTGACCTGCCGCGCGTTTTGTCGCTGTCACCGTATCGTCAGGATTACCGTTCTCAAGAGCCAGGATGCATGTCATAATCTTCGTTGTACTGGCATTGGGCCGTTTTTCCTCCCCGTCTTTTTCATACAGCACCCGCCCGGAATCGGCATCCATCAGACATGCTGAACGGGCATACAGTTCACTGTCCGCCGGCTCTTCCTGTGCATAGACGGCCTGCCCTCCCCAAATGACCGCCAAAAGAACTCCCATCAAAACAATCCTTTTTTTCATGTGATTCACTCATCCGTTTTGTGTATGTCCTCCTTTTATTCTATGAGGAAAAATATAATTTATTATCACCTTCAGGAAATTAAGAAAGGGCCCGGCAAGCCGGACCCTCACGGACATCTTTCACCGATGACGCAATATGCAGTTATCTAAATATTCAGTTTCAGCTGGACCTCCTCTTCTGCCTCTGCTTTAAAGTCTTCCAGCTGTACCGGGCTGATGGACGGCAGTTCCTCTGTCGATTCTACTCCGAAACTCCTCAGAAATTCTTCTGTCGTACCCAGCAGGATCGGACGGCCGGGGGCGTCAAGACGTCCGACCTCCTGTACCAGATTATACTCTACCAGTTTATTGACGGCATGGTCACACTTCACACCGCGGATCTTCTCTATCTCCAGCCGTGTGACCGGCTGTTTGTACGCAATTATGGACAGCGTCTCCAGCATCACATCCGTCAGCACCGCCTTCTTCGGCTGCAGAGCTATCTGTACCAGGTTATCGTAATATTCCTGTTTTGTACACAGCTGATAAGCATTTTCCAGTTCAATGATCTTAATTCCACGGTCTTCCTGCTCGTACCGCAGCATCATGTCGCGAATAAGTTTCTGCGTGGTAGCCGCATCGCATCCGATCGCCTTCGCTATCCTGGAAAGTTCTACAGATTCACCCATGGCAAACAAAATTGCTTCAATGGCAGCTTCCGTATTTTTTATGTTCATGATTCACCAATCCCCACTGTCTCGATCTGTATCTCGTCAAATATATATTCCTGACTGATTCTGATCAGTCCTGTCTTCATCAACTCCAATATCGCCAGAAACGTCACCACAACCTGTGTTTTACTGCACTGCCGTTCCAGCAGTTCACGAAAGGAAAACTTCTTACGGCTGCGCGCAAACGTCTCCACATATGTCATTTTATCAGGCAGGCTTACCTCCTCCTGTTCTATTCTTCCGAATTTGCTTCGAATCGGATCCAGCTTGTCCTCCTGACGCCGCATCACAGACAAAAAGACAGCGTGCAGCTTTTCAAGATTCATATCGCCCACAAGCTCCCTGGTGTCTATCGGAGGCCGGTAGGAAATCACCTCCGCCGGCATCGTATTCTTCCTGTAGATACTCCTGGACGCAGCCGCCATCCGCTCTCTCAGTTCATATGACATATACTTGTACATTTTATATTCAAGCAGCTGCTGTACAAGCTCATCCCGCGGGTCTTCCTCCTCTCCCTCTTCATTGATTTCCTTCGGGAGAAGCATCCGGCATTTGATATCAATCAGCGTGGCCGCCATAACCATGAATTCACTCATGATGTTCAGGTCCTGTCTCTGCATCTGACGGATATAGTCCAGATACTGATTGGTAATCTCCACAATCGGTATGTCGTAAATATCTATTTTATTCTTATCGATCAAATGCAGCAAAAGGTCCAGCGGACCTTCAAACACCTGCAGTTTTACGGGAATCCCCATATGCAAACCTCTGTTCCTTACTTTCTGATGTCTACTACGACAAGTTCTCTTGGATTATGCAGCCGAAAAGGTATCGTGTGATCACCGAGCCCTGAGCTCACAATCATGGTTGTGTCCCCTTCTGTATGGCTTCCATACCCGTACTTCGGAAAAAATGTGAGATCATTTCCGATCAGCGGCCGTCTTTTTCCCATCCGTACGACTCCACCGTGATAATGCCCGGAGAGAATCAGATCGGGCTTCCACCTGACATACGTCGGAAAATATTTTGGATAATGAGCAAGCAGAATATTATACGCATCCTCTGCGGGTGCCGGAAAAACATCCGTTATCTCAGACAGCGGCAGCTCCATATGTGCGAAGCGGTCATAATATTCCCGCTTCAGCTCATACCCGTACAGCGCGACCTTCATGCCTCTGACTGAGAATACACTGCTCTCATTTTCCAGCAGTGTCACATGGTTCTCAGTCAATCCCCTGCGGTACGTATCATACATATCGCCGTACGTCTCCGGATAAATACGTAGGCGATACTCATGGTTCCCGTTTGCCGCATAGACCGGGACCCGGCCGGAAAGATTCCGAATAAATGCCAGCGCGGCATCCATCGGCTGTTCCGGCTTTCCGACGATCAGATCCCCCCCGATCAATACGACATCCGGATGCAGTGCCAGTATCTTTTCTGCCAGTCCCCGGTTCCCCTTACCGTACGATACGTTATGCAGGTCACTCACAAAAACAAGCCGTATGCTGTCCTCCGCCGATACTGCCTTCCTGCTGTGAATCCCATAGTATTTTATCACGCATTTTGTCATGGTTGTTTCATTCCTCTTTTCACATCTTCTCTATACTACAATAAATTTCTGTCAAGTTCAAGTTTTTCCTCCGTTTAAGAACCGCATCCATGCCTGATACAGATAATCCGGATAGGTTGCTTTTTCTATATCCTCCGTAAACACAAGATTGACGCTTCCAATCTCTTTTCCGTCCAGGTAATACACCGCACGGCCGGCGACGTCGCCCTTCTGCACCGGCGCCCTGGCATCCGTCTTAAACTGCGTCTCTTTTTCAATATTTTCAGTATTCACACCTTCTGTATCCAGATACCTGAACTCCTCTTCGTACGCACAGGCTCCCTCTTTCTCTATTGAAAATGCCACAGGCACCTTGGGAAGCTTTTCCTGATTGTCGTCCACATACAGGCTGCAGATACCAAACCCATAGTTCAGCATGGTGGCTGCATCCCGGAACCTCGCCTTCACATCCGGCGCCCCCATCACGACAGATATCAGCGTGATGTCATTTCTGGAAGCCACTGCCGACACACAGTACTTTGCAACGGATGTGCTCCCTGTCTTAAGCCCCACACAGCCGTCATACCCCCTGATCAGCTTGTTTGTGTTTGTCAGCCCGAATTCTTTACTCCCCTGTCTGGTCACATGAGTAATGTTTTCCATCCAGATTGAAGAATATGTAAGAATTTCCGGATGATTCGTGATAAGCTCCTTTGACATGACCGCGACATCGTGGGCTGTCGTATAGTGCCCCGCCGAATCGGTCAGGCCGCAGCAGTCCTCAAAGCGTGTATCTTTCAGTCCCAGTTCCTCCGCCTTCTGATTCATCCTCTTGACGAATTCTTCCTCGCTCCCGGCAATATGCTCTGCCATCACGACCGACGCATCATTCCCCGACGCTATCACAATGCATTTGATCAGCGTCTCCACCGTCTGTTTCTCTCCCTCTTCCAGAAACACCTGCGATCCCCCCATACTCTTTGCATGGGCGCTCGTGACTGCCTCATCCGTGAGCTTTATGGTTCCCTTCTCCAGCTCATCAAAAATCAGCAGCAGCGTCATAATCTTCGTGATGCTGGCCGGGCTTCTCTGCTCGTCTGCATTCTTCTCGTAGAGAACCTGACCGGTAGACGATTCCATTAAAATAACAGAAGGCGCATCTACCGAAACCGCTTCGCCCTCCGGCTGTGTGCCTTCCTCCTGTGTATTCTGCTCTCCTTCTGATGCCGGTTCCGCCCATACGGCGTATGTTCCGGACAACAACTGAATCAGCATCAGCATACAGATCAATATGATCCCAATCTTTTTCCTCATCTTTGTCCCCCCACATCTGTTCCTTCTCTAATGTACGATGCAAAGCGGATAAATATGATTCCGTTGTAATGAAAAAGTTTCCTGTACGCTAAAAAACCGCGGGTCCAGACCCGCGGTTCGTATTGTTTCTAATATTTAACGGATACTCCTGATCATCTCTCTGATTTCCGCAATCCCTTCACTCAGAGATCCCTTCTTCGCCGAATACAGGTGCACCAGAAAATCAAATCCAAACACTATGATCGCAACCGTGCCGACAATCGCACCCGTATTATACGAGTAGCTGTCCACGATCCGAACAACAAATTTCTGCAGGAACGCAAACATCAGAACTGTGTAGAGCCCCCATGCAAGAGTACTCTCCAGACAGATCAATCCATCAAAATTCAGCGGTTTGTCATGGTAGTCCCACCACACAGCCCCGAACATATAACGCATCAGATATCCTGTCACCAGTTCCAGAAGTGTTGCCAGAATACATCCGGCAAAATACAGAGCTATGTAATTTCCATCCAACGGTCTTAAGATAAAGTAGAGCGTCAAAGCCCCAACACCATAAATCGGACAGATCGGACTGCTCATGAATCCCCTGTTCGTCAGCTTGCGGTTACACAGTGACATGTAGATAGATTCTACGATCCACCCCATCAGACTGTATATTAAAAACCAATGAATGATATGATATAAATCGGTTCCGAACATCGGTATCGTCCACATCGTATCTTCTCCCTTCTTCTCTGTTATTTATCTCCCACTCTCTATACTAAAAAATCCCTGACGAAACGTCAAGGATTTTTTGGCACATTAATTATATTTACGTTTTCTGGCAGCTTCCGATTTTTTCTTACGACGAACACTTGGTTTCTCGTAATGCTCTCTTTTACGGATCTCCTGCTGAATTCCAGCCTTTGCGCAACTACGTTTAAATCTGCGTAAAGCGCTGTCCAGAGTTTCGTTCTCTTTTACGATAACGTTTGACATAGACTCACACCTAACCTCCCTCCAGTTGTAGATTGTGCATACACAACTGTTTGGGTATATTTTACTGCACTAATAGTAATTATAACAGATTTTTTCCATACGTCAACTGCTTTTGATCATTTTCAGAAAAAAATTACCTTATATTTACTTTATCTGCTCTTCCACGACAGACACTACAGCTTCGATCGCCTGTGGGATCCTGGATACGTCTTTTCCTCCAGCCTGAGCCATATTCGGACGTCCGCCTCCGCCTCCGCCGACGACAGCGGCCACAGCCTTGATCAGATTACCGGCGTGTGCTCCTTTTTTCATAGCCTCAGGAGTCACCATTGCCATCAGGCTGACTTTGCCGCCGCATGCGGACGCCAGCACAACGACACCTTCGCCCAGCTTCTCTTTCAGCTGATCGCCGAGATCACGCAGTCCGTTCATATCAACGTCGTTCAATGCACTCGCAAGCACCTTGACGCCTTTGACTTCCACAACCTGATCCATGACATCTCCCAGGGATTCCTGAGCCATTTTACTCTTCAGAGACTCGTTTTCACTCTGAAGCGTTTTCATCTCCGTCTGCAGATGTGCGATCTTGTCAAGAATCTCAGCAGAAGAAGTCTTCAATGCCTTCGCGATGGATGATATTTTGTCTTCCAGCTCTTTATAATATGCAAGGACCCCATCGCCTGTCAGTGCCTCGATCCTGCGCACGCCGGCAGCGATTCCCGACTCCGACACGATCTTAAACAGGGAGATGGACGCCGTATTCTTTACGTGCGTACCGCCGCAGAGTTCTTTTGAAAAGTCCCCCATGGTAACCACGCGCACCTCTTCACCGTATTTTTCCCCAAACAGTGCCATTGCCCCTGATTTCTTAGCTTCTTCAATGGTCATGACATTTGTTTCGACAGGGAGATTCGCCTGAATTTCCTGATTCACCAGTTTTTCTGTCTGCTCCAGTTCCTCCGGTGTCATCGCCTGGAAATGCGCAAAGTCAAATCGAAGACGTCCCGGCGTCACAAGTGACCCCTTCTGCTCTACATGAGCGCCCAGTACGGTTTTCAGCGCTTTCTGCAGCAGATGTGTGGCGCTGTGGTTCTTCTCCGTATCGCAGCGCTTCTTATCATCCACCTTCAGCGTTACCGTCTGGCCCGTTTTCAGAATACCGGAAATCATCTCACCGACATGTCCGATCTTCCCGCCGCGCAGGTGAATCGTATCCTCCACCCGGAACTCGCCGTCCGGACTTACGATCACTCCGACATCCCCCTGCTGGCCGCCCATCGTCCCGTAAAACGGGGTCTTTTCCGCGATGATCGTGCCCTTCTGTCCTTCCATCAGGCTGTCCACGATGTCAGTCTCCGTCGTCATCACAGAGATCGCCGAGTCCAGCGCAAGCGTTCCATAGCCGTCAAATTCCGACGTGACAGACGGATCAATGCCGTCGTACACTGTCGCATCCGCACCCATGTAGTTTGTCACTTCCCGGCTCTTTCTCGCACGTTCACGCTGCTCTTCCATTTCCCTGCGGAAACCGTCTTCGTCTACGGCGTATCCCTTTTCCTCCAGGATCTCTTTCGTCAGGTCGACCGGGAAGCCATACGTATCATACAGCTTGAATGCCTGCTGTCCGTCCAGCACCTTTTCACCCTTTTCCTGCATCTCGCGTTCCATATCCGCAAGAATCAAAAGTCCCTGATCGATCGTCTTGTTGAACTGGCTCTCTTCATTTGTCAGCACATTGAAGATAAAGTCTTTCTTTTCTGCAAGCTCCGGATATCCGTCTTTTGAGCCCTCGATCACGGTGGCGCTCAAGGTTGCCAGGAACTGCCCCCTGATGCCGAGCAGACGCCCATGCCTGGCAGCACGTCGGATCAGGCGGCGCAGCACATAGCCTCTGCCCTCATTCGTCGGCATGATACCGTCGGAGATCATGAACGTTGCGGAGCGTATATGGTCGGTGATCAGACGGATGGATACA
The DNA here is from genome assembly GCF_025151995.1 of Ruminococcus gauvreauii. Taxonomy (NCBI): domain Bacteria; kingdom Bacillati; phylum Bacillota; class Clostridia; order Eubacteriales; family Oscillospiraceae; genus Ruminococcus; species Ruminococcus gauvreauii. The sequence goes on from NZ_CP102290.1 coordinate 266,137, forward strand.
TCATCATCCGCATCCTCTTTGTATTTCTTTCCCGCAATCCCGCAGACTTTTTCACGAAGTGCACAGATGGTATCCACATCAAAGATCGAGTCCACCTCCTGTACGACAACCGCGAGACGTTCCAGCCCCATTCCGGTGTCAATATTCTTATGTTCCAGTGTCACATAATTGCCGTTTCCGTCATTTTCAAACTGTGTAAACACGTTATTCCAAACTTCAATATAACGGTCGCATTCACATCCGACCGTACAGTCAGGACTTCCGCAGCCATACTGTTCACCTCTGTCATAATAGACCTCGGAACACGGTCCGCACGGACCTGCACCGTGTTCCCAGAAATTGTCCTCTTTCCCAAACCGGTAGATCCTCTCCGGAGCGATGCCGATCTCTTTATTCCAGATATCAAACGCTTCATCATCTTCGAGATAGACAGACGGATAGAGACGGTCGGGGTCCAGGCCCACCACCTCCGTCAGAAACTCCCAGGACCATGCCAGGGACTCTTTCTTAAAATAATCGCCGAACGAAAAATTGCCGAGCATCTCGAAAAATGTTCCATGGCGCGCTGTTTTTCCGACATTCTCGATATCACCGGTACGGATACATTTCTGGCACGTTGCCACCCGATTGCACGGCGGGATCTCTGCCCCCGTAAAATATGGCTTGAGCGGCGCCATTCCCGCATTGATGAGCAAAAGGCTCTTATCATTCTGGGGAACCAGAGAAAAACTCTTCATGATCAGATGGCCCTTGCTCTCGAAAAAATCCAGGAACATCTGACGAAGTTCATTTACTCCATATTTCTTCACGTTTCCATTTCCTCCTTTGCCGCACTCGCTGCGGCTTTTAATCTGGGATGCATGAAAGTTTCCTTTCAGGCGTTCCTCCTTTGCCGCACCTGCTGCGGCCTATCTTCAGGGATGCCGGAGTGTTTTCTCCTGACATACTAAATTTTCACAGATAATAATTTTATCACATTTCCCTATTTCAGGCAAACTTTTTTGAATTTCTTCTTTCCCCGCTTAAGCACGACTCCGTCACCCGCGAGAACTTCCTTTGGTATCTCATGGTGAATATCCGTGATCTTTTCACCGTCCACAGAGACTCCGCCCTGTTCAATGGCACGCCTTCCCTCCGAACGGCTTGTGACAAGCTCCGCTTTTACCAGCATGGAGATCACATCGATCGAGCCTTCCGTTAAGTCTTCCTCCGTCAGTTCGGCCACCGGCATATTTTCAGCATTTCCGCTGGAAAAAAGTGCCCTCGCGCCTTCCTGAGCTTTTTTCGCCTCTTCTTCTCCGTGAACCAGTTCTGTGAGTTCATAGGCAAGTATTTCTTTCGCCTGGTTCAGCTGGCTGCCTTCCCACCTGTCCATCTCATCGATCTGTTCGATCGGCAGGAAGGTCAGCATGCGAAGACATTTCAGCACATCCGCATCCCCCACGTTTCTCCAGTACTGATAGAAATCAAATGGTGACGTCTTGTTCGGATCCAGCCATACGGCACCTGACTGTGTCTTGCCCATCTTCTTTCCTTCGGAATTCATCAGCAGGGTGATCGTCATCGCATACGCATCTTTTCCGAGTTTTCTGCGGATTAGCTCCGTACCGCCAAGCATGTTGCTCCACTGATCATCGCCTCCGAACTGCATGTTACAGCCGTATTTCTGGTACAGTGCGTAGAAATCATAGCTCTGCATGATCATGTAGTTAAATTCCAGGAAGCTCAGGCCTTTTTCCATCCGCTGCCTGTAACACTCTGCCGTCAGCATACGGTTCACGGAAAAATGCGGTCCCACTTCGCGCAGAAGCTCCACATAGTTCAGGTCCATCAGCCAGTCCGCATTGTTGACCATGAGCGCCCTGTCCTCCGAAAAGTCAATAAAGCGGCTCATCTGCTGTTTAAAGCAGTCACAGTTATGCTGAATCGTCTCCACCGTCATCATCTGGCGCATGTCACTTCTGCCGGACGGGTCCCCGATCATGCCGGTCCCTCCGCCGAGCAGCGCGATCGGCTTATTGCCCGCCATCTGCAGCCGTTTCATCAGGCACAACGCCATAAAGTGTCCGACATGCAGGCTGTCCGCCGTCGGATCAAATCCGATATAGAATGTTGCCTTCCCATTATTCACAAGCTCACGGATCTCTTCCTCGTCCGTAACCTGAGCGATCAGTCCTCTCGCCTTAAGTTCCTCATAAATCTTCATACCATTATTCTCCTTTCATATTTGTTTTCATCTTCCATATCCGGGATTTTACGGGGAGCTCGAGGGTTCCCCTCTCGAACTCCAATCACGAAGGCGGAATTCACTTCCACCGCAGTGCAGAAATCCCGATTTGTAGGGGCCTTTTGGCCCTTGCACGAGCAAATCGGGATTTCTCCCTTTTGTAACTAATAAAAATGGCATCGCCATTTTTATTAACATAAAAAAGATTGCGCTCTCGCGCAATCTCCGCGCGCGAACGGACTGCAAAGCAGTAGTTTCCTTTCCGCGAGCTGCGCATCTATGCACGAAGTGCATTTTATTACATAGGAGATTCCGAAGAAATTTCCTATGTAATAAAAAACTCCCGTCCATCCTGGATTTCTCCAGAAAGGACGAGAGTTCATTCCCGTGTTACCACCTTTGTTCACATCCGGTTCACACCGTCTGCCTTCATAAGTACTGCTTTCAATACTTTGACATGGATAACGTCTGTCAGCACGTCACAGCCTACTCATATTCGGTGTGAAGCTCAGGGATGTATTCGAATCCTATGTCCGTATGCGCCTTTCACCAGCCGGCAGCTCTCTGTCTACATCGTATAGGTTCTACTTGTTCCCGTCATAGCCTGTATAATTTATTTCATTGATGCCTAGTATACAAACGGAAGTTTCGTTTGTCAAGCCGTTTTCGGTATTTTATATTCTTTAATTGAAAATGGATTAATTTTCTTCCACCGTATCCACCAGCAGGCTGCTGCCGTCCGCCGCCGATGTCGCGAGTTCATCACAGCGTTCATTCTCCGGATGACCGTCGTGTCCTTTCACCCAGTGAAAGGTGACCTGGTGCATTTCCTTCGCCTTCAGCAGCCGTTTCCAGAGGTCTACATTTTTCACAGGCTCATTTTTTCCGCGTTTCCACCCCTTTTTCAGCCAGCTGTCGATCCAGTGCTGATTAAAGGCATCCACGAGATATTTAGAATCCGAATACAGTTCCACCTGACATGGACGGGTCAGCGCTTCCAGCCCGGCGATCGCCGCCATCAGCTCCATCCGGTTGTTCGTCGTTTTTTCATAACCGGCGCTGTATTCCCGTGTATGCAGCTTCCCCTGTCCGTCCGTATAGTGCAGGACACAGCCGTATCCGCCTGGCCCGTCGGGGTTCCCCCTCGCTGAACCATCCGTATAAATTTTCACCAACATGATTTACACTCTGCTTTCCAAATATTGTTTCACCACGTCTAACGTCTGGTCAATGACCTCTTCGGTGTGCGCATTTGAGACAAACATCGCTTCAAACTGGGATGGTCCCAGATGGATTCCATGCTCCAGCATGAATCGGAAATAGCCTGCAAATGCCTCCGTGTCGGACGTCTTTGCTGTCTCATAATTATAGACTTCCTGATCCGTAAAATACATACAGCCAAGCGAAGCCGTATGATTCAGCGGCTGATTCTTACCATAGGTCCGGAGCAGAGCCTTCATGCCTCCGAACAGGCGCTCACCCATCGACGCCATATGACTGTAGATACCGGGGGTTTCTTTCAGTATCTTCAGCTGAGTGAGTCCCGCTGCCATCGCGACCGGATTACCGGAAAGTGTGCCCGCCTGATAGACAGGACCGACAGGGGCCACCTGCTGCATGATATCTCTTCTTCCGCCGTACGCACCGACCGGCATTCCCGCACCGATGATCTTGCCGTACGTCACCAGGTCGGCGGAAATCCCAAAATACTCCTGTGCTCCGCCGAACGCCAGACGGAATCCCGTGATTACCTCGTCAAAGATCAGCAGTGCACCGTGCTCGGTGCAGAGTCTGCGCAGCTCCCTCAGAAATTCTGCTTTCGGCAGAACCACACCCATGTTGGCAGCGACCGCCTCCACGATCACAGCTGCAACCTGACCATCAAACTCCGCAAATATGGCTTTCACACTGTCGATATCATTATAGACCGCCGTCAGCGTATCCTGTGTACATCCCGCAGGGACCCCTGCACTGTCCGGGATTCCCGCCGTCATCACACCGGAACCGGCTTTCACCAGCATGGCATCACAGTGTCCGTGATAGCAGCCTGCAAATTTTATAATCTTGTTTTTTCTGGTGTATCCCCTCGCAACCCGGATGGCACTCATCACTGCCTCGGTACCGGAGTTCACCATGCGCACCATGTCGACGGACGGCACATTCCCGCAGATATATTCCGCCATCTCCACTTCGATCTCAGTAGCTGCCCCGAAGCTCAATCCGTCCATCGCCGTCTTCGTCACCGCTTCCAGAACCGCGGGGTGATTATGTCCCAGGATCATCGGTCCCCAGGAACCGATGTAATCAATATAGCGGTTGTCATCCACATCTGTCACGTATGGTCCTTTGGCCTGCCTGATAAAACGCGGCGTCATGCCGACAGAGCCATAAGCACGCACCGGGCTGTTGACACCTCCCGGAATGTACTGCACCGCTTCCTGAAACAGCGTCTCTGATCTTGTCATCACCCGATTCTCCCTTCATCCATACATTTTGCCAGCTCTTTCGCGTAATATGTCAGGTAGATCTGCGCCCCTGCGCGGTAGGCGCTCACTGCCATCTCGCACATGATGCGCTCTTCATCGATCCAGTCCATCTTCGCTGCAGCCTTCACCATCGCATACTCTCCGCTCACGCTGTACGCCGCCACCGGTACGTTGGTCGCCTCTTTTACCCGCGTAACGAGATCCAGATAAGACATCGCAGGTTTTACCATAATAATATCAGCACCCTCTTCCACATCCATCAGTGCCTCTTTGATGCCTTCCCGCGAATTGTGGGGATCCATCTGGTAAGATTTCCGATCGCCAAACGACGGTGCGGAGCCTGCCGCGTCACGGAAGGGTCCGTAAAATGCGGATGCATATTTTACCGCGTACGACATGATCGGGATTTCCTTGTATCCGTTTTTATCGAGAAGACGGCGGATGGCGGCAACTCTGCCGTCCATCATATCGGAAGGCGCTACCATATCAGCTCCCGCCTGCACATGAGACAGTGCAGTCTTGCTCAGGAGCTCCAGAGTGCCGTCATTTTCCACATCGTGGCCGCACAGCACGCCGCAGTGCCCGTGCGACGTATATTCACACATACAGACGTCGGTGATGTAATAGAGGTCCGGGAACTGTTTTCTCGCCTCGCGAAGCGCGCGCTGTACGATTCCGTCCTGGGCATACGCCTGGCTTCCCACCTCATCTTTATGCTCCGGTATCCCAAACAGCATGACACTCGATACTCCGGCCTTTGAAAGGCGTTCCAGTTCATACGGCAGCCGGTCCACACTGTAGCGGTACTGTCCCTCCATGGACGGGATCTCTTCTTCAATGTTTTCCCCGTCGATCGCAAACAGCGGATAGATCAGAGACGACTTATCCATTCTCGTCTCACGCACCATCCTTCTGACGGTCTCTCCTCCGCGAAGTCTTCTCGGTCTCTTTATCAGTTCCATGTTCCTCTCTCCTTTTTATACATCCTGATTACAAGTTCCACAACACTGTCAATGGTGGCTCTTTCCGCCATGTATGTCTTCATACCGTAAGCGTCTGCCGCCGCTTTCGTCTGTTTTCCGATACAGGCGGCCGTCACTTTCGTATAATCCAGTCCCGGTGTCGCCTCCACAAATCCGCGAACCGTCGACGCGCTCGTAAATACGGCACAGTCGATCTCCTGCCTCATGAATTTTCCTGTCTCGTCCACAACCAACTGCTGTGTATACGCCGTATCATACGTGGCAACGTCGTCTACCCTCAGATCCTTCCTGACGCTCAGAGCCTCTATGATCTCCTGATTCCCGATCGCCGCGCGCGGAATCAAAATGCCCGCACCCTTCTCACACGTCCCGGCCATCAGTTCCCCGAGCGACTTTCCGTCATAGATTTCCGGAACAAGATCGGCGAATAATCCATGGTTTTTCAATTCTTTTTTCGTGCCTTCACCGATCGCTGCGATCTTCACGCCGGCCATTTTACGGATATCGACAGAACACCTCTCCATCTCTTCAAAGAACACGCGCACACCGGTCGGACTTGTAAAGGCGATCCACTGGTATTCCTGCAGTCTTTGAAGGCTGTCATGCAGCCCTTCGTTCTCTTCGATCGCCGAGGTTGTGATTGCCGGAAGTTCCAGCACCTCCGCCCCCTGCACCCTCAGCTTTTCGGCCATTTTTGATATCAGGTCGCGCGGTCTTGTCACCAGTATCTTCCTGCCTGCAAGCGGCAGTTTTTCATACCACGCAAAACGTTCGGAGAGTTCGCACACCTTCCCGACGACGATAATAGCGGGCGTCTCGATGCCCTGACGCTTTACTTCTTCCTCCAGCGTGGAAACGGTCGCAACAATCCTTTTCTGTCCGGCCGTCGTCCCTTTCTGAAGAATCGCTGCCGGCATCGACGCATCCATCCCTGATTCCATCAGATTTCTGCAGATATCCGGCAGCGCAGTCACTCCCATCAGGAATACAAGCGTACCCTGTGTCTCGACGAGCGCCCTGAAATTAATATTATACTCTTCCCCTGCTCTCTTATGGCCGGTGATAATATGCATGGAAGAACAGTAATCGCGGTGCGTCACCGGGATCCCGTTATACGCGGGTACTGCCATCGGCGATGTCACGCCGGGCACCACCTCATAGGGAATGTTCTCATCGCTCAAAAGCTCCAGCTCCTCGCCGCCCCGTCCAAACAGAAACGGATCCCCGCCCTTCAGGCGCACAACACGATACCCCTTCTTCGCCTCCTCAAGCAGGACCTGATTGATCTGCTCCTGGGGCATCGTATGGTTACCTGCGCGTTTCCCGACATCGATCGTCCGCGCACTGTCCGGTATCATGGCAAGAACACCGTCGCCCACGAGGCTGTCATATACCACGACTTCCGCCTGTTTCAGTACTTTCTGTCCCTTTAATGTAAATAATCCGATATCTCCGGGGCCGGCACCCACCAGCCAAACTTTTCCTGTCTGCATGTCTTACCCTACCCTTCCAGCTTTTCTTTTAATTCTCTGGCAAGCTCTTCGCCGAGCAATTCGGCATCCTCTGCGGATCCCTCTCTGCTGCCTTTTATGTATTCCCCCGTCTCCTCTTTATAATAGAGTCCCGTCAGGCGAATCATCCTGTCTTCAATGACCGCATGTGCCGCCACCGGCGAGGAACACCCTCCATCCAGGTACCGCACAAACGCACGTTCTGCTAATGCCGCATACGTTCCGTCCAGATCTGAAAATCCTTCCAGAAACGAGTAATCCTCACCTGCTCTGCCCTGAAGCGCAAGGATCCCCTGTCCCGCCGAAGGAATGATCTCTTCCGGTTCAAAATATCTGCTGATTCTACCCGCGAGTCCGAGCCGTTTAAGGCCTGCCGCAGCGAGCACAAGCGCAGAATACTCCCCGCTGTCCAGTTTTGCCAGGCGGGTAATCACATTTCCTCGCACACTTTTGAACTCTGCCTGCGGAAACAGTTCCCGAAGCTGCAGAATTCTTCTCAGGCTGGAACAGCCGACAGGTTTTGAGAAATCGATTTCTTCTGCCCCCTGCGGCAATACGAGAACATCTCTCGGGTCTTCCCTCTTCGAAAATGCAACGACCGGAAGTTCATCCGGAACTTCCATCGGCATATCCTTAAGGCTGTGTACGGAGAGGTCGCTGCGCCTGTCCAGCAGAGCTTTGTCCAGCTCCTTGACAAACAACCCTTTTCCTCCCACCTTATCGAGCGTCCGGTCCAGAATGATATCGCCGGTCGTCTTCATCGTCAACAGCGAAACTTCTGTTTCCGGGCACGTTTCTTTTATATATGAGATCACCATCTCGCTTTGAATCACCGCGAGTTTGCTCTCCCGGCTGCCAACACAAAATTTTTCCGGTGCTGCCATAGTTATTCGTCCTCCTGTAAAATCGTCGAGTGCTTTTTCTATCGCCTGCCTGGCGCGTTTTGCCCTGCCGTGGTCCCTGCCTCCCGCATTGACCCCCGCCACCAGCGTATCTCTTTTGACAATGCCGGGAAAATGAAAATCACATTTCGTCCGGTCGCTGATGACATTTACCAATATGCCCAGGCATTTGCATACACTGTAAATGTCTTCGTTCAGCCCCTCGTCATCCGTGCCGGCAATCACAATATCGGCCCCGTATAGATCCTCTCTCTCATACTTCTTCTCACATATTTTTATCCGTCCTTCTTTTGCCAGTGTCAGCACACGCTCATCAAAACGGGGTGCAACCACGACAATGTTCCGTGTGAATTCCGACAGTGTCCCGATCCTGCGCGACGCGATCTTTCCTGCACCGATCACTACGATCTTTTTCTCTGACAAATCCACAAAAAGCGGAAAATACGCCTGTCCATTACTCTTCATACAGCTTTTCCAACCCTTCCACACAGGCTAAAAATGTTTCTTTTTCCAGCGAATCCCGCAGTCCGAAGATCATTTTTCCGACTACTTTCCCTGCCGCCAGTTCGATTGACTTTCTGAGTGTCTCCCTCTCTTTGTCCTCCAGCGGAAGTTTGCCAAGGATCTTATGTATGCGCAGCTCCAGATCAGTCGCCGCGTCCTCCTGGATTTCCTGAATCCTCGGGATCAAATCCCTGCCGTCATACCAGTCATAGAATTCTTTCTGCTGTTCCAGAAGAATCGCCTCAGCCTGGTCAAAGGAATCCTTCAGATAGTCACCGACCGCCGTGATCTGAAAATCATCGATGTCATACAGCGTCACATGTTCCATCTCACCGATGGCCGGTTCGATGTCCCTGGGCACAGCAAGATCGATGAAAATAATATCATGCGTAAGATCCGCTTCCCCGAGCAGTTCCCGTGTCAGTGTAAAATTGGGACTTGCTGTCGCACTGACTACCACATGGCATTTTGGCAGCAGATCCATACGCTCTCCGTAATTGATCCGGGCACATCCCTTCGGAATCGTTACCATGCCGCTCCGATACTGCCGTACTGTGACAGTCACCGCAGCACCTGCCCTCTGCATTGTCTGTGCAGCCAGTTTTCCCATCTCTCCATTTCCGATCACCATGCATGTTTTTCCCTGTATCTCATAGCCCTGCTCTTTCAGCATGGAAACTGCACGGTCCATCGCCGTAACGTTTGCTCTTGAGAAGGTAACATCCGTTTTTACTTTTTTTGCCGCCGTCACCGCCATGCGGAACAATACTTCCAGTACACTGTCAGTCATATAATTCTCACGTGCAAGCGACAGTGCATCTTTTACCTGGGTAATGATCTGATCCTCCCCGAGGATCTGGGATTTCAGCCCGCAGGTCAGATGGAACAGGTGGTTCACCGCGTCTTTTCTCTCACGCATGACAAAATACTGACCAAACTGTGTCGGATCCACTTTCTTGATGATGCACAGTTCTTCCACGAGTGAACCTTCCCACTCTTCTTCCACACTGGCCCAGATTTCCATACGATTGCAAGTTGAAAGTATGATGCATCCCAATATGCCGTCGCTGCATTTCAGCTGTTCCATGGCAGCAGCTGCATTCTTCTTCGTAAAGGAGAATAATGCCCTTACATCCACAGATGCCTTGTTATGATCAATACCCACCATACAAATACTCATCATTTGTTCCTCCAGAATTTATTCCTCCCCATCATAGCACATACTTTTAAAAATGCAAAATCTATTTTCTAATTTTAAGAAATTCGTAACTATTCAGGACGGTGCATCTTCTTGCCCGGCTAACAGCCCGGCAAGAAGCATCGGATGTTTTTACACCTATTTTCCCGCCGTCCTGAACTGTTTTAAAAAATTCATTTGACATTAGACGGACAACGCGATAAAATTTATCATAGAATTGAATGTGAAGTGGAGCCTGCGTATTTCTCCGCAGGGTAAGAGGAAAGTGAGTGCAAGTCTCACACGGTCCCGCCGCTGTAATGGAAGAGCCGTATCTTATGATGTCACTGGTGAAAACTGGGAAGGCAAGATACGGTGGTGACGCCTGAGTCAGAAAGCCTGCCCTTCACAAGCGATTTACACCCCGGTTACGAACGATGGCCTGGTGTAAGGAAACGGCAAATTCTAACATGCTGCCGTTTCAGTGCGCCTGTCTATGTGAAGTGGGATTCCTTAGATACGGCGTTCTTTTTTTGTAAAAATGAGAAAGGAGAAAATTATGACAAAGTCACAAAGAACAATTGTTTTAATCGCCGCAGTTTTTGCACTCTCGTTTGGAATTCTGCCGGCTGCAAACGCGATGCACATTATGGAGGGCTATCTCCCGGCCAAGTTTTGCATTGCCTGGGGAGTTGTCTGCGTACCATTCTTAATCGCAGGTTTCTTCTCCATAAAGAAAACACTTTCCGGAAACCGGAAACTGATCATGATCCTGGCCATGGTGGGAGCGTATGCCTTCGTCCTGTCCTCACTTAAGATTCCGTCTGTTACAGGAAGCTGTTCACACATGACAGGAACCGGTCTCGGTGCGATCCTCTTTGGTCCCGCCGCTGTCAGCATTGTCGGACTGATCGTTCTGGTCTTCCAGGCAATTCTGCTCGCACACGGAGGTCTTACCACTCTTGGCGCAAATACATTTTCCATGGCGATCGCCGGTCCTCTGGTGTCCTATGGAATCTACAAGCTTTGCAATAAACTGAAAGTACCGAAGCTGGTGTCTGTATTTCTGGCAGCCTTCCTCGGAGATCTGTTTACATACGTGGTCACCAGCGTCCAGCTGGCAATCGCATATCCATCCGCTGACGGCGGATTCGGCGCTTCCCTCGGGAAATTCCTGGCTATCTTTGCGGCCACTCAGATACCGCTTGCAATCATAGAAGGTATCCTGACCGCTATCGTGATCATCGGTCTGGAATCTTACGCCAAGTCTGAACTTTCAGATCTTGGATTTTTAAGAGGGAGGAATGCATAATGACTAAAAACACAAAAACTGTACTGATACTTCTGCTGCTCGTTGTTGTGATCGCTGTCGTACCTTTATTTCTGAAAAGCGGCGCCGAGTTCGGCGGTGCCGACGGTGCGGCATCCGAGATGATCGAGGAGATTCAGCCGGGTTATGAAACCTGGGCTGATCCTATCATGGAGCCTGCCAGCGGAGAAATTGAAAGTCTTCTCTTCTGCCTTCAGGCCGGTCTCGGTGCCGGAGTCTTCGGATTCGTCATGGGACGCCTGGTAGAGAGAAAAAAACACGAACCTAAACGGACATGACGCCTAATGGCATCATCACCACAAATGAAAGTAGAAAACACAGGAGGAACACGCCCCATGCCGGACGCATCCAAAAAAGCAATTCTGGTTGTCAGCTTTGGTACCAGTTTTGCCGAAACGAGAGAAAAAACAATTGACGCTATTGAAAAAGAGATTGCAGACGCTTTCCCTGACTATCAGATTTACCGCGCCTGGACCAGTAAAATGATCATGGCGAAGCTGTTACGGCGTGACGGCATCAAGATCCTGAATGTCAGAGAGGCAATGGAGAAAATGCGTGATGACGGTATTACGGATGTCATCGTTCAGCCGACTCACGTGATCAACGGTATCGAAAATGAATTGATGACGGAGGATGCACTGATGTATCAGTCTTCCTTCTCATCCATAACCTTCGGCAACCCGCTGCTCACAACCGAGGAGGACAATCATCATGTAGTACACACCATCGCGGCGCATTTCTCCCACCTCCGTGAGGACCACGAAGCTCTCGTACTGATGGGTCACGGCACTACACACTTTTCCAATGCCATTTATGCGGCGTTAAACTTCAAGTTTCAGGATGAGGGCTTCTCAAATATCTTCCTGGGAACTGTCGAGGCGTATCCGACCATGGATTCTCTGCTCAAGGCCGTCAAAAAAACCAAAGCAGCAAAGGTCATTCTGGCGCCCTTTATGATCGTGGCCGGTGACCATGCCACAAATGATATGGCAGGTGATGATGAGGATTCCTGGTATACGCAGTTCAAAGACGCAGGCTTTGAAGTGGAATGCATACTAAAGGGACTGGGGGAATACCCAGAGATCCGTTCTCTGTTCGTGGATCATATCCGCACAGTGATCAGCTGATCACAAAAAACAACAGGCAGATTGTTTTCTGGAAATCCCGGAAACAATCTGCCTTTTTTTAATTTCTTTGAAATACTTTAAATATTTTACGATCCCCGTCCGCAAGCCGCCGCTTCACGTCATCAGTCTCGCCCAGAATCTCATAAAACGCATCATACTCCTGATCGAGCGACTCCCCGTGCATCACCATCCACGCCCCGGCATCGGTGCCCGCCGCCATCCGTACACCTCTTTCATACGCCATCTGTACAGCGCTTGTCTGTGTTTCGCCTATCCGGCAGATCACTTCGTCTGAAAAACGCCCTTTTCCCAGAAGATTGCGGACCGTCACAAGCGTCGGCACCCAGACAGTCCCGCTGTCCGCAATCGCCTCGATGCTGTCCTCATCCTGATAGTTCCCGTGTTCAATGGAATCCACACCGCACAACGCAGCCGTGCGCACCGCATCGGCGCCGTTCGTGTGTGCCATGACTGCAAATCCTTCCTCATGGGCAATATGCACCATCTCTTTCACATCGGCATACGGAAGCGCTTCACCCGTGATCTTACCTGCACAGGTAAAATCCATGATCCCTGTCGTCATGATCTTGATAAAATCTCCGCCAAGCTTTCGGACTTCTCTCACCAGCCGTACATACTCTTCCATCGTATCAAATCCTCTGCCGACGATGCTTCCGTAATGCCCGTTCCTGTGAATGGCAAAAACCGGAGTACGGTAGGTGATCCCATACTCCGGAGCGATCGCCCTGGCCCGCAGCGATACCAAAAGTGCATCGCCGCCGTCTCTTAAATATGTAATATGATGTTTCTGATATTCTTCCAGATGACTGCGTATCACCGATTCATCCACGCCTTCTCTGTGCCGTCCGGCCGCCTTTCGGTAATCCAGCCCATCCATAAACACATGTACATGACAGTCACACCGCATATAACATCACTCCCTGTTATCATGAATCATATACAGCAGTGCATTGACGATGCAGGCAGCAATATTACTTCCGCCTTTTCTTCCGCGCGCTACGATATACGGCACATCCGTCTGCATGATGAGTTCCTTGGACTGAACCACGTTTACAAATCCAACCGGAACTCCGATGACCAGCTCCGGCTTCAGATTCCCTTCTTCGATCAGCTCATACAGACGCACCAGTGCCGTGGGTGCATTTCCTATGGCAAAAATGAGCGGGCGATCCATGGCAGCAGCCTTTTCCATGCTGGCTGTAGCTCTCGTGGTTCCGTTCTTTTTGGCGGCCCCGGCGACGTCTTCATCCGACATAAAGCAGAAGACCTCTCCTCCGTACCGTGCCAGTGCCCGTTTATTGATCCCTGATTTCGCCATCTGAGTATCCGTCACGATGCAGGCTCCCCCTTTGATGGCCTCAACGGCCTTTGAGACCGCATCCTCTGAGAAGCAGAGATTATCTGCATAATCGAAATCTGCGCTCGTGTGGATACATCTTTTAATGATCAGTTCCTGGTCCTTCCCGAGTGCTCTGCCGCCGAGCTCCTCCGTGATGATCTCAAAACTGCGGCTCTCTATTTCTCTCGGTTTTACATTTTCCAATTCAATCTTCATCGTCTCTTCCTCACAATCCCTGCTCTAAAATGTCATAAATCTTATTCATATCGAGATGCTCACGCAGCGCCTGTGCAAGAATATCATACTGCGTTTCCTTAAATTCCTGAAAATCCACACCGGTAATGTCGGAGGTATCGATTCCTTTTTTCTCTCCGAGCGCTGTGACCACCGCGCGCGCAACACCTTCTTTGTCAAACACCCCGTGTACATACGTTCCGTATACATTTCCCGCATGCGCACCGTCCTTTTTCACGCCGTCCCGTTCAACAAAATCTTCGATATCTGTCATCGGCTGTGCACCGGCCTTCAAAGTCGAGACTCCCATATGGATCTCATAGCCCGCAAGCTCAGCGCCGCTGAGATTCTGCAGGACGCCCCCGACGCTTCCGAACGTTCCGGTCACACGCGTTCTCGTCTTTGCCTCCTCGAATACCGTATCCATCGCAAGCAGGCCCATACCTTTCATGGATCCCCCTGATTCCACACCGCTCGGATCACTCAGGCTCTCGCCCAGCATCTGATAACCGCCGCAGACTCCGAAAATCACGGTTCCCTGTGCCGCCGCTTTTAACACGGTCGCTTCCATCCCGGACTGACGCATCCAGAGAAGGTCTTCCATCGTATTTTTCGTTCCCGGGAGGATGATCATATCCGGTTTCTTCAACTCAGAAACATGCTGAACATAGCGCAGTGAAACGCCGGGCATACTCTCAAACGGGTTGAAATCCGTGAAGTTCGAAATTCTCGGAACCCGGATCACGGCAATGTCTATCACACCGACCTCCTGATTTCCGTCAAACCGCTCCGTCAGACTGTCTTCGTCTTCCACCTCAATATTGAGGTATGGAGCAACCCCGACAACCGGGATACCGGCTTTTTCTTCCAGCATGGCAAGTCCCGGCTCCAGGATCGTCTTATCCCCGCGGAACTTATTGACAATCAATCCCTTTACCATCCCCCGCTCTTCCTCATCGAGCAGCATGGTTGTCCCGATCAGCTGCGCAAACACTCCGCCGCGGTCAATATCGCCCACGAGCAGCACCGGAGCCTTGGCTCTTCTCGCCATTCCCATATTGACGATATCATCATCCTTCAGGTTGATCTCCGCCGGACTTCCCGCCCCCTCGATCACGATAATATCATGTTCGGAAGCAAGAGTCTCATATGCCTCCATCACTCTCGGAACAAGTTCATGCTTAAACGCAAAATAATCACGGGCATTCATATTCCCGACAACCTCTCCGTTCACGATTACCTGTGATCCCGTTTCATTCGTAGGCTTCAGCAGAATCGGGTTCATCAGCACGGAGGGACTGATTCCCGCAGCCTCAGCCTGCATCACCTGTGCACGCCCCATCTCCAGGCCCTCCTCGGTAATAAAAGAATTCAATGCCATATTCTGTGATTTAAACGGTGCCACACGATACCCGTCCTGTTTAAAAATGCGGCACAATCCTGCTGTCAGCAGGCTTTTTCCCGCATTCGACATCGTGCCCTGCACCATGATCGCCTTTGCCATGTCTTTTTCCTCCTTGTCTACAGCACTTCGCCAAGCACTGACAGTAATCGTTCGTTTTCCTCCGGCATCCGGACTGCAATCCGGAAAAATCCACTCTCAAGTCCCGGATAGTTGCTGCAGTCGCGGATCAGGATTCCCTTTTCCAGGCATCGCTCGTATAAATCCACCGGCCCCCTGAAAAATATATAATTTGCCTTTGAGTCGTATACGGAAAGCGGAAGTTTCTGCATCTCGCGCTTCAGATATTCCCGCTGCTCATTTACAAGCCGCTGTGCCATTCTTACATATTCCGTCTCTTTCAACGCCGCACAGCCTGCTGCCTGTGCCGGAATGGAGACATTCCAGGGCTGTGTCATCTTTTCCATCTTCTCCAGCAGTTTCCGGCTGCCGCATAAACCGTAGCCAAGACGAATCCCTGCCATCGCATACCGTTTCGTAAACGCTTTCAATATAAAAAATTCCGGATTATCGGGCAGCCCGGCTTTCATGGAATATAATTCTCCATGCTCAACAAAATCCAGGAAACACTCATCAATCATCAGAAAGATGCCGCATCTGCGGCACTTCTCCATAATGCGGGCCAGAAGCTGCGGCTCGATCAGAAATCCTGTCGGATTATTCGGATTGCACAGAAACAGCATATCATAACTTTCATCCAGCTTTTCCAGAATATCTTCTTCCACCCGGAACTCTTTCATGAAATATGTATTGATCTCACAGTCCACCGTCTCCAGCGCCTGTCTGTACTCCGCGAATGTGGGTGCCGGCAGCATCGCTTTTTCCGGTGCCACCGCCCGCACCAGCGAGAAGATCAGTTCCGCCGCTCCATTGCCGCAGATGACAGATTCCTGTGCGACCGCTTCATAAGATGCAAGCGCTTCCCTGAGTTCAGTGTAGAAAACATCCGGATAGTGTGAAAGCCTTGTAAGACTTTCAGCGGCGGCAGCAATAACAGCCTTCGGAGTCCCCAGAGGATTGATGTTGGATGAAAAGTCCAGCGCATCCGGATGACGGTATACATCACCTCCATGTATCTGTTTCATAACACACCCCTCCTCAAATTTGAAATGCCCGCATCACAGCGAACCGGATCAGTCCAAATACGATCACAGATAACACCGCCGTGCTGTACAGCAGACGGTTAGACCTTTTGATATCCTGGGGCTCCACCGGACGCCCGGCATCCCCGATCGTCGGTTTTTCATAGAGTTTCCCAAAATACCACGCATCTCCGGCCAGCTGTACATGCAGCGCCCCCGCCATGACCGCCTCTGTCTGTGCAGAGTTCGGACTTGCGTGGTTCCTGCGGTCCCGTTTAAAAATTCGAAATGCCTGTCTGGCGTCAAATCCGGATACAGCCGATGCGGCCACCATCAAAAGCCCCGACAGACGTGCCGGAATATAGTTCACCACATCGTCGAGAAGCGCGGCGCATGTGCCGAAATACCGGTACCGTTCATTCTTATACCCCACCATGGAGTCCATCGTATTGATGGATTTGTATGTAAATCCCAGAACAGCCCCGCCGATCATCATATAGAAAAGCGGTGCAATCACACCGTCTGATGCATTTTCCGCAACGGTCTCAACCGTTGCTTTCGTCACACCCTCTTCCGTCAGCTCTTTCGTATCCCTGCCGACGATCATGGAAACGGCATGGCGGGACTTCTCGATGTCGCCGCCCATAAGCGCATCGTAGACTTTCATACTCTCATCTTTCAGTGCCCTTGTCGCAAGGAGCTGATAGCACATCAGAGTCTCCAGCACGAATCCCAGCCATTCATTGATCCGATAGGCAAAATACAGGATCAACAGCGGAACGGCCGTCGACACGGCAACGGTCAGAACCACCAGTATCACCCCCGCGGTCCGCTCTCCCGCCCGTCCTTTCGGAAAGCATCTCCGCAGTATTTTTTCAAGCAGTGCGATCAGATTGCCGATCGCCCGGATCGGATGATAAAGCCACCGGGGATCACCCACGGCAAGATCTATGAGAAAGCCGATGATAACGGCTGCCAATGTCCATTTAATCATAGTTGTTTTCGCGCGTCCGCCGCCAGCACTCTCAGTTTGCCGCAGACGCTCACCTCTCTTTTTCCTTTATTCCATTGCTGCTCATCCAGTTCGATTTCATAACCCCTGGCATTTTTCACCTGCCAGAAATAAAAATCTTCGTGAGGCACGGCAAACCCGTCCAGGATCGACATGATCGTCCCTCCATGAACGACAAGTGCCGCCGACTTCATAGCCTCACGGATGCAGTCAGACGCAACACGTTCAAAACCGCGGAGACAGCGGCTGCGAAAGATCTCCTGACTTTCACCGCCAGGAAACGGCAGTGTTCCCCCGCTGTCAATCCAGCGCTGATATTCGGCATTCCCATCCAGTTCCAGATAGTTTTTATTCTCGAAAAGCCCGAAGTCGCATTCTGCCAGATCCTCAATGATATGTACCGGTTTTTCCGGATAGATGATCTCTGCCGTCTCCGTACACCGCTTCAGCGGGCTTGCATAGACGGCATCCACCCCCGGATATATTTTTTTCTGAAGGAGTTCGACTCCCTCCTGGCAGAGGGGCTCATCCGTGGTTCCGATATAACGCCCCAGTGTATTTCCATACGTGATACTGTGCCGTATCAGATACATTCTCATCCCTTGATCACCTGTCCTATCCCGCATACTACCCGGCATACCTCATCCGCAGCCTCGGCAAGCTGCGTACAGACACGCCCTGTCGCCTCACGGAAATTCCGGTCAAATGCGTCAACGGGCACGACACCATATCCCAGTTCGTTCGTAACGATCACAACCTCCGGGTTCTCAGACTGTATCCTTGCTGCGAGCGAAGCAACATCCTGACCATCGTTCAGCATCCTGCGGATATATTCATGAAAATGATAAATTCCCCGGCACGAGAACAGTTTTGCATAATCACAGGTACTTCCATCCGCCCATTCCGAAACCCGGTAACGCTCTTTAGCGTATGACAGTTTTCCCTGAAAAGTTCCACCGATAACCAGCTTCATAACCGTACTCCCATCACAATCTGCACCGCCACAACTGCCAGCGGCATCACCAGTTCACAGACTGATAGAAACCAGCCCGCAAGATCTCCCGTTGTTCCTCCGAAATGCTTCATCGCCATATGATGATAATACCAGTAGACGAGTGCGGCCCCTACAAGCGCAGCGGTCCCCAAAATAGGATCGATCCAGAGCAAGACGCCTGCAAGTGCGGCGATATAGACCGCCATTGTAATACGTACTCTCCTTGTACGCGCGCCTCTGGACAGCGCCGCAACCGATCCGTCTTTTCTGGCTTTCGGGAAAGTCACGATCGCCAGCGCACTCAGAGAGCGTGACAGCATGAAGCACGGTGCTATGACCTTCCAGGCCTCCAGATCCATCTGGCTGTAAACACCGAACATCATAGTAAAGTATACCACACACGTGATCACCGCAAAGGCGCCCGCATGTGAGTCCTTCAATATTTCCAGCCTGCGCTCCCGTTCCTGATAGGAGCTCATCGCATCCGCTGTATCCAGAAGCCCGTCCAGATGAATGCCCCCGGTGACAAATACAGAGATCAGGAGCAGTATAACGGTAAAAAAGACCGGATTCATGGTTACATGAAGACCGATCACTCCCCACAGCCAGCACAGGCCGCCGATGACGGCGCCCACCCAGGGCCAGAAGCACATGGCATACGCCATGTTATTTTCACTCCAGTCACAGCGCGGCATCGGAATCTTTGAATACATGGAAAAAGCAATGATAAAGCTGTTAATCAGTCGTTTCATATTGCAGTGAATCTCCTTTTATCTTAATTGGTATCCCGTAGACAACTTCTGTCACACAGTCCGCCCATGCTGCAATCTGACAGTTGATATCTCCAAGATACCGCTGGTAACGCCTCGTTTCCGTATCGTAATCCATGCCGTCTGAAAAGATTTCATTTGACACAATCACCAGGTTTGCACAACTTTCTTTCACCTGCCGGACACCTTCCAGTATCTCATGAACCGTGCGTTCCCCGGCTCCGCCCGGCTGATACATCTCGTTCGCCGTCAGATTGGACATACATTCCAGCAGGACATTGCTGTCCGGGGGAAGTGTGAGAGATTTCAGCCCGGTATAACACTCTGTCGTCTGAAAGTTTTTTTCCTTCCTCATCTCACGGTGACGTGCGATCCGCCGGTGGCTCTCCCCGTCAAACGGGTACATGGTGGCGATATAGATGCGTTCCTTAATGCCCAGCCTCAGGATACAATGTTCCGCGTATGCAGACTTTCCGCTGCCGCTTCCCCCCGTAATCAAATGCAGCATCGCCGCCACCCCCTTCCTTTTTGTATGTGTCCGTCATGTCAGCGGAACGTAAGTCTCCATGGCATTTTCCTCGAACGTACTCATCCCGTTATAAACTGCAAGCGCGATATCCAGAATCGGATACAGAGTGACCGCCCCTGTGCCTTCTCCCAGACGCATATCGCACATCAGGCATCCGGAAAGTCCAAGTGCCTCAAGCACCATGGCGGAAGCCGGTTCCTGGGACAGATGAGACGCCATCATAAAATCTTTTGTCTTCGGTTCCATACGCGCAGCGCAGAGCGCAGCTGCTCCGGAGATGAAACCGTCGATGACGATCGGAACTCTGCACGCAGCCCCGCCAAGAAAGACACCGACAAGACCTGCGATATCGAGTCCTCCCACCTTGGAGAGTACGTCGATAACATCATCCGGATCCGGTCTGTGCAGTTCAATTGCATGACGGATCGTCTGAATCTTTTTCTCCAGTCCCGCACTCGACAGCCCGGCGCCTCTTCCGGTCACTGTTTCGGGACTCTGTCCGAGCAGTACCGATGTGATTGCGCTGCTGGTGGTCGTATTGCCGATTCCCATCTCTCCGGTAGAAATGATCTGATAACCTTTTTCTTTGAGCTCTTCCACCATATGAATACCGACTTCAATTGCCTCTATGGTTTCCTCTCTTGTCATGGCCGGTTCTTTAGCCATATTACGGGTTCCGTACATGATCTTATGGTTAATCAGCCTGGAATCCGCTGCGATCCCGATGTCGACAGGAAAAATATCTGCTCCTACCGTCCTGCACATAATGCTGGCTGTCGCCTTCTCCTTCAGGAAATTCTCCGAAATGATCAGCGTGACATCCTGACCGCTCTGAGTCACGCCCTCTTCAACCACCCCGTTGTCCGCGCACATCACAACCAATGCTTTTTTATCCAGTCTCACATCCGATGTCTGTTTGATCCCCGCTATCTGTACAACTGCGTCCTGCAGCCTTCCCAGGCTGTGAAGCGGAATCGCGATGCTGTACCATCTCTTCTCGGCAGCTTCCATCGCCGTTTTGTCCAGTGTGCCGACGGCACACAGTGTTTCGTTTAAATTCATCCTCTGTTCTTCCTTTCCATGCACGTTGCAAGAAATGCCTCCGGCAGCTTTATATTGCTGTAATAATACATATGGGGATAGCCGGCAAACAGGGTGTCTGTGCTGTGGAGGCATCGAAAGCTCCTGTCAGACAGCGGTTTCTCCGCTAAAAATGCATCCCCGCAGTTTTCAGAATCGTAATAATGAAATTCGTGAGAACGGAGTGTTCCGATATCTTTTCCGAATACAGTCCCCCCCGACAGCGTAATGTATCCGAATCGCCGCAGGCGCGATGTTTTATATACAGTTCCCTCTATGACACCTGCCATGTCGTGGCAGCTCCCGTCATGTCCCTGCATCCTGTCATGCAGATACATAAAGCCTCCACACTCCGCCATGCACGGAAGACCGCCAAGTACAGCATCACGAATCTGCATGCGCATACCTTTATTCTCCGAAAGCTCTCCCGCAAACAGCTCCGGATACCCTCCATGCAGAAGCAGCCCGCAGACGTCTGCCGGCAGCGCCTTATCATGAATTGGAGAGAACGGCACGAGCTCGGCGCCCATCTCCCGCAGAAGCTGCAGGTTGTCTTCGTAGAAAAAGCAAAACGCTTCATCCGACGCAAGTGCGATCCTGACCGTATCTCCAGCCCCTGCCGGCGGCCGAAGCTCCTTACCTGATATCTCCGGAGCACTCCCAGCGATGGAAAGCAGCGCATCGACATCGAGGCTTTTCTCGAGAATACCAGCCAGTTCCATCAGGTTCTGCCGCAGGTCATCGATTTCGTCCGGCATCACAAGACCGAGATGGCGGCTTTCCAGCGTACAGTCTTTTACGTAAGGCACGTAGCCGCACACTTTGATTGGAAGCTCCTCTTCGATCTGCTCCCTGAGGCGCTCATACATCATGGGCGAAAGCTGGTTCAGAATCACGCCTTTGATGTGGCTGTCCCGCTGATATTCGAGAAAGCCCTTGAGATATGGTATCACCGACAGACTCATTCCCTTGCAGTTCACCAGAAACACAGCGGGAGTATCTGTCTCATCCGCTACGTCCCATGCGCTGCCCTTCACCGAGATTCCGGCAAGACCGTCATAATATCCCATCACGCCTTCCACCACTGCGATATCGCTTCCCTGTGCATTTTTCTCCATCAGCCCACGCAGCGTCCCGCGGTCCGCGAAGAAGGGATCCAGATTCCGGCTTTTCATGCCGATGACCTTGCTGTGAAACATCGGATCGATATAATCCGGTCCGCACTTGAAGGAAGTCACCTGATATCCGCGGTTCTTTAGAAGCTGCAGAATCCCGCAGGTGATCAGCGTCTTACCGCTCCCGCTCGCCGCCGCTGTGATCAGAAATCTGGGGAGTCTCATAGCGCCTCGCCTCCTTCACAGGAGATGACATAGACAGGATTCTGTCCCATCATCATATGATACCTGCCAACACTTTTGGACTTGCCGATGCTCACCGATGCAATGTCAATATCCGTCACCGGAAGTGTTTTGACAGCATCGAGCGCCTCGGCAACCGTCTCCAGCGTAATACAGTTGATGACCATACGCACAGACGGATTTTTCGAAAGCAGCTGCTGCATAATCTCTTTCAGATTGCCGGAAGAACCTCCGATAAATGCATGTGTCGGTGCGGGAAGCTCTTCGCAGGCATGGGGAGCCAGGCCTTCTATGATCTCCAGATGATCCACCGCAAATTTCTCTTTATTTCTGTGAAGCAGCGCTACCGCCTCCGGTTTCTTCTCAATCGCATAGACATGTCCGCAGGCAGCTTTTAAAGCCATTTCCACCGATACGGAACCCGTACCCGCTCCCACGTCATAGATGACCGAATCTTTCTTCAGCCTCAGCTTTGACAGGGAAATGTCACGGATCTCTTCTTTCGTCATCGGAGCCTTATCACGAAGGAATTCACTGTCCGGTATCCCGTGTGTGACGATATGATCGGCCGCTTTCTCATTCTCGATCAGCACAACGCTGAGTGCATCCGTCTTACATCCCGAGAATTCCTCCGCAGTGCCTGTCCAGATCTGTTCATTCGGGTACGCGAGCCGTTCTCCGACAGAGACTCTCACATCTCCCAGGCCGTATCCGCACAGTCTGGTGCACAATGTGCCGATGCCGGTCTCGTCTCCGACGATGGCAAATACCTTCGGGCATTCTTTCACCATGCTGACGATGTTGACAGACCGCCCGTGCATACTGCAGGGTGTCACGTCCTCCCACGGTTTTTTAAGCTGTGCCAGAAAATAGATCATCGAAGAAACGCCCGGAATCAGTTCGCAGCCATCCGGCAATACTTCCAGCAGTTTCTTCGCCCCGCTGTAAAAGCCGACATCCCCCGACAATGCGATGGCAATCTTTTCGAATTCCGGATGAGCATCAATATAATCGGCAATCTCCTGGGGACGGTATGCATGAAATACTTCCTGTGACG
This sequence comes from Ruminococcus gauvreauii, assembly GCF_025151995.1. Classification (NCBI taxonomy): domain Bacteria; kingdom Bacillati; phylum Bacillota; class Clostridia; order Eubacteriales; family Oscillospiraceae; genus Ruminococcus; species Ruminococcus gauvreauii. The sequence goes on from NZ_CP102290.1 coordinate 289,322, forward strand.
CTTCTGCGATCTTCTGTGTCATACGCCTTGCCCCGATCAGCAGCTGCGCTTCCCTGCAGGTCTCGTACGCCTCCTTCGTCATATTGTTCACAGGACCCATGCCGATACCCACAAGCGTGATCCTGCGTTCCACGGGAATACAAAATAGTTCCCTCAGGTGCTGCCTGCACTGCGCGAGCGTCATTCCCTCCTCACGGAGCGGGCGTCCGATCAGCACCAGAGTCGCCCCTGTCTGGCGTGCAGCCTCATACTTTTCCAGAAAGCCCCCGGTATTCCCGGATTCTTTTGTGACGAGATATCTGCAGTCCAGCTGTCTGAGCATCGCGATATTGAGCTCCTTCGAAAAAGGTCCCTGCATACAGATCAGGTGTTTCCCTTCAAACCCAAGCCCTGCGCACGATACCGCAACTTCAGGGAGTGAAAGTACTCTCGCATAGACGCGTTCCCGGTAATCCGCAAGCTTCGTATATTCTGCCAGCTCTTTACTTCCCGTCGTCGCAAGAACATTTCCCTGCGTATTCTGCAGGTAAGCAACCGCATCCGCAACACTGTCCACATATACGACATCCTTGTCATTTACCTGATGACCGCTGCGCAGCAGACGCAGATACGGCTTCTTGGCCGCCTCACAGGCCAAACGGATATTGGCAGTCACTTCCGCCGCATACGGATGGGTTGCGTCGATCACCACCCGGGGATTTTCCCGCTCCATAAGCGCTTTCATCTGGTCCCGATCCAGACGCTCATGGGAAATCTTCAGGCTTCCTCCTTTTGGAAGCAGACTTTCGCCGTACTGTGTTGCAACACAGACGTATGTCTCAATATGATATTTGCTTAAGAATTCCGCAATGGTTCGCCCCTCCAGCGTACCTGCAAAAATCAGGACTTCAGACATTCCGATACCCTCTTGGAGTCACCATTTTTCCGCCCAGTTCCTTCGTCTGTGAGTTTCCGATAAATACCGTCGTAAACATATCGACACTCGTATCCTTAAGCTCTTTTAACGTCATCACTTTCATCTCTTCTCCGTCACGTCCGATATTTCCGACGATTCCGCAGACCGTGTCTTCTTTCTTGAATCGCATCATCAGATCACACGCTTTCCGCAGATAATCATGTCTTTTTTTGCTGGAAGGATTGTACAGGCAGATCACAAAATCCGCCTCCGCGGCATTCAGAAGACGTTTTTCGATCTTCTCCCACGGTGTCAACAGGTCACTCAGGCTGATCAGACAGAAATCATGGATCAGCGGTGCTCCCAGCACGGCAGCGCCGCCCGTCGCGGCTGTTACCCCAGGTATGACCTCCAGCTCAACTTCCGGATAATTCACCCCGACCTCATACATGAGTCCGGACATCCCGTACACACCGGCATCCCCGCTGCAGATCATGGACACCGTCTTTCCTTTCATCGCTTCCTGAAACGCCAGGTCGCAGCGCTCCACTTCCTTCGTCATCGGCGTTGTCATAAAGTCTTTGCCCGGAAAATGATTTTTTACAAGGTCAACGTACACCGTATAGCCGATAATGGTGTCGCTGGCGCGAAGCGCCTCCGCTGCCTTGATCGTCATCTGTTCGTACTCTCCGGGACCGATACCCACCACATATAATTTATTCAAATCCAACTCTCCATTCTTCCATGGCGAACGCGACGGTTACGCCATTTTTTCCGATTTTTTTCTGTATCAGGCTGCCGCCCGTCACCGCGCGAACCGCACTGCGCTCACACACGTTATCGACACCCGTCACGGATTTCACGAAATCAGACGGAGAGAACTCCCCTTCCGTCTGCTCCAGTTCCCGGGCGGTGTACGTGATGAGCGGCAGATCCATCTCTCTGCAGAATGCAGCCAGCCCTTCTTCTTCCTTCTTTATATCAATGGTTGCCACCTGTGTAACTGCCTCATGAAAAATGCCGTTGATCTGGCAGACTTCCTCAAACAACTCCTCGATCTGCTCCCGCTGTGTGCCTTTCCTGCACCCGATCCCGGCCGTTATGCATCTCGGTATCAGCCACAGTGTCTGTTCAAACGGCTGGCGGTCGTAGTGCACGCCCACATAGATGCCGAGCGGCAGCGACTCCCTGTCCATATACAGCCCTTCCGGGAGCTCCCCTTCCACCGGCAGTTCACTGATAAATCCAATCGAACCCCCGCTTAAAAGTTTTGCTGAAATTTCTTTCGCAAGTGTCATATTGGAAATATACAGCCTGTTCTTCTTCGCAAAGACATCGACCGCAAAACGCTGGTTCACATCCGTCGCCGTTGTCAGTACCGGAGTCGCGCCGAGTCCCGTACTGATCTGACCGGCAAGCTCGTTGGCGCCGCCCAGATGACCGGACAGCAGCGGAATACAGAATTTCCCCTGCTCATCCAGCACGAGGACAGCCGGATCATATTTTTTGTCCTCTACCCACGGTGCGACTGCGCGCACTGCAATGCCGCTGGCACCGATAAAGACAACCGCTTCTTTCGTCTCGAACATTCTTTTTGCCCATTGCTGAAGGGGTTCTTTCACCTGCTGTGCGGAGACCTCCTTCAGGTAACGGCTCTTTGCAAATACAGAGACGTTATGCCCCTGCCTGACAAGAAGATGCGCAATCTTCTCCGCAAGTACAAATCCGTTCATCGTAAAACAGATAATTCCTGTGTCCATTTCTCTCCTACTTATTTACTGGCCTGGCGAAACTCTGTGGTAAACGCCGGATTATACAGTTCAGAGCGCTGATAATGACTGTGTGTCACCACATCCCCAATGATCATCAGTGCAGTCTTCGTGATATTCTCTTTTTTCGCAGTCTCCGCCAGTGTGCCGACCGTGCAGACAGCTGTCTTCTCATCTTCCCAGGTAGCCTTGTAAACGATCGCCGCCGGTGTATCCGCTGTATATCCGCCCTCGATCAGACGGCTGCTCAGTTCTTCCAGCATACCCGTACTCAAAAACACAACCATCGTCGCGTGATGCGACGCGAACGATTCAATGCTCTCCTTTTCCGGCACCGGTGTGCGGCCTGCCATCCTTGTGATGACGACACTCTGTGACACGTCCGGAAGCGTATATTCCAGATTCAGTGCGGAAGCCGCACCACAGAAAGAACTGACGCCGGGACAGGAATCATAGGCAATCTCTTTCTCATCCAGCACATCCATCTGCTCCCGGATCGCCCCGTAAAGACAGGGATCGCCCGTATGCAGGCGTACGGTCACAAGGTCCTTTTCCTCCGCCGCATACATGACATCGAGTACTTCCTCCAGAGTCATTTTTGCACTGTTATAAATCTCACAGCCTTCCCTGGCATAATCCAGCAGCTGTGGATTGACCAGTGAGCCTGCATAGATGATGACGTCTGCCTCTTCCAGATATTTCTTACCGCGAATTGTGATCAAATCAGGGGCACCTGAGCCCGCTCCAACAAAATGTATCATCTCTTTAGTTTTTCTCCTTTACTATGATCAGGGAATAATATCCGGCATCTTCCGGTATCTCATCTGCTCCCCTGAAAATCTTCTCATTCTCCATACCGCAGTTCTCGATCATCACCACGTTGGCATTCAGTTCCTTCAGCTGTCTTTTCACCTCATGCATCTGCTTCCCGGCTTTCATCAGAACCTTGGTCCCCGGCAGTTTCAGCGCTTCCTCAATCTGGTAAGAAGCCGGTATCACGTGAAGCGGTTCCGCCTTTTCAACCAGCCCCATATTCAGACGTGCCGCAACGGCGCAGAATGAAGTGATACCGCTCACAATCTCCACCTCATATCCCATATCCTGCACACGTGCGTGTACATACAGATAGGTGGAATAGACGGTTGTATCTCCAAGTGTCAGAAATGCAACCTGTTTCCCTGTATCCAGCAGTGCTGCAATTTTATCCGCCCCCTCCTGGTGGCTCTTCTCCAGAAGATCCGCGTCTTTCGTCATCGGCATCTCGATTGGAAGCAGCTCTTTTTCTGCCAGTTCCGGGTATGCCTGTACTACAATCTTATAAGCGATCGTCTCCTGCGGCACTCTGCCCGGCACTGCGATCACATCGCTCTCCTGAATCATTCTAAGCGCTTTCAGAGTCAGAAGTTCCGGATCTCCGGGTCCAACTCCCAAACCATACAATTTTCCTGCCATCTTTTTCTCCTTTTTGTACTTCTATCATGATGCGCTCATTCGGCGCCTATGAACATTGTCCGTTGATGATATCGATCATACTGTCTGCATTCTCCGATTTTGCAAGTGATCCATGTACATTTGAAAATATGATCGTTCCAATATCCAGATCCGTTTTTATCTGATGCTTCAGATAATACTGTATCTTTTCCATGGTAACACGCATTGTCTCATCCAGAATATCGTACTCTTTCAGAATATCCAGCGCTTCTTCCGTCGTTATCGTCTCCAGCACGCGTTTCACACAGGTAAGGTCTGCACCCGCACGCAAGGCCTGTGCCGCCATCAACTCTGCACGGCTGTCCGCGTGATGGGAATGGGTGTTCATGATGCCCCCCGATACTTTGATGAATTTTCCGATATGAGAGATAAACAGAATGCCTTTTACGCCGAGCCCCGCCGCCATCTCCAGTGTTTCACCGATATAGTTGCTGCATTTCATGCTGTATGTCAGGTCAAGGTCCATCTGCTCTTTCGAAAAAACTTCCCCGTAATTTCCCGGTGTCATCACGAGATAACGTGCCCCCGCTTCGCAGAGCATTTTCATCTCCACACGGATGCTCTCGATCAGTGCGGCTTCACTCATGGGTATGACGATACCGCTCGTTCCGAGTATGGAGATGCCTCCGACGATCCCCAGCCTCGGATTGAATGTCCGAACCGCAATCTCCTCCCCTTTCGGAACTGATATCACAATGTTCAGTCCGCCCCGGTATCCCTGCTCCCTGCACACTGCAGCTGCCTCTTTCGTGATCATGCTGCGCGGAACCCGGTTGATCGCCGCCTCACCCACCGGCTGCTGCAGTCCGGGTCTGGTCACACGCCCGACTCCGGGTCCGCCGCTGATATGTATTCCCGCATCTTCTGACCTGGTAACTTCGGCATAGACCAGTGCCCCATTCGTTGCATCCGGATCATCCCCGCCGTCTTTCCTGACAGCGCAGCTTACCCGTGCGTCTTCCATATGGATATCCTCGATCAGAAGATGCAGCAGAATCCCTTTCGGCGTCATCAGAGAAACCTCTTCCACCGTCTTCCCGGTCAGCAGCATCATAGCTGCGGCTTTCCCCGCCGCCGCCGCACAGGAACCTGTGGTATAACCAAGACGCAGTGTTTTGTTGTCCTTGACGATAACATGTTCTTCCAGTCCTGTCCTGTGACTCATCACTTCTCCTTTGTATCATCGAAAAACAACCGTTGTCTACGAAAAGACAACGGTTGTGTTGTTTCTTCATATATCTTCGGTGGCCGCAAACATATATGTTACTCTATGGCATGGGTATCTGGCTATACAGTAACGGACTTGCGCAGTAGTTTCAACTGCTTCCCCATGATCCACAAAAGTTAAGTTTTCCAAAATTCATTATAGTTGTTTTCGGGAATACTGTCAACAATTTGTCTGCAACATTTCAGAACGGTTTAGTTGTATTTCCACTCTCTGAAGAATGTATGTCCCTTATATTTGAAGGCGCCGCAGGCCTTCTCGTCCAGGTTTAATTGTTCAAACGATGCATGAGTCATAAAGAACAGACAGTCAAAGTCTTTATCCTCAAATCCGTCAACTCCCGGAACGATTCGTTTTTTGGTTACCCCGTTCTTGTAGTTATTATAAATCGTCGTCGCCTGTTTTGCAGCTTTCATGCTGGTGTAATTGTTAATCTTTCCCAGTGCCTCACTGTCATTATCGCGAATGCCTTCCAGAAGATTTGTCAGGCTGCCGTTTCTGGCCACTTCAAACTGCTGATTAGCATACACCACAAAGTTCATACTCGACGGGAACGAACTGCTCAGCATCCGGTTATAGATGGTGAGCGCAACCATGATCTGACCTTCCAGTCCCTGATTCCCCGCCTCCGTATAGAGCACAGCCGCCAAAAATTCCATTGGCGTCACCTGATCGGCGCCGTAGCCGATCTGCGGATCCAGATAGAGCTGAGGTTCCACTTTATATGTCTTGTTGTTGAGCGGATCTGTGGCGTAGACGTAATCTTTGCCGGCAATCTCCCGGTAGATGCCATCGCTGTCAAAATAATATTTTTTGCCATCGATTGTCTTGTAGCCGCCGGAGTATCTCATTCCCTTCACTCCGTACGCCCCGGTGCGTTCGAAGAAGTACTTGTTTCCGTCTATTGTACGCCAGCCGGTATACATTTTACCGATATTCCCGTCGGCGTTTCCCTTCTGGAAGTAGTAGACTCTGCCGTTCATTGTGCGCCAGCCGGTATACATCTGACCTTTTGCTCCGGTATTTCCGCCCATCTGGAAATAATAGGTATTTCCGCCCAGGGTCCGCCAGCCGGTATACATCATTCCACGGTCTCCGGCTCCTCCGCCGACCTGGAAATAGTATCTTTTACCGTTCATCAGCCTCCATCCGGTATTCAGTTTACCGATATTTCCGTCGCTGTTCCCCATCTGAAAGTAATAGACTCTGTTGTTCATGGTTCGCCAGCCGGTATACATCCGGCCCTTTTCTCCTTCTTTTCCACCCATTTGGAAATAGTAGGTGTTTTCTCCCAGGGTTCGCCAGCCGGTGTACATCATTCCACGGTCTCCGGCTCCTCCGCCGATCTGGAAATAGTAGATGTTGCCGTTCATCGTCCTGCGGCCGGTATACAGTTTTCCGATATTTCCATCACTGTTTCCCTTCTGGAAATAATAAACTCTGTTATTCATCGTCCGCCAGCCGGTGTACATCTGGCCTTTCGCCCCTGTATTTCCGCCCATCTGAAAGTAATATGTATTTTCACCGAGCGTCCGCCAGCCAGTATACATCTTTCCGCGGTCTCCAAGACCGCCTCCCATCTGAAAATAATACCTCCTGCCGTCAATTTCCTGCCAGCCGGTCTTTAGTTTGCCAACATGACCGCCCGTATTATTTTTCTGGAAATAAAAGACCCGGTTATTCAATGTCTGCCAGCCGGTCGTCACCGCGCCTTCTGCCGAGCCTGACTCCCTGAAATAATATGTACTGCCGTCAATCATCTGCCAGCCGGTCTTCATTGCGCCCCTGACGCCTGCGGCCCCTGTCTCTGTCAGATAATAGGTACCGCTTGGGATCGTGATCCAGCCCGTTTCAAGCCTGCCCCTGGAATCAAAGTAGTACCAGTATTTACCGATTTTCTCCCATCCCGGAGATGAGTAACTTCCATTAGAAAACCGATATCTGATATCCCCATTCGGTTCTGTAACCCATCCGGCTTTCACCCGTGCGGTCATTAGATCTTCCGGCTCCGTCTCCTGGCTTTCCGGCGTCACAGTGGTTTCCGGTTCTCCTGTGGCGTCAGGTTCTTCTGTCACTTCTGGTTCTTCCGTTACTTCTGGTTCTTCCGTTACTTCTGGTTCTTCAGCGGCCGGAGGCTCCTCCGTAGCATCTGGTTCCCCTGTCATTTCCGGATCTTCCGGTTCCCCCGTAACAGGTACTTCAGGTTCTTCTGCCTCCTCAGAATTCGGCATGTCCGCGCTGCCCTGTACCGGAAGCTCCCCGATGCCCTGATCTTCATTCTGTGCGCCGAATATCTGCTCGGGAACCATCAAACATGCCATGCAGCAGATCAGTACTGCCGCCAGTATTCGTTTTCCTCTTCTCGTATGATGCTGTTCCATGTCTTCCCCTTTCTACTTTACAGACCTCAACCTGTAAAATGTTTCATCATCGTCTCAATATCTTCAAACTCAAATGTATTTCATTCAGTCGTACTGCGTCAGATCCCACCGTTCTATGATATCACACAGCTTGTCTACATAATTCGGATCCGTCGCATAACCGCCTTTTTTTATTAGTTCCACAGTTTTTTTATAATTTTTATTGCCGACGACCCCCTGATAGCGGAGTCGGCTTCCATTCTTTGCACCAGCCAGATAATCGGAATGATCTTTCACACTCGCTGCATGAGTCCCGTATTTTCGAAATATGGCAACCTCAGTATACATGTTGCCATCCTTATCATACTCGATCGTCTTTTTCTTATATGTCGTCCCCTTCCAGTCCGAACTCCAGGTATTTCCAGACAAAGAGGCTTTCATACCGAACAGATTGTTTGCCTGCATGGCAAGCTCCGTAGATCCATAACCGCTCTCCAGTATCGCCTGTGCCGTTGTCACAGAGGCCAGAATGCCCGTCTTTTGCATATCTTTATGTGCTATGGGACCGATATATGCGACAAATTCTGCCTCTGTCATCTTCCGGCTCTGCAGAACACCTTCTGCGTCAAACAGGTATTCCTGTCCCGCAATGTTTTTCCAGCCGCTATACATCTGACCTTTCGCCCCTGCAGTTCCTCCCATCTGGAAATAGTAGGTATTCTCCCCGAGTGTCCTCCATCCGGTATACATCATCCCTCGTTCAGAGGGACCTCCTCCGATCTGGAAGTAGTATTTTTTGCCGTTCATCAGCCTCCAGCCGGTATACAATTTACCCACATTTCCATCCGCGTTTCCCATCTGGAAGTAATAGACCCTGTTGTTCATGGTCCTCCACCCGGTATACATCCGGCCTTTCTCACCTTCATTTCCACCCATTTGGAAATAATAGGTATTTCCATTAAGATTCCTCCAGCCGGTATACAGCATCCCGCGCTCTCCCAGGTCTCCGCCGATCTGGAAATAGTATTTTTTTCCATTCATCAGCCTCCAGCCGGTATACAGCTTGCCCATATTTCCATCCGCGTTTCCTTTCTGGAAATAATAGACTCGATTGTTCAAAGTCTGCCAGCCGGTCTTCATCGCGCCTTTGCTACCCGGAGCTCCCGTCTCTGTCAGATAATATGTACCGCTTTTGATCGTGATCCAGCCCGTTTTCATCCAACCTGCCGCATCAAAATAATACCATTTAGAATCAATCAGCTTCCACCCGTCGGCTGGATAACTTCCGTCTTGATTTTGGTACCAGATTCGTCCGTCTGCTGCTGTTACCCATCCGGCTTTCACTCTTGCCGTCATCAGATCTGACGGCTCCTGGGAGATCTCTGACTCTTCCTGCTGGATTTCCGGTGTCTCTGTGATCTCTGTCTCTCCGGTTATAACCGGTTCTTCGGTAGCCTCAGGTTCTCCGGTGATTTCTGGTTCCCCGGTTATATCCGGCTCTTCTGGTTCCGTTGTGACAGATACCTCGGGTTCTTCCCCTGTCTCAGAATTCAGTTCCTCCCCGAATGTCTGCCCGGGAACCATCAAAAATGCCATGCAGCTGATCAGTACTCCCGCCAGTATTCTTTTTCCTCTTCTCATATGATGCTGTTCCATTGTCCTCCCCTTCCTATTTTACAGTCCCTCAATCTGCAAAATATTTCATCAGTCTGCGTATTTTGATTAAGTCCTACGTTATTATACAATTATTACATTTCTTTTACAATATTGTTTTCTGCTTTTTTCTTATCAACATCGTAATCAATCCCATATTTTACCATAAAAAAGGCTGAATCTCTCTGAATTTCGAGAGATTTCAGCCTTTTATTTTCGTTCCGTCTATCCGGTCAGATAATAATGCAGACCAGCCCGCCCTTGCTGTCGTTCACAATTTTCTGCATGGTATCCTGAAGTTTCACCTGGCTTTCATCGCTGATCTGTGCAATCTTCGTCCGGATTCCATCTTCCACCAGCTGTTCGATCGATTTTCCAAAAATATTAGTCTGCCAGATTCCTTCCTCCTGATTGGCACTGTCTTTGATATAAGCGATCAGGTCTTTCGCCTGCTGTTCGCTTCCCACGATCGGAGCGATCTCGGTCTCGATATTTGCCTTGATCATATGAATCGACGGGCTTGCCGATTTAATCTTGACTCCGAACTTACTGCCCTGACGAATGATCGCCGGTTCTTCCAGCTCAATCTCGTCTTTCTCCGGGATCACAACGCCGTATCCGCAGCCGCGGACCGATTCGATTGCGTGCTGTACTTTCATATACTCTTTCTTCATCTGGGACATTTCTTTCAGAATATGGATCAGCTGATACTCTCCTTCAATCTCCACGCCTGTCATCTCACTGATAATCTGATAATAGTATTTTTCATCAATGTCCACACGAAGCCTGATGATCCCCGTCGCCAGGTCAACATTTGCCATTTCCAGACCGCTCACATACTCACTGTCGATTGTGACTGCATTCTGATAGATATCCCGGATATATCGAAAATTTTTCATGATGCTCCGGATGTGTTCCAGAAGATCAGCCTTCAGATGATGTGTGACAGGAAGCAGTTCTACCCACTTCGGTATGTAAAACTCCATCTGACGGATTGGAAATTCATACAGGATTTTTTCCAAAATCCGGATAATATCATCTTTTTTGAGCTGTTCACAGTTCACTGCCACTACCGAAGTCTGATACTTCTCCTGCATGGCAGTTACCATCTGTTTTGTTTCCTCCTTGTATGGCATCTGTGAATTTAAAATGATAAGAAATGGTTTTTTACATGCCTTGAGCTCCGCCACCGTGCGTTCTTCGCTCTGCACGAAATTCTCCCTCGGAATCTCACCGAAAGAACCGTCACACGTCACAAGCAGTCCGATCGTGGAATGGTCACGGATTACTTTCTGAGTCCCCATCTCAGCAGCCTGATGGAACGGAATCTCATAATCGTACCATGGTGTCTTCACCATACGTTCTTTTCCCTCTTCCATGTTTCCGACCGCATCTGACACGAGATATCCGACACAGTCGATCAGACGCAGCTTCACATGGACATCTTCTCCGAGTGTCACGTCAATCGCTTCTTTAGGTACAAATTTCGGCTCCACTGTGGTGATCAGCTTCCCGGAACCGCTTACCGGAAGTGTATCTTTAATCTCCGACTGTTTTCCCTCTTCCGTCCCGGGAAGTGCAAGCACCTCCATAAAGCGACGGATAAATGTTGATTTTCCTGTGCGCACCGGCCCTACGACACCGACTAAAAACTGTCCGCCAGTACGGGCTTGTATATCTTTGTAAACAGAAAATGTGTCCATTGCGTACCCCCTTACCTATACTGATATACTATATGCACAGGATCGGCGGAACATGCATATACCCCTCGGACAAACAACAAAATGAGAGACTTTCGTCTCTCACTTGGCATCGTAACATCAATCTGTTGTCTGTAGTCTTTTCAATATCTCCTCATAAACGTTTTCCCTGTTTCCTGCCGTCACATCCAGCACTGTCACATCCTCCCGCTCCATGATCGCTCTGACAAACGGCGTATCCGTCTTCTGCAGCACGCCCAGCACGATCGGCTTCTCATCGAGACACCGGAAGAACACATCCTGAAACTCTTTCGCATCCCGCTCGAGCTTCCCGATCTCATCTGCGAGCATCCAGGTATCTGACTTCAAAGCCTCTTCCAGTATCTTTACACCCAGGGTCTCAAACGTTTCCGTCAGCGGAACGCTTTTTTGCTCCCCCACGCGGATGGAGATCGGGCTGTCGTTTTCGTAAGGTGCAATCCCGGTCAGTCCATGTAGGTAATTGCCTTTCCGCCTGCCGCCTATAAAAAGAGGCAGCGTCCGATAACCGCCCGGTGTAACAGCAAGTTCCTCCAATACTCTGTTTAAGATCGTAGACTTCCCGACCTGCTTCTCACCCGTCAGGAAGATATGCTTTTTCTCCCCGGACAGTATCTCTCTTTCTGCGATACTCACCCGCATATTCGTATTCTGATTTTTTGTCCTGCACTTTGATTCCGCCTTGTGGCATCCGCACTGACAGAACGTCGATACCGCATCCGGTGCCGCAAGGATCGGGATGGGGAACTGTACATCGGAAAGCGTCTCGATCAGATCCGCAGCCCTGCCCACTTCCCTCAGTATATTTATCACCGGCGTTTCTCCGAACTGCTCTTTGCTCTCACCGATACGGCCGCTGAGCAGAAAGGTATGCGGATTTATGCGTTCTTCCGCGTCTTCCCTGCGATGTGCACAGACGATCCGCGGTACCCCTGCCTCGTAGTCGCCCTCCGCCAGCAGAATATCCACATCAAACATCGGAAAGAACACGTTATCATCCATGCCATACGGATAGATCAGGCTCATCTCCCGCTTTCCCTTAACTCCGATGACATCCGCCCCTGCCTTCCTGTGGCGGTCGGTATTGCTGCCCTCCTCGTCCAGGCTGAAATTCGGGCAAAACACCGTTTTTACCGTCCCCACCCGATGCCCGCGTTTTTTTAATTCCTTTGTCAGTTCAGTAACCACGGTCGTCTTGCCTGACTTGCGGATACCGACGATGCTGCATATTTTCACTCTGATTCCTCCATAAATTCCACCCTGATAACATCTCTGCACCAGCGCCTGCCGGCAGCATCTCCTTCTGCCACCAGCCGGTACCTCACACTGCCATCCGCCGCGCACAGCGCTGCGTTATTCCTTCTGTCTGCCAGTATGATCCGTTCTCCCGGTTTATCCGACAGAATCTCTCTGACCGGCACCGCAGTCACCATACCGTCCTCCGACTCGAATTCCACCTGCAGTACGCCATGCCAGCTCTCCCTTAGATGACGCACCTCATGCCCGGAATACTGCTCCTGCAGAATCTCCCCGTGTTTCATCCTCTTTACTGTTATTGTAACGCGCGGCAATGTTTTGTCTGTCTTCAACGGTATTCCCCCCATACTGCCAGCATATCCTCCTCACAGTCCGTCCCGTGCTCCCCGCCGCCGGCTTCTGCGTGCATGCCATGGTCACTGATGAGCAGCATGTGTCCCGAAAAGTTTTCGCAGATCCGGGCCATCCTGCTGTCCGTCTCTTTTATCTGATGTAATGTCCCGGCACCATACGGACCATAAGTATGACCACAGTCGTCGATCTGATGCAGATGCGCAAAGATAAACTCTGTCCCGGCAGCGATCTCACGCTCCACGGACCGGCAGATCCATGAATCACATCCCTCTCCATTCTGATCCGTATGGAGTCTGGGGCGAAATGGGGTTTTCAGGATTACGCTGTCCCCCTCCAGCCACGCCGCCGTTCCCGATATCTCATCAAAGATTGTAGGATACGCAAGCTTCCTTACGCTGCGGTCGGTGACGCCGTGTTCCTGCGGCAGCAGACCGGTCAGCATCGTAGCCAGCGCCGGGGCCGTAAGCGGCGGGCTGACGCTGGATACCGGACTGACATCAAATGCACCGGCGATATAGGGTATACATCCGGCATCTTTTGCATACTCGTACATCCGATACCCAAATCCATCCAGATACCAGACAAGCAGCCGTCCCTTCATCAGACATCTCTTCATTTTTCCGGAAAATTCATTCAGCATCCTCATTGGATCACCTTACTTCGTTCTCTCAGCGCTTCATATTCCTGACATGTATTTACATTTTCGACCATAGCAGCAGAAAACCCCAGCTCTTCCAGATCTATATATGTGGTTTTCACCTGCTCAAACAGCGGCCGGATCTTATGAATCTCCTGCTCACGCATCTGTTCAAGTACCGGTATCACAGTCTTTTTGTATATCCCGCACAGCGGATGAATCCTCCCGGCTTCCCGCAGGATCAGGCAGTCTTCTCTTCCCGTCAGACGCTGCTCCAAAGCCTTAAGCAGCTCCTGTTCCAGCAGCGGCATGTCTGTAGCCAGGATCAGACAATACGGATGTTTGACATGACTGAGCAGCTGATAGATACCCTCAACCGGTCCATATCCCAGTTTTTCATCTGCCGCTGCCGGATATGGAAGATCCGGATATTTCTTTGGATCGTCTACAGAAATCCAGATGTCATCGTAACAGCTGCAGATGCGGATCGTATGATTCAGAAATGATTCTGCTTTGATTTCAAGATACGCTTTGTTTTTCCCCATGCGGGAACTCTTCCCTCCCGCCAGAATGCCGGCACTGACTGGTATCTGCATAATTGCCTCCTTAAAGATCACTGAAAATTAACAGCTGCAAATCCCAGGGCGTCACAGCCATAGAACCTGCAGCAGTTATCATATTTCTCACATTTTGCACTCACCGGTCAAAAAACCGGTACGCCTTGATGATACTTCCTTTCCGAAGCGGAGGACTCCCGGCCTCAATCTCTCCGAGAATTTCACAGTCTCTCATCGGATTGAGCATCCCGTTCCCCTGTTTTTTCGCAAACACGATCCACGCCTCACCATTCAGGATCTCCAGCGTCCCGGGAATCATCCTGCGGGACGGGCTTTTCTTCGGAAATGCATCGGCCATTTTCACTTTCAGCTCTTTCGTCTGATAATCCTTCATTCCGGACATCCTGCGAATCAGCGGTCTTCCCAGCATGAACAGGGAAACGGCTGCCGCCGACGGATTGCCGGAAAGCGCCAGTATGGGCTTGCCCTGATATACCGCGGCAATAAATGCCATACCCGGCTTCATTCTCACTTTCCAGAATAAAATGTCCGCTCCGATCCGTGTGAGCGCCTCCTTGACCATATCATAGTCGCCGACAGACACTCCCCCGGTCGTGATCAGCATATCACTGTCCGCCAGACCCTCCAGCATCCGGTCTGCAATGCGCTGCGCATTGTCCTTCTCGATGCCCAGAACCCGCGTATTCACATTCCACTGTTCCAGATAGGCATGTATCGCATAGATACTGCTGTTGCGGATCTTGCCCGGAGAAAGATTCTCCCCGATGGCAATCAGTTCGTCTCCGGTGCTCAGCAGTGCTGCTGTGATCTTCCTGTGCACCTTTACATTCTCGTATCCGAGTCCCGCAAGCAGACCGACAAGGGCAGGCGAAATCAGCCTTCCCTTCTCCACCACCAGTTCACCCTCTTTTACATCTTCACCGACCGGAACGATATTGCTGCCCTCCTTGGACGGTGCAAATACGGTTACCGTATCCTCCGTAAATGAAGTATCTTCGAATTTCACGATCGCATCAGCGCCTTCGGGGACCGGAGCGCCGGTCAGGATTTTGACCGCCTCGCCCTCCCCGATCGCCCTTGTCGCAGTGCTGCCCGCCGGCACCTCCTCAGTCACGGTCAGCTGCACCGGTGTTTCTCTGGAAGCATCCGCGGTATCTGCCGCGCGCAGTGCATATCCATCATAGGGAGAACGCCGAAACGGCGGGATATTCTCCTTTGAAATTATGTCCCGGGCCAGTACCCGTCCGTCTGTCTCATCCACCGGAACGCATTCCGTCCCTACCGGATTCCCCCAGGGGAGTAACAGCCCAAGCCCTTCTTCCAATGTCACCTTTTCAGGATACGTACTCATGCTCTGCCTCCGTGATTATGCCTTCTCGATCTTTATCGCACATACTTTATATTCCGGGATTCTTGCATATTTGTCAAGCGCCGGATTCGTCAGCCAGTTACAGTTTCCATCCGGGAAGTGGAACGGCATCCAGGATTCACCCTGTGACACTTTTCTGCCGACACGCGCCGTCGATTCGATCTGTCCCCGTCTGGAAGATACTTTTACTTTATCTCCGTTTTTAATGCCGAGTGCGTCCGCATCCTTAAAGTTCATCTCAATGAAGGATTTGCCCTCGATCTCCATCAGTCCCGGAGTCTTGCCGGTCATCGCCCTGGTTGTATAATGATACAGGATACGTCCCGTCATCAGGATGATCGGATAATCTTCATCCGGAAGTTCTGCAGAAGGCACATACTCTGCCGGATAGAACCAGCCAAGTCCTCTCGAGAACCTGCCGACATGCATGATCGGCGTGCCCGGATGATCCTGGGAGGGGCATGGCCACTGCAGCGTCTCACCGGCATCCAGTCTCGCATGGCTGATGCCTCCGAAGCTCGGTGTCACGGATGCGATCTCATCCATGATCTCAGCCGATGTCAGATGCGGCTGCGGATATCCCATACGATTCATGATATCGATGAAAATATCGGTGTCCAGCCTTGCCTCGCCAGGCAGTGTCACTGCCTTTCTGACTCTCTGTACACGTCTCTCTGTATTCGTGAATGTTCCTTCTTTTTCTGCATAGCTCACGCCCGGCAGGATCACATCTGCATACTGTGCCGTCTCTGTCATAAACAGCTCGTTCATCACAACGAAATCCAGTGTCTCCAGCGCCTTGATGATATGGCTGGTATCCGGATCCGTTACGATCGGATCTTCCCCGAAAATGTACAGGCCCTTTACCTCACCCTGGATCGCTTTCGGCCACACATCTGTCGCATGCAGTCCCGGTTCGGTGCTGAGCTTTGTCCCCCAGGCCTTCTCGAACTTCTCGATGACCTCCGGATTTTTCACTTTCTGGTAACCCGGGAAGTCGCCCGGCAGCGCTCCCATATCGCAGGCACCCTGTACATTGTTCTGACCGCGCAGCGGGTTCACACCACAGCCTTCTCTTCCGAGCTTGCCGACGAGCAGTGCCATGTTGGACATAGACATAACACCCTCTGTACCGGTGGAATGTTCGGTAACGCCGAGACAGTAGATGATCGGCGCTTTATCAGCCTTCGCATACATGATCGCCGCTTTTCTCAAGTCCTCCGGATCGATATGGCAGATCTCTCCCACCTTCTCCGGTGTATAGTCTTTTACAATTTCCCTGATCTTTTCGTAGCCTTCCGTTCGCTCTTCGATAAACTTCATATCCTGAAGACCTTCTTCGATGATCACGTGCATGATGCCGTTCGCAAACGCAACGTTTGTTCCCGGACGAAGTTTCAGATGAATATCCGCATGCTGTGCAAGCCCGATATCGCGCGGGTCTGCTACGATGATCTTGCATCCGCGCTGTACCGCCTGGCGGATCTGCATTCCTACTACCGGATGTGCTTCCTCCGGATTGGACCCGACCAGCATGATGACATCCGGATTCTGGGTGATATCCGCGATCGGATTTGTCATCGCCCCGGAACCCAGCGTCATCGCAAGCCCCGCTACCGACGCGGAATGACACACGCGTGCACAGTTATCCACATTGTTGGTGCCGAACGCACAGCGCACCAGCTTCTGCATCATATAGATGTCTTCATTCGGTGAACGCGAACAGGCAAATCCTGCCAGCGCATCGGGACCATATTTTTTCTTGATCTCCATGAATTTCGAAGCAACCAGATCGAGCGCCTCATCCCAGCTTGCACGCTCAAATTCTCCCGTCTCTTTGTTCTTGATCAGCGGGTATTTCAGGCGTTCTGGTGAATGTACGAAGTCAAAGGACCCAGAGCGGCCTTTTACACAGAGCAGCCCGCGATTGGACGGGCCGTTCGCCGCCTCCGTATCCACCACTTTTCCATCTTTTACAACCAGATAGTACTGGCATCCCGTTGCGCAGTGCGGACAGGTGGTCAGCACTTTTCGCTCTACCTGCCACGGGCGGTATTCTTTTCTTCGTTTCATCGTCAGTGCGCCGGTCGGACAGGCAGCCACGCAGTTTCCGCATGACTCACAGGAACTGTCTCTTAAGTCCACGCCGAACGGTGTAGAGATTACGGAATTAAAACCGCGCTCTGCAGTATCGATCGCACCTCTGCCCACGATCTTATTACAGGTATTGACACAGCGGTGGCACAAAATACAGAGGTTTGGATTATAAGTGAAAAACGGGTTGGAATCGTCGATCGGAAAATCCGTCATCTCCCCCTCATAAGACGTCTTTTCCACGCCGTACTCATAGCAGTAATCCTGCAGCTTGCAGGCACCGTTTGACGGACAGGAAAAACAGTCTGTCTTATGGTTGGAAAGCAGCAGATCCAGCACGCCTCTCCTTGATGCAATGACTTTCTCACTCTTCGTCTGGATCACATCGCCTTCCGACACATGCGCGGAACAGGCGGTATCCAGCTTGCTCCATCCGCGGTTCTCGATTTCCACCATACACATACGGCAGGAACCGTCCGGCATCAGGCCCTTGATATAACATAACGTAGGAATTGTGATACCCGCCGCCTCGGCAGCCTGCAGGATCGTCGTACCTTTCTCGACCTCCACAGGAATCCCATCGATTATTGCATGAATCATAGTTTCTCCTCCTTACTCAACGCAGACCGCATCAAAATTACAGCCCTCTACACAGGCACCACAGCGGATACATTTCGTCATATCGATCGTATGTGCTTTCTTCTTTTCCCCGGTGATCGCACCAGCCGGACAATTCTTAGCACATTTCGTACATCCGATACATTTTTCGGCATCAATTCTGTAAACTTTCATCGCCTGGCATGTATGAGATTTGCATTTCTTATCCACAATATGTTCCACATACTCATCGCGGAATGTTTTTAATGTACTGATGACCGGAAGCGGTGCGCTCTTGCCGAGTCCGCAAAGCGAATTCGTCTTTACAAAATCAGCGATCTCTTCCAGACGGTCCAGATCTTCCATTTTGCCTTTTCCCTCTACGATCCGTTCCAGAATCTCCAGCATACGCTTCGTACCGATTCGGCACGGCGTACATTTGCCGCAGGATTCCCTCTGTGTAAAGCTCATGAAGAACCTTGCCACCTCGACCATACAGGTATTCTCGTCCATCACAACAAGTCCGCCGGAACCGACGATCGCATTATATTTTTTCACAGAGTCAAAATCCAGTCCGACATCCAGATGCTCTTTTGTCAGACATCCGCCGGACGGTCCGCCGATCTGAACGCCCTTAAATTCTGCACCGTCTTTCACTCCGCCGCCGATATCATAGATAATCTCACGGAGTGTGCTTCCCATCGGTACTTCGATCAGACCCGTATTTTCGATTGCTCCCGTGATGGAGAAGGTCTTCGTTCCCGGGCTCTTCTCGGAACCGATCGTGCGGAACCAGTCAGCGCCGTTTAACACGATCTTCGGTACATTTGCATATGTCTCAACGTTATTAAGTACGGTCGGTTTTGCCCACAGTCCCTGATCCACCGTTCTCGGCGGTTTTGTTCTCGGCATCCCGCGGTTGCCCTCTATGGATGCCGTCAGGGCACTTCCCTCACCGCAGACAAACGCGCCCGCTCCGCGGTTGATATGCATATGGAAGGAAAAATCACTTCCCAGAATATTGTCGCCGAGCAGTCCGCAGGACTCCAGTTCGGAGATCGCATAGCGCAGCCGCGCCACAGACAGCGGGTACTCTGCACGCACATAGATATATCCCTCCTGAGAAGAAACTGCATATCCCGCAATCATCATGCCTTCCAGCAGTTTGTAGGGATCGCCTTCCATCACAGAGCCATCCATAAACGCACCCGGGTCTCCCTCATCTCCGTTGCACACAACGTAACGTGTCTGTTCTGCCTGACCGGCAACCTGTTTCCATTTTCTTCCTGTCGGGAAGCCTCCGCCTCCGCGTCCCCGAAGTCCAGATTTATCGATCTCCTCGACAACGTCCTCCGGTTTCATCTCAAACAGCGCCCTGGCAAATGCCGAAAATCCGCCTGACGCGATATATTCATTCAGGGATACCGCGTCATACTTGCCGCAGTTTTCCAGCACGACACGCGTCTGCTTTGCGATAAACGGAATCTCATCCGGATGTCTGTAAACTTTCTCTTTCTGCTTATACAGCAGTTCTTCAATCACCTCATCACGTCTGACACTCTTTTCAAAGATGTCTGCACAGTCGTCCGGCTGCACTTTTATGTACTGAATAACATTGTCGCCCTTCTGGATACGCACCAGCGGACCCAGTTCACAGAATCCCTGACATCCGGTCTTCTTGATGCCCACGTGTTCCTTTTCATCATGGGGAGCAAATTCCAGCGTAACACCCGGAGCATCTTTTACAATATCCTGAAATGTCTGATAGATCTTTTCTGCACCGGAAGCAACGCATCCTGTCCCTGAACAGACGAGAATCCTGCAGTCAAATGCCTCCATCTCTTTCCGTGCCGCCTGGCGGACCTGTTCCAAATCATTTTTGTTTTTCAGAATCATTTGCCATCACCTCTCAATTCACGAATCACCGCAACTGCTTTCTCCGGTGTCATCTTGGGATGCACTTCGTCATTGACTGTCATCGCCGGCGCCAGTCCGCATGCCCCGAGGCAGGATACCGTCTCCACCGTAAATAACATATCATCCGTGGTGCGTTTCTCTTTGCTTAACCCAAGCTCTTTGTACAATGCTTCCAGTACCGGCATGGATTTCCTCACATGACAGGCTGTTCCGTCACAGACCTTAATAATATATTTTCCTTTTGGCTCAAATGAGAAATTTTCATAAAAGGTCGCAACACTGTACGCCTTTGCTTCTTTTATCCCAATTTCCTTTGCCACATATGTCAGCAGTTCTCCCGGCAGATAACGGTATACCCCCTGGATATCCTGCATAATCGGGATCAGCGAACCGGCTTTTTTGCCATAGCGCCCAATCACCTCATCTGCCACGTCATAATAAGACTGATCCAGCATAATGATTCCTCCTTAATATTTTCGTATTCGCTCAGGGCACGTTTATACCCTTTATCAGTATTGTATCTTAATTCGTCAATTTGCACAAGCCGATACCATAAAGCGGTTTAAAAAGCTGCAGGATTCATGAAATATCTTCACATTCTGCAGCTTTTTTAATATCTCAGTGCATTTTACGCATAGCTGCTTCCACGACATGTCCGACCAGGACAGATGTCGTGACACTGCCCACCCCGCCCGGAACAGGCGTAATCGCCTCTACCACAGGCTCTGCCTTCTCATAATCCACATCACCGCACAGTTTGCCCTCTTCGTTCACGTTGATACCGACATCGATCACAATCTGACCAGGGGAAAGATACGTATCGTCCACCACGCCTGCGCGGCCGGCCGCGACGATCACAATCTCCGCCTCTCTCACGACAGAGGGCATGTCTTTCGTCCGCGTGTGACAGATCGTCACTGTGGCGTTTTTCTTCAACAGCATCATGGCCGCGGGTTTTCCCACGACAAGGCTTCTTCCGATTACGACAGCCTTTTTCCCTGTGCAGTCGATCCCGTAATGGTCCAGGATCTCCATGCATGCCTGCGGCGTACACGGCGGAAATCCCTGCGGCGTGCTCGTAAACACTCCGACCATAGATCCATCCGTGATTCCATCAACATCTTTCTCCGGGGCGAGCGCCTTGACAACGGCTTCTTCATCCAGGTGTTTCGGGAGAGGACGGAAAATCAATACTCCATGAATACCGTCATTGCTGTTTACTTCGTCGATTGTCTTCATCAGTTCCTCCTGCGTCACGTCAGCCGGAAGCAGGAACTTCTGGTAAGCCACGCCGAGCGTCTCGCAGCGTTTTACTGCCCCTCGCTCATATGATACATCATCCGGACGTTCTCCCACCCGGACAATACCGAGTGTCGGAGTCACCCCTTTTTCTTCCAGTTTTTTTACATCTGCCTTGATTCGTTCATTCAAAGCAGCGGTCACTTCTTTTCCCAGCAGCTGTTTCGCCATGCCGTTCTCCTTTCCAGTGGATGCGGTCTGATCACCGTGTTCTCTTCATTTCAAACGATTTAAGATACTGTTATAAATCTTTTCTGCTTTTTTCGGATAATAATCCAGCATTGCATCGCACTTAGCATTCAACGCCTCCGCGTATTCACGATCCTTCATCGCTTTCGTGTTAATATAAACATTCAGGCTCGCACCTTTCAGTGCGGCTTTACAGAATTCAATACCCACGCCGGCGTCACTGACAGCAAGAGAAGAACCTTTTCCGGCAAAGTCCGCGATGATATCGATCGCTTCGCAGCATGCTGCCATAATTTCCATCGGCACGCTGCAGGCCACTTTCAGCGCGTTCTCCATCACCCGCTCTTTTTCCGCCTTCTGTTCCTCTGTGTCCTTAGGCATGCCGTACGCTTTGGAAAGGGGTTCAAAGAATTCCGCATCTCTCTCCACCAGGTTCAGAAGCTCATTCTGCATGATATCGCAGCGTGCCTTCAGAGCCAGCATTTCTTCTTCGATATCAATATATTTTTTCTTTCCAACCGTCAGAGATCCTACCATATTGCCAAGCGCCGTACCGATCGCGGCCACAAGTGCAGATGCTCCGCCTCCGCCCGGTACTGCTGATTTGGATGCAAGTATCTCAACAAATTCATCACACTGCAGACTAGAAAATCCCATAGATAATCTCCTTTTTTATTTATTCCTTCTTACATTCGTTCATCTCTTCAATAATAATACGTTCCGCACTAAAAATCCATTAGATTTTTCTATTTTTCTATAGATTTTTCTAATTTCCATCAGATTTTTCTTTTTTCAATATTTTATAATTTTTTACTTATTGTACTTTTAAAAAAACAAAAGGACACGGCAACTGATTCGCCTTGTCCTTTTATCATATCCGTTTCGTTACATGACAGAAAGTGCCTTGATCATACCGATCGATATATCACCCACCACAGCCATGTCCTCCCCGTGAAACGCCACCGGGAAATTGTCTGAAAACAAAATCTGTGCCGACGGCGGGAACTCATCGTCCCCTTCCCACAGGATAAACCGCAGATAAAGATTATTTAAAAATTCGAATTCATAAGAGCAGTCACCAAAACTGGTCCTTGTCGCTCCCAGACGTTCCATCACTTCCCGAAATTTCGGAATCTTACCTCCGAACCCGTATGCCAGCCGAAAGATACAGCGTCCCTGAAACTGTTTAAAATACACTTCACCCCACGGAACCTCCCGGTAAGTCAGGAAATTTCCGGAGGAAGGGGCCGCACTGCCCTCCAGCAGGTAACGCAGTACCAGTATCCTGGCATTGGATGCCTGTTCCAGCGGATAGTGTCCGATGGAATCTTCCTTCGCATGAACCTCGTACTCCGGCCAGGAAATCTCATACGTACTTCCCATCAGACGGAGTGTAAAAATCTTTCTCTCCTCATCATACGGAATCTGTGTTCTGCCACTGATCACAAGGGGATCCTCCCGTTTAAAACGCTCCAGGTAATGCTCATAGGGAATCCGTTCCTTGCTGTCTTTTTCATAATCAAAATTCATAGTCACCTCTGCCGCCTACTTCAGTGTCACAGACGGAAACATGGAGTTATCTGTGTGCGGAATAAAACAGGATGCAACAAACTCGTCCATATAAGTCGGCACCGCACTGAGTTCCAGATATGTCATGTTGGAAGCCACCTCGTACGTCTTCTTTTCCGCCTCCGTCGACAGCAGCATCGCATATGCTCCTGAGAGGGACGAGTTACCGATATAGTGGAATTTGTCCAGCGGAATATCCGGCAGCATGCCGATATTCACCGCGTTCTCCATATTGATTCCACTTCCGATACCGCCCGCCACATAGACTTCTTCCACCATGGAGATATCAAAATCCAGAGATGAAAGCATGGTACGGATTGCCGAGAAAATAGCTCCCTTGGCACGGATAAAATTATCGATATCGACTTCCGTGATCTCAATGTCTTTTACCGATGCCGCATCTTCCTGGAATGCCAGGACATAACTCCCCATTCCATACTTATCATGACGGATCCGTTTTCCTTCCCGTACAAATTTTCCTTTTGGATTGATGATGCCGCAGCGGTAGAGTTCACTGATCACATCGATAATCCCGGAACCGCACAGGCCGATCGGCTTCTCATCCGATTCGCCGATGATCTCAAAAGTCGGTTCCATGGTATCCCTGTCAATGACACACGCTTCGATCGCACCGTCTGTTGCACGCATACCGCAGCTGATGTCACCGCCTTCAAACGCCGGTCCTGCAGAACATGCACAGCTCATAAGAAAATCAGAATTTCCAAATACGAGCTCGCCGTTCGTACCGAGGTCAATGAAAAGAGAAAACTCCGGTTTGTTCCAGATCATACTGACTAACGTGCCCGCAGTGATATCGCCGCCCACATAACTACCGATATTCGGCGCTATGATAAGATGTGCATCCGGGTTGATATTAATGCCAAGATCGGATGCATAGAATGCGTTTGTCTTAAAGAAAGCAGGAATATACGGTTCCATTCTGAGAGGATCCGCATTGATTCCGGCAAACAGATGATTCATGGTTGTGTTGCCGGCCACGCACATACGGTAAATATGCTTCGGATCAAATCCGTTCGCACGGCACATCTGCTCAATCATCGGATTGATGGTTTCCTGAATCACTGCATTCTGCAGCCGTTCTTTTCCACCCGGCTTGAGTGATTCGATGATCCGGTTGATAACATCAGCACCATACCGGATCTGCCCATTCCCGCTCGACGCTTTCCCGATGATTTCACCGGTCTCCATATTAATGATCAGACCGGACACTGTCGTCGTTCCGATATCGATTGCCAGACCGCCAATTACCACATCTGCATCCTTTTCATAAACATCATAGACAAAGATATGACCATTTGCCGCTGTACGGAGTACGCACTGGACAGTAAAATCACTTGCGCGAAGCACATCCGGCAGTTTGCACATCACGGTATAAGGCAGCTGTACGCGCTCGGCACCGGTCGCTTTTTTCAGCGCACGAACCAGCCTTTCATTATCAGGCATAGTATCGTCCAGCGTTGGAATATCCATCGTAATGGATATGGTTCGAAGACTGTTATGCAGTGCAATACCAGCCTCTTCGATACCAGCTTTTGTCTTTTCAAAAATAGCGACCTCATCCTGTGAACTTAAATCCGCAACTTTCATTCTGCTTCGGTAAGCCGAAGCAATATCAGGAACCATCACCGTGACATCTGCCTCAATGGTGCTGACGCATGCCAGACGCCATCCCTGTTCATACTCTTCCTCTGAAATATGACGTGTCTTTTTGGAATCCAGTTCCCCGCCCATAAGCTTTACACGGCACTTCCCACAGGACGCATTGCCGGAACACGGGGCGTCGATAGCTACATTCGTTTTTCTGGCTACCTCCAGAAGGTTTTCACCGGAAGTGGCGAAGGTTTCAACCACTTCGCCACTCTCAAACTGAAAAGTTACTTTGAACATATAGATTCAGCCTCTTTTAATTCGATTTTAATTACAGTTCCAGATAGGAATCTGCATACAGTGTGTTGTTTTTGAAAACATCACAGGATTTGATGGTTTCCATCAGTCTCTTATCGCATGGGTTAACGATAGCAGAAGTAAGACCCTGCATCATACACATAGCAACGAGTGCGGAGTCCATGATCGGTCTGATGTCTTTCGGCATACCGTTGGAGTTATTGGAAAGTCCGCCTGTGGAATTCAGTCCCATATCGCTGAACATTTTGATTGCTTCCAGAACTTCCATCTGCTTGTCCTGCATACCTTTAACAACTACAAACAGCGGGTCAAACCACAGGTCTGTAGGCTCCATGCCCAGCATCATGCCGTGTTCCAGCATCGTCTGGCAGTGTACCATACGCTCGTCATTGTCAGCGGCGATCGGTCCGTCAGAGCAGAGTGCAATTACGATTGCATCGTTTGCTGCTGCAAGATCGATATAGCTGATTCTGTCGCCTGCATCTGCAGAGTTGACAATCGGTTTGCCTTTTGATCTGTTGTATACATCGATACCGGCTTCGATCGCAGCTTTGTTAGCTGTATCAAGCGCCAGCGGAACATTGTCAAAGTTCTCCTGAATTGTTTTAACAGCCCACTGCATCAGTTCCGGTCCGTCACTCTCTGCAGGTCCGATGTTAACGTCAAGATAAGTAGCTCCGGCTTCCAGCTGTTCTTTCGCACGTTTTAAGATAGCTTCCGGATTACGTGTAGCCATTGCTTCTTTGATTGCAGGTGAAATACAGTGAATTCTTTCCCCAATAGTTACGAATTTTGCCATACTTTTTCTCCTTTTCTCTCAATACATAATTCAATAATGTTCAATTAAAGGGGGCTTTAAAAACCCCCTTTTTTACATTTTATAACTGGCCGTTCTCCTGCATGTCTTTCAGGAATTTAACCAGCTGTACTGCTTCGTTCGGTGCAACGATAACTTCCCAGTCAGGTAACTTGGATTCGATATCGCCTTTCAATACAGCAACTTTACCTGGAATGATCAGTTTTCTGGACTTGATCTTGTCTTCAACGTTTTCTGTGATGAATTTTGCCACAGAAGCAGAAGAAAGTTTTCCGGCAGCCCATGCGGTCAGTACGGAAAGTCCGCCTGCATCGCTGATCAGCATATTGATCGGAACACCGGATCTCTCCAGCTCACCGGATACGATGAAATATGTAAGAGCAAAGTCAACTGTTGTCAGGCAGATCGAGTTCTCATCTGCGCCGTTCAGCGGATAAATGCCCGGTTCAACTTTCATTGGTTTCTGAGGATCTGTAAAGACGTTCTGACGCAGTCCGAACAGCGGCAGTGCTTCAGCATATCCCAGTTCTTCCATAACAATGATGGAACCATATTTCAGTGTAAATACAGAAGACAGAGCTTCCTGCATGTACTTATCACCTTTTGCAAGTTTAACAGTGTTAACGATAGACGGATACCCGAAAGTTCTGTCTTCATCTTTCAGAGCTGCACGTCTTACCTGAACTGCATTTGCAAAAGCCTCTTTAATGCTTGCGCCTGTTACATCCAGAACAAGGTCTTTATTGTCCAGTTTCTCCAGAGCTGCAACTGTATCATACAGTTCGTTTAAGTCTGCTCCGGATACACCGAGAACAACACCAGCCTCTTTGGCTACTGCGCTCATAGCTTCGTAGTTGGAAGCATTTGCACCGTTTAATACTGGTTTACCGTCTTTACATTCTGCAAGAGCAGCTTTGGCAACTTCCACATCATCACATCCCAGAACGAGAGTTTTTCCTGTAGCCGCTGCTTTTTTAACAAGGTCAACGTATTTATCAGCGCCTGAAGCTGCATCATAGTTTACATAAACCATTTCAACCTGCATTCTTTCACTGATACGTTCGTAATCAACAACCGGAATTGCTGCGATCTTAGCATCAATTTCAGCGTCATCCATGCAGCTGCAGAGAGCCACTGCATATCTTGTCTTGCTCACAAAAGTTTTTTCATGTCTGTAGAGAACTGTCTCTCCGCCAAGTGTATATTCACCTTCTCCTGTACCAACCTTGATCGTCTTCATTGGCGGTGCAGTAGCTGCTGATAAGGAAGCAAGCGCTTCTTCTGACATATAAGGGCATGCAGAAATATCAACTGCGCCCTGAGCAACTTTCATGGAGAAAGCCATACAAGTCGGGCTGCCGCACTCCTTACAGTTTTTCTTTGGTGTCATTTTAAATATTTGAATACCTGATAATGCCATGTTTTTTATCCTCCTGTTCTTATATGATTACACTAATTCTTTAATCATTTTTGAAATGGTTGCAACGGATTGAGGATGTTGTAAAACTACAGCATTGGATCCGGATACTAAGTCAGCTGCTGCTGTCATAATTTCCATGGAGATTCCTCTTTCCTCTCTAGAACCCCATTCCGGCATATCTTCTTCGGTAGCCATGGATTCTTTTACGTTCCATGTCTCGGAAGCAACCGGTGTAAGAATTGGCATCTGGAGCATAGCATCATCCTGTGACAAAGCTGCTGCTTTGATTCTGTCCATTGTAGAAACTACATATTCATAACCGTAGCCTGCTGTTGCAGTACCAACATTCATGATGATGCTGTCGGCTTTTACGCCCAGCTGTGTGGTTACTACGTTCAGCTGTTTTGCAAGGTTAATATCTACTGCAGACTCAGCACCCAGTTTCTGGTTGTAAGCAAGTCCTGCCGCAGCGCCAATTGCTTTGTAGTTTTCTTCTTTCGCAGGCATGATGACAACGTTTTTACCCTGCAGAGCTTCTGCCACTTTCGGAAGCAGTTCTGAATCTTTTTCAACGTTCTTACATCCTGCAACTACCAACGGAAGATCTGTTGCACCTGCAACTTCATTCACGACTGCAACGAGTTCTTCAATAGACTTGTTTTCTCCGTTCGGATCTCCGCCTTCCAGGCTCAGGTAAATAAAATCAGCACCTTCCATAGCTGCAGCCTTTGCTGCCATATCTGCCATGGATGCATTTTCACCATAGTATGTAATCAACTCCGGTGTTGCATTGATCAGGCCCATATCTGTGATTTCAACACCAACTTTCGGTGCGTTATCGATTGGTCCATCAAATGTGTAGAAAGGAAATACACTTTCTCCTCCTAATGTGATTGCTTTGTCTCCGCATCCGATCTCAACGGTCTTGATAGATGCATTAAACTTT
This sequence comes from Ruminococcus gauvreauii, assembly GCF_025151995.1. Classification (NCBI taxonomy): domain Bacteria; kingdom Bacillati; phylum Bacillota; class Clostridia; order Eubacteriales; family Oscillospiraceae; genus Ruminococcus; species Ruminococcus gauvreauii. Next base: position 317,423 of record NZ_CP102290.1, read on the forward strand.
TGTGGTTTAGAATTAAACGGCATTCTCATTAGCCTCCTTTTAAATTTTATATGCGCATGCACGTATTAGGTACATGCGCATTTCTGACACTGATTATACTACATCATTGGGTCCATTGACAAGGCTGGATGGCCTTTTTCTGTCAAAAATGCAACCAATGTTTCCGGATCTTCTGCAATTGTCTCGTCACCGATCATATCTGTGAAGTTGTCAATTCCATAAAGCTCTTTCGCTGTCGCATTCAGTTTCTCCGCAACCTGATCCTTCAGCTCTTTCGGCATCCATACGATTCTCTCGATTCCGCCCTCTGCCTTCATGAATTTCTTAGAAGAAATGAACTGTTTACCATGTCCCATGAAGCCTGGTGTCTGAACACCGCCGCCTGTCATGGATGCCAGTTCAGGGAATGTCATTCCGAGAGGAGTCATTCCTGCGTACTCACGGTTTGCGATACATACGCCGTTGGAGAACGGCTCAATACCACAGATACACTCGAAGCATCCGCAGGATGTCATCGGTTTTTCCATGATGGAGTACAGGGATACATCCTGAAGCGCGCCCTGTGAGAACTTACGAACTGCTTCGTTGACGTCTTCGTACTCACCGATACGCTCATCGATCACTTTCTCTTTCGTGATAACCTGACATGGTCCTGCAGGATCCAGCTCGTTGGTTGCTTTCGCATCCAGCCATGAAACGGCACCGCAAAGTCCCAGTCTCTCCGGAGTTACCACACATACGTGAGACGGTGAGAATGCCTGGCACATGATACAGCTGTAGTATACGCCTACGGATTCATCCGTCATATTTCCGATTCTCTCATCACGTTTATCAAATGCAGGGATCGCCAGTTCATGACGGATCTTTGTACAGTCTTCATCATTCGTGTAGATCTTCACCTGACATTTGTCAACAACGGCATCAAATTCACTCTTGATTCTTGCATACAGAACCTCTGCGAGGTCTTTTGCACGGAATCCTGCGTTGAATGCATCTTTGCTGATACGGACACGGATCATATCTCTCTGTCCTGTATGCATAACGCCCTCGATACAGTTTACATAGTTATGGAATTTACGCTCAAATACAGGCTCAAAGTCAGGCTGCATATTTTTTCCTGCAACTTCCACCACGTATGCGATGCTGTGCTTGCTTCCCACTTCGAATTCATCGAAGTCTTTACCGATCAGCTCAAAGTGATGGTCTTCCACTTCAGCCAGTTCTTTGGTCTGCACCAGCTCACAGCAATCCACTCTGGAGCCGTCGAATTCCACCTGCATATCACCCTTACGGATGATCTCGCCTTCGAAGGCACTACCGAATGCTACCGGAATATCGATCTTCGTGATCTTGATCTTGATATCGCGGGCTTCAAGAGAAGTTGCATTAAATTTGCTGACATCCTCCTGCACGATCAGACTCTTCGGTACGCGGAAGATATTCTCTGTCTCATTTGTCACTACCGGGAATCCAAGTGCGATCGCACCT